>NZ_JBFTNI010000009.1:0-332913 GCF_056397405.1 Variovorax sp. 05N34
CTCAAGCCTCAAGCTCAACGAGAAACTGCTGGAGCAAAACGGCATCTGGCTCGGCGCACCCGCCGCTCGTTGCCCCTACCAAGACACACGGGCGCCGCATGTCGCAGAGCATTTCGATCACACGGCTGACAGCCATCAGCACGTCCCGATCCACGGTCTTCCGACGCCGAGGCAACTGCAGCTGACACAGCTGACCCAGCTGGACCACCCCGAGCACCCGGCTCACAAACTATTCACCGAGGCACAAGCCGGCGTGCATCTGCTCGATGCGAAGGTGGGCCGCACCCCCGATCGGCAGAGTGACCGGCTCGCCTCCGCCCTCGTCGTGGCCGCGCGCACCCATGGGATCAACCGCATCGACCACGTCGTGCTGAGCACTGACGCCTCCAAGGTGTTCGCGGTCCAAGGCGCGCTGGACTCGGCTCTCAAACGAATTGCCGGTGTGCCGACGGTCGAAAGCCTGAACACGCCGATTTCTCAGAGCACTCAGGCTTGGGAGCAAGCCATGGAACGAGATCAGCAACAAGTTCAAGAGCGCACGCTGGAACAGCCACTCACCATGCTGCGACAAGCGCGGGCAATGAGCCTCTAGGCGAAAAAGCCCGACTACATCACGCCAAAGGTCGCCAGCGCCTCGCAGGCACTCATGCCATCCTTGATCGCATCCGCCACCTTGTTTTCGGTGCGCACCTTGTCCAGTGCCTTTGCCACGGCTTCCGCCTCGACCGCGCGCGGAATCACCAGCACACCCTCGCGATCACCGAACAGCAAATCGCCCGGTGCAATACGTACGCCGTCGATCTCGATCGTGCAGCGATAGTCGATCACCTGCCCCCGCACTCCCTGGTCCTGCGCATAAGTGCCTCGGCAAAACACATTGAACCCGAGACGCTCGATTTCATTGGCGTCGCGCACGTAGCCGTCAAGAATGGCGCCCGCGGCCTTGAGGTGCTGCGCCCGCGTCGACATCAAGCCGCCCCAGAGCGCATAGCGCAACGAGGCGCCGGTGGCGATATAGATTTCGCCCGCCTTCAGATCGTCGAGCGCCTCGAGCATCAGTCCGAAGGGCTTGCCCGACAGCGGCCCGGCCGATCGATTGCCGTCATTGATGACGTCCGCCTCGAGCACCGGCATTGCACGCCCGACGATGCGCATCGTCTTCTCCAGCGGCGCGATGCCCGCGGGAAGAAACTGGTGCTGATAGCCCATCGTGTCGAGCACATCACCTACCGCAGCAACGAAGAGTTCGTCGCGGATTTGCTGGAACAGGGCGTGGTCGCTGTCGTTCATCGTCTTTCCTTGTGGTTCAAATCGGAAATGAAAAAAGCCGCGCCCTGGGACGCGGCTTGTTGTTGTCCAACGCAATCGCGCTCAACGCTCAATCGTCAGGGCAACCCCCATGCCACCGCCGATGCACAGCGACGCAATGCCCTTCTTGGCGTTCTGCCGCTGCATCTCGTGCAGCAAGGTCACCAAGATGCGGCAACCGGACGCACCGATCGGATGGCCGATCGCGATCGCACCGCCGTTCACGTTGACCTTGTTCACGTCCCAGCCCATTTCGCGATTCACGGCGCAGGCTTGCGCAGCAAAGGCTTCGTTGATTTCGAGCACGTCCAGGTCCTGGGGCTTCCAGCCCGCGCGCTGCAACGCCTTCTGCGATGCCGGCACGGGTCCCATGCCCATGAATGCAGGATCGAGGCCGGTGCTCGCGTAGCTGGCAATGCGGCCAAGCGGCTTGAGCCCGAGCGCCGCGGCCTTCTTGGCGGTCATCACCATCACCGCGGCAGCGCCGTCGTTCAGGCCGGAAGCATTGCCGGCCGTCACACCACCCGCCTTGTCGAAGGCGGGGCGCAGGCCCGCGAGCCCTTCGGCACTGGTCTTGCGATTGATGAACTCATCCTTGTCGAAGACGATCGGGTCGCCCTTCTTCTGCGGGATGTTGACGGCGACGATCTCGTCCTTGAACTTGCCGGCGTCCTGCGCAGCGGCGGCCTTGGTCTGGCTGCCCAGTGCGAGTTCATCCTGGGCGGAGCGGCTGATGTCGTATTTCTTGGCGACGTTCTCGGCGGTGATGCCCATGTGGTACTGGTTGTACACGTCCCACAGGCCGTCGATGATCATCGAATCGACAAGCTTCCAGTCGCCCATGCGCTGTCCGTTGCGCGAATTGGGCAGCACGTGCGGCGCGAGGCTCATGCTTTCCTGCCCGCCGGCAACGACGATTTCGCTGTCGCCGGTGGCCACGGCCTGTGCGGCCAGCATCACTGCCTTGAGCCCCGAACCGCAAACGGCATTGATCGTGAGCGCCGGAACCGAATTGACGATGCCGCTCTTCAGCAGCGCCTGGCGCGCGGGATTCTGTCCGCTGCCCGCCGTCAGGACCTGGCCCATGATGACTTCGCCGATCTGGTCATTGCCGACCTTGGCGCGCGCGAGCACTTCCTTGATCACGAGCGCGCCCAATTCCGTCGCAGGAATGTTGGCCAGCGAGCCGCCAAACTTGCCGACGGCCGTGCGTGCGGCTGAAACGATGACGATGTCTTCCATGATGTGCTCTCCGATGCGTGGATTGAAATGACAGTTGAAATGACGGGAAAGGGGCGGTTCAGGCTTTTGCTTTGACGTAGCGACCCGGCGCCGGCTCCAGCGCCTTGTAGGCGGTGCCCTTGCCGTAGGTCTTGGGGGCAGGGATCTGCTTGCCCGCATGGGTCTTGAGCCAGTTGGACCAGTCGGTCCACCAGCTTCCGGGGTGTTCGGTCGCGCCGCTCAGCCACTCGGCTTGCGTCTTGGGCAGCTTGCCGTCTTCGCGGATCCAGTGGCTTCGCTTCTTCTTCGCCGGTGGATTGATGACGCCGGCAATATGGCCGGACGCCCCCATCACGAAGCGCTTCTTGCCCTGCAGGAGTTGCGTCGACGCATAGGCTCCGCCGATCGGCACGATGTGGTCTTCACGCGAGCCGTAGATGTAGACCGGCGCATCGATCGCACCAAGGTCCACCTTCTCGCCCGCCACGGTCACTGCACCGGGCACTGCCAGTTTGTTCTCGTGATAGGTGTTGCGCAGGTACCAGCAGTACATCGGTCCCGGGAGGTTGGTCGCGTCGCTGTTCCAGTAAAGCAGGTCGAACGGAGGCGGCGTTTCGCCCTTCAGGTAGTTGCCGACGACGTAGTTCCAGACTAGGTCGTTGGGCCGCAGAAAGCTGAAGGTCGACGCGAGTTCGCCACCTTGCAGCAGCCCGCCCTTCCCCATCTGCATTTCGCGGAACTGCACGAAAGGCTCGTCGATGAAGATGTCGAGCACGCCGGTGTCGGTGAAATCCAGCAAAGTCGTCAGCAACGTCACTGAAGATGCCGGCTGTTCGCCACGCGCAGCGAGCACAGCCAGCGCCGTACTCAGGATGGTGCCGCCGACGCAGAAGCCGAGCGTGTCGATCTTTCCACCCTTCTTGTCCTGGCCGGTGATTTCCTGCGCGACGTGGATCGCCTTGACGGCGCCGTCCTCCACGTACTGGTCCCACGTGTATTGCGCCATCGATGGATCCGGATTG
The DNA here is from genome assembly GCF_056397405.1 of Variovorax sp. 05N34. Lineage (NCBI taxonomy): Bacteria > Pseudomonadati > Pseudomonadota > Betaproteobacteria > Burkholderiales > Comamonadaceae > Variovorax > Variovorax sp. 05N34. Next base: position 3,552 of record NZ_JBFTNI010000009.1, read on the forward strand.
CGCCAACTGACGACGAACACGCGATGCCCCTGCTCCACCGCATAGCGGATCAGCGAATTCTCGGGCTGCAGGTCGAGGATGTAGAACTTGTTGATGCAAGGCGGCACGAGCAGCAGAGGCCGTTCATACACCTTGGCCGTGAGCGGCTTGTATTCGAGCAGTTGGAAGAGATTGTTCTCGAAAACGACCGCGCCCTCGGTGGTGCCGACATTGCGGCCCACTTCGAACGCGCTTTCATCCGTCATGCTCAGGTGGCCCTGCTGCACGTCGTGGAGAAGGTTCTGGATCCCCTTCGCGATGCTCTCACCGTGCGTTTCGATGGCCTTCTTCTGGGCCTCGGCGTTGAATGCAAGGTAATTGCTCGGCGACGAAGCCGCCATCCACTGCTCCACCGCGAAGCGTAGGCGGGCGCGAGTCTTGGCATCGGCTTCGACCGCCTCGGCCATACTGAGGAGCGTCCGCGCGTTCAACAGGTAAACAGCTGCGGCAAACGATGAAACCGGATTGCTGCCCCACGCTTCGCTGGCGAAACGCTTGTCCGTTGCCGACCGGCTGGCCATGTCCTGACGCCAAAGCTCCGTGGCTTCGCTGATGTACTGCTGCTGCAGTTCCTGGAGTTTCTCGGTGGAAAGGAAGAGTTTCGGGAGATCCCAGGGCGCGTGGTGCCCGTCGCCCTGGATGCCCTGCGTGGCTTGGGCGCCCTGCAAGCCCAGTGATTGGAAGGATTCGAGCGCCTTGCTCCATCCCTCTGAAAGCGCCTGCTGAAAGGGCGCAAAAGGCTCTGCCGCCGCAGTGTGTTCTTGTTTCATCATGTCTCCTGCTGCCTCACCTCTTCAGAACGGGATTTGAGTATGCTGCATTCGCAACCGCCTCACCAGCAAGACCTCCGATAACTTCCTGAAACAAAACCGTCTATGCACCTTGTCGTGATCGCGTGGCTCTACGTTGCCTTGATGATGGCAGTCGCCGAGGCGACCAACACCAACGGCACCGTGCTGGGCGCCGTCTTCACCTTTCTACTCTATGGGCTGGCGCCGGTGGCACTGGTGGTTTACCTGATGGCCACGCCCGCACGGCGCCGCGCTCTGAAGGCGCGTGAAGCGGCTGCGCGAGAGGCGGCGATCCGGGCGCATTCAGCCGCGCCAGATGCAGGCGGCGAAGCGGCCGCTGAACCGGTCCCGCCGGTGCGAGAAAAAGCGTAACGGGTTGTGGACGGTGCACCAGGCGTCGCTGCTGTCGTTTCCGTGCAGTAGGGTGACGCCGGCAGCAACCAGGCGCTGGCGGGCCAAGCCCGCCAAGTCTGCCATCCATTTGCCTGCAGCCATTGGAGTGCCTGTGCTGTCCGCCGCGACGAAACATTTACGCGCCTCGGGTGAAACTGCTTCAAATGCAGCACGAACCTCATCGCCCACTTCGAAGGCGTCGGGGCCGATGCACGGACCGAGCCATGCCATGACACTGCCCGCACCGCCGTCGGCTTGAAAAGTCTCCAGCGTGCGTTCGATCACACCGGCGGCAAGCCCGCGCCAACCGGCATGCGCCGCGGCGACTCGCCTGCCAGCCATGTCGGTGAACAGCACCGGCAGGCAATCGGCGACCATGATCGTGCAGGCGATGCCGCTTACATCGGTGGTGCAGGCGTCGGCAGCCGCGCCGTCCACGCTGGAGGCATCGAGCGCGAGCACTCCCGTTCCATGGACTTGCTGCAGGAACACCGGCCGTGCGCCGATCGCGTCGCGAAGGGCTTGCCGGTTGGATTGCACCGCGGACGGGTTGTCGCCCACGTGGTCGCCAAGGTTCAGGCCCTCGTAGTTCGCGGTCGATATCCCGCCTGCACGCGTCGTGCACAACGCCTTTACGCCGGGCGGCGCCGGCCATTGCGGGACGAGCCAGTCAGGATCGATCACGCTTCAGCGTCAGGGCATTGCGAAGGTTGGGCGCGCTGGAAGGCTTCCAGCTGCATGCACGCCTCGAAAGCTGCCATCGTGCGCGGCAAGCCCGAAAAGTCGCAATCAAAGCGCTGCCCGTTGAAAATCTGCGGCACCAGGCAGCAATCGGCCATCGTCGGCGTGTTGCCGTAGCAGTACGTGCCGGCGGGCAGCAACGCAAGCTGACGCTCGAACGCCAGCATGCCTTCGCGTACCCAGTGGCGATACCACGCGTTCTTGGCGTCGTCGTCCAGCTTGAGTTCGCGGACCAGGTACTTCAGCACGCGAAGGTTGTTCAGCGGATGGATTTCGCAGGCAATCGACTCCGACAGCGCCCGCACGCGTGCCCGGCCCACCGGATCATGCGGCAGCAGGGCCGGCTCGGGGTGGATTTCGTCCAGGTATTCGATGATGGCCATCGACTGCGTAAAGCGTTCGCCATCGTCTTCGAGAAGGGGCACCAGCATGTCCGGCGAGATGGCCGAGAAGGGCCCCGTCTTGTGCTCGCCGCGGGCGATATGCACCGGGATGTAGTCGTAGTCCAGTCCCTTGAGATTCAGCGCAATGCGGACGCGGAACGATGCGGAGGATCGGAAATAGTTGTGCAGCTTCATCATGGCGCAAGCATATCCCCGCCCGGCGCCCACAGCCCTGGCGCGGACAACGCACCCTGCCCTCTGGCACACTGCCATCTTCGCTGAAAAGGACGTTTTTTCATGGCCTCCGAATACGTTTTCACCCCCTGCCCTGTCGTTTCGATCCCTGTCGTCGGCCAACCCGGCCGCTTTCCGGTGCACCGCATCTATTGCGTCGGCCGCAACTACGAGGAACACGCCAAGGAAATGGGGTTTACCGGCCGCGAGCCGCCCTTCTTCTTCATGAAGCCGGCCGACGCCGTGGTGGTGGTCGATGCCGGAACCACCGGCACTATGGCCTATCCGACGCTCACCAAGAACCTGCACCACGAGATCGAACTCGTTGCAGCGATCGGAACCGGCGGAAAGAACATCAAGGCCGCCGACGCGCACAAACACATCTTCGGCTATGCCGTGGGCCTCGACATGACCCGCCGTGATCTGCAGAACGACATGAAGAAGCAGGGTCGTCCGTGGGACATCGGCAAGAGCTTCGAGCAGAGCGCGCCCATCGGGCCGATCGTGCCGGTCGCGGAGGCGGGCGATGTCGAGAAGGCGGAGATTTCGGTGACCGTGGGCGGCGTCGACCGGCAGCGGAGCAACGTGAGCAAGCTGATCTGGAGCATCGGCGAAACCATCGAGCATCTGTCGGCCGCCTGGGAATTGCAACCCGGCGACCTGATCTTCACCGGCACGCCGGAAGGCGTTGCAGCGGTGGTCGCAGGAGACACGCTCGTCGGCGAAATCACCGGCCTGCCGTCGCTCACGGTCAAGGTCGTCTGAAACCGGCATGTTCCTGCGCGTCCCCATCAAGCACTGCAAGAACTGCGGCACGGCGGTGGTGTACCGCATTCCTGACGACGGCGACACCAAGGAGCGCGCCGTCTGTCCGGCCTGCAACACGATCCACTACGAAAACCCGCTGAACGTGGTGGGCACGATCCCCGTGCTGGGCGACCGCGTGCTGCTTTGCAAGCGCAACATCGAGCCGCGATGGGGCAAGTGGACGTTGCCGGCGGGCTTCATGGAGCTGAACGAAACGACTGAGCAAGGCGCAGCACGCGAAACCGACGAGGAAGCCGGTGCCGAATACGAGATGGAAGGCCTGTTCGCGGTGATGAGTGTCGTGCGGGTGGGGCAAGTGCACCTCTTCTACCGCGCGCGTCTCTTGAGCGACAGGTTCGATCCGGGTCACGAGACGATCGAGGCGAAGCTCTTCACCGAGGACGAGATTCCCTGGGACGAAATCGCCTTCCGCACGGTCAAGGAGGCGCTCCGGTTTTACTTCGAGGATCGGCGGCGCGGCAGCTTCGATCGCGTTCATACCCTGGACATCGCATGAAGCGGCTGAAGTCTTGCGCCGTCATCGTGGGCTTGTTGGCAACGACGCTGGCGCGCGCGGAGCCCGTGGGCGAAGTCGACACCGTCTTCAAGCTGATCGGCCCCGACCACAAGATCGTCGTCGAAGCCTATGACGACCCGAAGGTCAACGGCGTCACCTGCTATGTTTCGCGCGCCAAGACGGGCGGCGTGTCCGGCGCGCTCGGATTGGCCGAAGACAAGTCCGAGGCTTCGATCGCATGCCGGCAAGTCGGACCCGTGAGCATTGTCCAGCCGCTGCCGAAGCGCGAAGAGGTCTATAGCGAGCGCCTGTCGGTCATGTTCAAGCGGTTGCGCGTCGTACGGATGGTCGACGCGAAGCGCAACACGCTCGTCTACCTGACCTATTCCGATCTCCTCATCGATGGCTCCCCGAAGAACAGTGTCACTGCTGTTCCGATCGACCGCGCGACGCCGATCCCGCAAAAATAACGCGAGCAGCCGCGCATGAACACGAGCGCACCAGGCAACGCTGTCCGCGAGCTGTTCGCGGCTCTGTGGCGCTACGCCGAGGGCGCACGACCGCAGTTGCTCACCGCGACGGTGCTTCTCACCTGTTCGCAGCTCTTGCGGCTTACCATGCCGTGGTTCGCAGCGCAGGCGATCAACGCGCTGCAGACCGGCGACATCGGCCGCGCGGGCCGCTGGATCGCCGCGCTGTCGGGGGTGTATGTCTTCTCATGGGCAATCCACGGGCCTGGACGCATCCTCGAGCGCAATGTCGGCCTGCGCGTGCGCGAAAAACTGGCCGACACGCTCTATGCGCGCATCGCCTCGGCGCCGCTGGTCTGGCACGACGCGCACCATTCGGGCGAATTGCAGCACCGGGTGCATCAAGCGAGCCGCGCGCTCTCGGATTTCGCGCAGAACCAGTTCATCTATCTCACCAACATCGTCAACTTCATCGGCCCACTGATTGCACTGACCCTGCTTTCGCGCAGCAGTGGCGCGATGGCCATCGTCGGCTATGTGGTGATCGCTGTCGTGATCGTTCGCTTCGACCGCTCGCTGATGCGGCTCGCGCGCGTCGAGAACGATGCCGACCGCCGCTACGTCGCGGCGCTGCTCGATTTTCTCGGCAATGCATCGACGGTCATCGGCTTGCGCCTGTCGGCCGCATCGCGATGGCTCCTGGGCCGGCGGATGGAAGCCATCTCCGAGCCAATGAAGCGCACCGTCGTGCTGAACGAAGGCAAGTGGTTCGCCGTCGACCTGATGGGGTTGGCGTTGACCTGGGGCCTCGTCGTGATCTACGTCTGGCAGTCGCGCGCGCCAGGCCAGACGGTGTTGCTCGGCGGCGTGTTCATGATTTATCAGTATGCGCAACAGGCGGCGAGCGTTGTGTCGTCGATGGCAGCGAACTTTCAGTTCTTCGCGCGGATGCACACCGACTACAGCAGCGCAGAGCCCATCTGGGAAGCGCCTTCGCGGGTTGCCGATCTTGCGGACGAACGCATCGACAGCGAAGCCAATTGGCAGACGATCGAGGTCAGCGGATTGGTGTGGAACTACCGTCCGCGCGGCATGCAAGCGGCCGGCGAGACGGCGCGCAGCGGCTTGCACGAAGTGTCCCTCGCGCTCCGACGAGGCGAACGCATTGCCTTGGTCGGCCCGAGCGGCGGAGGCAAGAGCACCTTGCTGCGCGTGCTCGCGGGCCTCTATGCGCCACAGGCGGGCACGGTGTCCATCGACGGGCAACCGCAACCCTGGCCTCTATTGCGAACCTTCGCGACGCTGATTCCGCAGGAGACCGAAGTTTTCGAGGCCAGCGTGCGCGAGAACCTGAGCTTCGGCCAGAGCTTCGATGACGCCGATCTTCATGCTGCCATGCACGTCAGCACTTTCGACGACGTGTTGACGTCAACGCACGCGCATCTCGACACACCGCTCTCCGAGCGCGGCTTCAATCTGTCCGGTGGCCAGCGGCAGCGCCTGTCGCTCGCTCGGGGCGTGTTGGCGGCGCAAGGCAGTTCGCTGTTGCTGCTCGACGAACCGACCAGCGCCCTCGACGCAGCAACCGAGGCGCGTGTCCTCGAACGGATGGCCGGTGCGTTTCCCAATGCTTGCGTGATCGCTTCGATCCACCGCCTGAGCTTGCTGGACCGATTCGACACTGTCGTTCTGATGGAGGCCGGAAGGGTCGTCGATGCAGGGCCACGCGACGCGCTCCTGGCGCGCCAGCAAAGCCTTCGCAGCACCGCGGCACCGGCCGCAACCGCGCCGTGCTAAAAATGCTCCCTCGCCGTGAGGCCGAGGAATCCCTCGCCTAGACCTCGTTTCGAAGAAAAGCCATGCAAGTTCAGACCTACCTCCTTCGCCTCGCGATTTCATCGATCGCAGCGGCCTCCTTGGTCGCATGTACGACCACACCGATGTCCACGCCGCAAAGCCAGGCCCCCGCGCCTGGGTTCTACCCATTGCCGCCCGCCTCGGCACCCCGCGCCACACCGCCTGCGCCCAAGCCGCAGGCGATATTCATTCGGCCCGCTCCAGGGCGCACGCTTTCCACTTTCGACGGCGGGCAAAACAAAGGCATCGACATTGCGGGCAACTTGGGCGACCCGATCGTGGCGGCGGCCGATGGGCGCGTCGTGTATGTCGGCGGCGAACTGCGCGGCTACGGCAACATGGTGATCGTCAAGCACAACGAAACCTTTCTCACTGCCTACGCGCATGCGCAGACCATCAACGTGAAGGAAAACGAGGTGGTGCGCCAAGGCCAGAAGATCGCCGAGATGGGCAACAGCGGCGCCGAACGCGTCAAGCTCCACTTCGAGATTCGCAAGCAAGGCGTCGCCGTGGATCCCGAGCCATACCTCAACGGCGATCTGCACTAGCGCCGGCCTGTCTATTGGGGCAGCCTTCGGCTAGCTTCCCCCCTGCAGGAGCCGCAAGGTGCCGCGGTCGGTGCTGCCGCCGAAGTATTTTTGAAGGCACGCGCGAAACACTGGAGTCGATGCATCCGCAGTGATCGAAAACAAGGTCATCGATGACCAGAACTTCTGGTCATCGGGCGCACCGAAAATCTCCGCGGCGCTGCGACCTTCCACCGCAAAGACCAACTCACTGCATGCCTTCAGCCGCGCACCGAGGACCGGATGCGCGAGGTACGCACGCGCTTCCTCGAGCGATGAAATGGCGTAGCGCTGCGCCATCGCACTTCGTCCGAGGCCAGCCAGTTGAGGGAATATGAACCACATCCAGTGGCTGCGCTTTTTGCCGGCGCGCAGTTCATCCAGGACGTGGTCCATCACGTCCTTCTGGGCATCCGTGAAGCGCTTCAAATCGAAGGGATCGTTCATGAACGAGCTCCTCCTGTAGGTCGCATCTGTCCGCGTATGACGAAGTATGCCGCGTGCTTTTCAGGTTGTGGAAGGGTGAAATCCATAAGTAGATAAGGAGACCACCATGCACTGCGAAGCGATCCATTGTCCCGATTCGGAGACAGTGAGGTTTGCAATTTATCCGGACGGCTTCGATGGACCCCGCATCATGGCTCACGTATCCGATGAGGCACTTCTCGAAATTTTCGGCTCAGGCGAAGGCGAGGAAGACCTCGTCGAGACCTGCGACGCAAGCTTCGACGTGATCGAACCGCTGGCCCTGGCGCGCCACAGGGCAGCGCCTTCCCTGCCCGTCAAGTTGGAGATCGCTGATTTCCTGTCGTTCGTGTCGCATTCGGTCGCTGAGATACATTGCGTTTGAGTGTCTCGTTGCCGAAGCGCGCTGCTGCTGTCTCAACAGCGTGACGCGTACGGCGCCATTCCGGGTGAATGTTGAGCCCTCGTCTTACAAGCGGCGGCTTGCTGTCCTCCGATAAAGCGTGATTGCGCGGATCTGCGCCGGACAGAGTGCTATTGCGCTGTCTGGCGGTTGCCCGCAAGCGAAGGGGCCCTGAAGATGACTGAGTTTGCTGCGTCCGCCTGGCCCGTTGCGCCAGACACGAACATTGCCTATGCCGAGATAAGCGACTATCTCGGCTTGATGTTTCATAAGGGCGTCGCAACCGCAAGTTGCCCGTCGTGCCATACGGTCAACCGAGGGTGCGTTACCCGTTGCCGCGCGTGCGGAGAGGCAATGCCGACCGGGGTCGATGAGCAGATCGACACTTCCTCGTCGCGGCACGCCGCTCGCAAGGGCGAGTTGTTGAACTCGAACTATCGCCCGCTCCGCAATGTTCTCTTTCTTGTGCTGACGCCCGCGGTGCTGCTTTCTTCGATGTTCGTCGGTTGGGAAATGTCCCGCTCTGCGTCCAGAACGGTCCCCGAAGTTGCGCAGACGGCACGAGTGGCGCGAGCGCAGACCGTTGCGCCCAACCTGTCACCACCTCCTTCTACGCTGCAAGCGCCCAGGAAGTTGCAGGAAATCGCGTTGGTCACCCCGGAGAGGGACCGCAGCGAAGCCGATGCAGCGCCTCGGCCTCAAGAATCGACCGTCGAGGCTGAAGACGACGACGCGGGTGCACTCTCCCCTCGCTCGTCGTCATCCGTGCCTCGCAAGGCTTCGAACGCCAGCCGCTCGCGCGCCGTGAGGGCGACGTCGGACCCGCTCGCCGCGTGCAGGGACCAAGTCTTCTTCGCTCGCGCCATTTGCATCAACACACGATGCGCGGAACCCGGCGCATCGCGTTTCGGGCAGTGCCGGCAGGCCCTCCGTCAGCGCAAGATCGACGAAGCACGGCGCAACCCGACATTGGTGGGGTGATGTGCGGACACTGCGATATCGCTGCCTCGCAGAAACCCGACACCTACTGCTGTCGTGACCCACTGAAGCGCAGCGCTTTCACGATCAGCGAAAAAGCCGGCGACGGTTGGCGCTTGCTGGGGTAGTACAGGTGGTAGCCGGCGAATTTCGGACACCAGTCCTGCAGCACCCGAACGAGTCTTCCGGATTCGATGTGCACCATCAACTCATCTTCCGGCAGCAGCGAAATTCCCAGCCCGGCCAGCGCCGCATCCACCTGCGGCGGCGCCGTGTTGAAGATGAGAGGACCATCCACTCGCACGTTGACCTTTCGCCCGCGCTTCTCGAAATCCCAAACGTACAGTCCACCCGATGTCGGCATCCGCTGATTGATGCATTGATGCGCTGTCAGTTCGGCCGGCGTCTTGGGTACGGGATGAACTGCAAAGTACTCCGGTGAAGCCACGACGGCCATTTGAAGCGGTGGGCCGATGGGAACGGCAATCATGTCTTTGTCGATGGTGTTCCCCATGCGAACACCAGCGTCGAACCGGTCTGCCACGATGTCCCGAAAACCGTAGTTCATGTCGAACTCGAGCTTGATGTCGGGATACTCGCGCAGCAGCGGCATGAGCTTCGGAAGCAGAACGGTTTGCAGAACGTGATCACCGCAGGTGATGCGCACCGTGCCTGCAGGCTTGTCGCGCAACTCGGTCAATGCTTCGAGCTCTGCTTCGATCTCGTCGAATCGGTGGCCGATGGCCTTCATGAGCCGCTCGCCGGCCGGGGTGGGCGCGACGCTGCGCGTGGTGCGCGTCAACAAACGGATCTTCAAGCCTTCCTCCAACCCGCGGATCGCCTGGCTCAGCGCCGACTGCGTGACACCGAGCGTGCCCGCTGCCTTGGTGAAGCTGCCCTGGCGGGCCACTGTCACGAAAGCAAGAAGGTCGTTGAGGTTGCGGCGAGGCATATCGCTGTCTCACAGGAGAACTGATTAGTGACGGTAATAAATGTATTAAGCATTCATTACCTAGTCAATCACGCCTCGGGTCGGCAAACTTCCCTCAAGCTGAATGCGAAGACATCGAACGAGGCAAGACATACCCGCCTCGGCACTCACACCACCTCCCAAGGACATCGACCATGAGAACCACAAAGTGCACCTCCGTCGGCGCAGAGCCGGTCGGCCCGGCGAGCGACCGACGCGAATTCCTGAAGATGGCCGCCTCCGGCGCGGCTGCTGTCGGCATGCTGTCGGCGACGGGCCCTTCATTGGCGGCAGCACCACCAAAGAGCACAAGCCTGCCCAATGGCGCCGACAACTTCCACACGAGCGACCAGGTCACGGTGCGCCAGATCGCCTTCAAGAACCAGTACCAGATGACCGTTGCCGGGAACCTCTTCGCTGCCAAGGCGCTGGACCGGAAGAAGCGCACGCCGGCAATCGTGGTGGGCCACCCCATGGGGGCGGTGAAGGAGCAAAGCGCAAACCTGTACGCCACCAAGATGGCCGAGCGCGGCTTCGTCACGTTGTCGCTCGATCTCCCCTTCTGGGGCGGCAGCGAAGGCCAGCCGCGCAATGCCGTTTCGCCGGACATGTATGCCGAGAGCTTCAGCGCCGCGGTCGACTTCCTCGGCAACCAAGCCTTCGTGGACAGAGAGCAGATCGGAGCCATCGGGGTTTGCGGCAGCGGCAGCTTTGTCGTCAGTGCGGCGAAGATCGATCCGCGCATGAAGGCCATCGCCACGGTGAGCATGTACGACATGGGCTCGGCCAACCGCAATGCGCTCAATCACTCGCAGACGCTGGAGCAGCGCAGGCAGATCATTGCCGCGGCCGCGCAGCAACGTCAGGCGGAATTCGACGGGGGCGCCATTCAATACACAGGCGGCACGGTCCTCGAACTGACGGCGGATACAGATCCCATTCAGCGCGAGTTTTTCGATTTCTATCGAACGCCGCGCGGCCAGTTCACGCCACCGGGCGCATCGGCAAGAACCACCACGCGGCCTACGCTGACCAGCAACGTCAAGTTCATGAATTTCTATCCGTTCAACGACATTGAAACGATTTCGCCGCGGCCCATGCTGTTCATCACGGGCGACCATGCGCACTCCAGGGAGTTCAGCGAAGACGCCTACCAGCGCGCAGCCGAACCGAAGGAACTGCACATCGTTCCCGGTGCCGGTCACGTGGACCTCTACGACCGGGTGACCCTGATCCCATGGGACAAGCTGGGGGCGTTCTTCGGCAAGCACCTTGTCGCGGCGGTCGCCTGATGACGGCACAGTCCATCGCCGCATCCACAGGGAGCGGCCCTTTCGACCGCCACGGCAACGCACGCGCCGCGCATTGGGGAGGCGTCTTCGCGATGGCGCTGTGCGTGTTTGCGCTGATCGCCTCCGAGTTCATGCCGGTGAGTCTGCTGACGCCGCTGGCGTCCGACCTCCAGGTCACCGAAGGCATGGCCGGACAGGGCATCGCAATCTCCGGCGCTTTCGCGGTACTCACAAGCCTGTGCATCCCAGCCATCGCAGTTCGAATCGATCGCAAGATGCTGCTGCTGGCGCTGACGGCGATGATGTGCCTCTCGGGGGCCATCGTCGCGCTCGCGCCGAACTATCAGGCATACATGGCCGGCCGGGTACTGATCGGCGTCGTCATCGGCGGCTTCTGGTCCATGTCGGCCGCCACCGCCATGCAGTTGGTACCGCCTGCCCAGGTGCCTCGCGCCCTGGCCATCTTCAATGGCGGCAATGCGCTGGCCACCGTCGTGGCAGCGCCACTGGGCAGCTATCTCGCTTCGATCGTCGGCTGGCGCGGCGCCTTCTTCTGCCTGGTGCCGCTCGCGATCGTTGCATTCATCTGGCAGTGGTTCAGTCTGCCGGCCATGCCCGCGCAGGCACGGACACAGCGCTCCAGCAACGCCTTGAGGCTACTCAAGCGCCCCGTGGTGGCGTTCGGAATGATGGCGGTGGGCATTTTCTTCATGGGCCAGTTCGCGCTTTTCACCTACCTTCGGCCCTTTCTCGAAACAGTGACGCGCGTCAATGCGTCGGCCTTGTCGCTCCTGCTGCTCGCAGTGGGCGTCGCAGGTTTCATCGGCACCACGGTCATCGGCCGATTTTTGAAGATGGATTTCTACGGCACGCTCGCGGTCATCCCTGTTCTGATGGCCGCTATCGCGGCGGCGCTCATCGCCGCAGGCTCTTCGGTGGTCGCCACGGCAGTTCTGCTGGGTGCCTGGGGGCTCGTAGCAACGGCCGCGCCGGTGGGCTGGTGGACTTGGGTCGCACGAACGCTCCCGGGGGACGCCGAGGCCGGCGGAGGGCTGATGGTGGCGGTGGTCCAGTTCGCTATCGCGCTGGGCTCCACCGCCGGTGGGGTGCTGTTCGATAGCAGGGGGTATCAGAGCACCTTCGCTTTCAGTGCCGGACTGCTGGTGGTTGGCGCGCTCCTGGTTATGGTGACAGCGCGGACGAATCGGACGCCGCCTTCGTGAGCTGTCGAGCTGTGGCTTATGCGGCGGGAAGAGGCTCAGGGCACCGCACAGGAATTCAGTTCGGCAATGAAAAAGGACGTCCGGTGATGAAACCGGACGCCCTTGGACGTTTTGTGAAATCGATCTAAAGAGGGGCTGTGCACCGCATGAATACTGGGCTTCGGCCAATTGGAAGAATCGGAATGGCTGGTTGCCCCTAATCGCATGACCGGCGGCAAGCCCCCGATTGACAAGCTCCGCGAGGGCAATGTCTCGCTGGTTAGGAGCGCGGCGGAAGGCGCATTGGACTACCCGTGAAGCTCGTCACCCCCAAGCTACGGGAGCGCGTCGTCGAGGCCCGTATCGGCCGACTGGCCACGCATCTTGCCGAGCCGGCACCGATCGACACCCGCCAACGCTGGCTTTGGATCAAGCCGCTTTTCAAGTCCTGCGGGAGCACTCCGTGTACTTTGTGCTGCCAACAATTTTGCAACGGCATTCGCAGAAGCCGTCGCGCGCGACCGTTTCGAAGGCAAGACGAGGCGTCTCCTCTATCGACCGCATCTGGAACAGCTGTGCGTGACATCGATCAGTTCGAGCCGCGAATTGACGCTGGTCGATCTGCGAGGTGCCGCCGTCTATGAAGTTGGGATCGATACGGATGCCAGCCGTGCACGCTCTCACGCCTCGGGGCAGGCGCTGTCGGAAGCGGTACACGCTGATATGCCCGATATCGACGGCATTCTCTTCAACTCGCGCTTGACCAGCGGTGACTGCATGGCCATCTACGATCGCACCTTCAAGGCCCTCTCCGGCAGCCCGCCGGTGGCGCTGGTCCAGGCAGCGCTGTTGCCAACCGAGCTTGCCCGCCTTGGCATTACGGTTCGGCGCAAGCGTGGATACGTGCAACCATGACGCGCGCCACCACAGGACACTGCCCATGATGCCAAGGCTGCGCATTCTTTCGGTGTGGCGTTCACGCCCGTTGCACAACACTCGGTCGGCTACGACTTCGGTATCCGTCACGCTTTCTGATCTGACGCTGGCGCAACGGCGTTGGACGCACTGCGGAAGAAGCGAAAGGCAATGCCCATGGAAGCCAAGAGTGCGTGCACCGCCGCCGAGCCGATTGCTCAATGAGCCATGCTGGCGGTACGTCTGCTGCACGCGGCACTCGCGCTTCTTTGCTCCGACCCGTTGCTGCCGCTCACACGTCCAGGTGAACGGCAGCTGTGCACAGCATCATCCGGTATTCGGCGGCTTTCGAACGTCTCGATTGGCGTAGCGCTGCCGAGATGAGCTGCAGCTTTCTGACATGCCACACTACTGCGACCGACTACCGCCTTACAGCCAATTGTGTTGAAAAACCCGAGTTGCAAATTGAGTTGTTGGAACACCGCTCTTGTCTCAGCCAAGGCTTTGGGGAAATGACCTTTGTTCGCGGCCAAACGCGAAGCGCTTCCCCCGCATCATGCCGGCATTGCCGCCACACCTTGCTTGGCGAACAACCGCTTGGCCATCCTTCGAAGGTTTTGTGAGGTTGCGGCCAACAGGAATTCGTCATGGGCTCCACTCAATCCTCGTAGGCGCAGTCGGTCCAGTTTGAGGATGCGCTTGAGATGCGCGAACAGCATTTCCACTTTCTTCCGATCACGTCGTGACTGCTTGTACTGCGGCGTGTCGGCAAGCTCGCGAGCGAAATCCCGTGATCGCTCATGCACGCTACGCGCGATCTTTCGGTTGGGCACTTTGGGGCAGCACTGTTGTTTCATCGGGCACCCGGCGCAGTCGTGCTGACTCGCGCTATAGAGGATCGTTCCGGCTTTGGTGATGCGCTCGCGCGGCTTGGTGAACTGGCGACGATCACTGAGTAGCGCGTGGCCTTGCGGGCAGCGGTATTCGTTGGCTTGCTCATTCCAGCGGAACTCACTGTTCGACAGCGTACCGTCTTTGCGCTCGCTCCTGTCCCACACCGGCACATGCGGCGTGATGCCCTTGTCTTCGACCATCCACCCGAGCAACGGGCCTGTTCCATACGCTGTATCGCCAACCAGGCGTCGAGGCTTCATACCGAAGCGGTCCTCTACGCGATCAACCATCGTCTTGGTCGATTCCACTTCAGCTGTGCGGTGCGCGGGCGTTGCCTCGACGTCCACGATGATCCCTTCGTGCAAGTCGATCAAGTAGTTCGTGGAGTAGGCGTAGAAGGCTGGGCCGCCTGGAGCGGCGGTCCATTGAGCTGCAGGATCGGTCAGCGAGATGTTTTTCTCCGAACTCGAGGGGGCCGGCGCGCCATCGGAATCATCAAGCGTCGGATTGCTCTCTTCCAAGGCGGCAAGGTATTCGCGCACAGCGCGGCTTGGACCATCGCCCTTGCTCCACTCGCTCGTGTCGGCTCCCACGCCGCCACGACCGCGCTTGGCGTCCGCCTTGATGATGCTGGCGTCCACCGCAAACCCTTCACCGCGTACAAGGCCTTCGCTCATGCAGCGCCGCAGCACGCTCTCGAAGACGTGGCGCAATGCATCGCTATCGCGGAAGCGCCCGTGCCGGTTCTTGGAGAAGGTCGAATGGTCGGGGATCGCGTCCTCCAGGCCAAGCCGACAGAACCATCGATAGGCCAGGTTCAAGTGGATCTCTTCGCAGAGGCGACGCTCGGAGCGAATTCCAAAGCAGTAGCCCACGACTAGCATGCGCATCATCAATTCGGGATCGATCGATGGCCGTCCCGTGTGACTATAAAAGGGCGCGAGGTGCTGGCGCAAATCGCTGACATCGAAGACCCGATCGATACCCCTCAGCAGGTGAGTTTGCGGAACATGATCGTCAAGGTTGAACGAGTAGAAGAGCTTGTCTTGCACGCCACCTTGATGACCCATCATGTCGATGCACTCCTCTGTGAGATGCAATCAACTTAGTCGACCTGGGCAGAATTGCCAGGGACTTTTTCAACACAATTAGCCAATAGCCGCCGCTCGGTGAGCCCGCCTCGAACGACGGCAACCAGAGTCTGAAGCAGCCATTGCAAAATCACACGCCAAGTTCACCACACATGGGCGACGCGTTGCAGTCGACCAAGCGAAGCTCTCTTGAGCATCTCAGCGCCTGATGGATCCTTGATTTTTCGATCGATACTGTACATGCTCGGTCAATGATCGCTGAACTTAAGACCCTCATCGCCGTTTGCAAGTACGGAACATTCGCGTCCGCTGGCGAGCACATCGGCCTGACGCAATCGGCGGTGAGCAGTCAGATCCGTCGGATTGAGGAGGGCCTTGGCTTCGCTCTGTTCGATCGAACCGGGCGCTCCGCCACCCTCAACGCCGCCGGTCGAACGGTCCTCGAGCGAGCGGAACTCATCTGCACGCTGTTTGCAAAGCTCGGCGATCCGCCCGATGAGCAGTCAACGCAAGGTCTTTTGCGCATTGGCGCGATTGCGTCGGCGCAGTCGACGCTGGTCGTGCGTGCGCTCGACCAGCTCCGCACGGCGCTCCCGCTGGTTCGGGTCCACGTGGCTCCCGGCGTGTCTCTTCGGTTGATGGACGATCTCGATGCCGGAAGCATCGACGCCGCCGTGATGATCCGGCCGCCCTTCGGCATGCCGCCTGACATGACATGGCAGGCGCTCGTCCACGAGCCTTTCGTGCTGATCGTCTCGAAGAATGTTTCGAGCAGCAAGGACTGGCGCGAATTGCTGCGGGTGCAGCCGTTCTTGCGATACGACCGCGTGTCTTTTGGCGGGCGAATGGCAGAAGGCTTCCTGCGGCGGCAAGCGATCAATGTGAAGGAGGCCATCGAGCTCGATGAGATCGCCGCACTCATCCAGCTCGTGGCGAACGGGATGGGCGTCGCGCTCGTCCCGCTCGTCGAAGCCCATTTGCCGTTGCCCGACACCGTCCGGGTGGTGTCGTTGGGCGAGCACACCTTCTATCGGGAGATCGGGCTGCTCCAGCGCCGGGGTCGAGCGAGCTCGCCGATCGTTGCCCATTTTTCGCGTTGCCTGGCGGAAGCTTCGGAGCCCCCCACCACAAAGGCAGGTACTCGGGGTGGCGCGGCGGGCAAGAAGCGGTCTACCCCTTTGCGTTCATGATGTCCTTCCAGCGCTCAGCGCGCCTCGTACCCTTCAAGGGGTTTGTCGGTGGGGTTCGCCCACGCGGCTTTGGTCATCTCGGTGGCGGGCAAGCCCACGATCACGTTCTGCGGCGGGATCGGCTTCAAGAACCACTTGTCGTAGATGCGCGCGGCGTCGCCGCTCTTCGCCAGCGACACGATGCTCTGGTCGACCACCTTCTTGAGCGCAGCATCGCCCTTGGGCAGCATGATGGCGATCGGTTCGGTGCTCAACACCTGGTCCAGCAATTTGTACTGCGCTGGGTCCCTGCTCTTCGAGATCAGCGTTGCGAGGATCTGTCCGTCGGCCACGAAGGCGTCGGCACGGCCGGTTTCCAGCAACAGAAAGCCTTCGCTGTTGTCTTTGGCGGTCAGCTCCGTCGCATCGCTCTTGAGCTTTCGCAGCAACTGCACGGAAGTGCTCCCCGTCGTCGCTACCACCGTCTTGCCGGCAAGCTGGGCCGTCGAGCGGATGCCGGAGGTCGATTTGACTGCCAGGCGCACGCCTTCCACGTAGAGCGTGGGCGCGAAGGCCACGTCCTTTTGACGCGCCGCGTTGTTGGTGGTGGTCCCGCATTCAATGTCGACCGTGCC
Source organism: Variovorax sp. 05N34 (assembly GCF_056397405.1). NCBI lineage: Bacteria > Pseudomonadati > Pseudomonadota > Betaproteobacteria > Burkholderiales > Comamonadaceae > Variovorax > Variovorax sp. 05N34. The sequence continues at coordinate 20,364 of NZ_JBFTNI010000009.1, forward strand.
GTTCTGCACGAGCGGGATGCGGTTCTGCGGCGTGACCAATTGGTACTTCACCTCCAGCTTGTCGAGCTGGATCGCCTTCTTGATGTCTGCGATGACGTGCTCGCAGATGTCGACATGGAAGCCGGTGTACTTGCCGGGGCCGAGCGCGAAAGACATCGCGCCGGAAGCGTCGCGCACGCCCATCGTGATCACGCCCGATTCCTTGATCTTCTTCAGGGTGTCTGTCTGCGCCGTAGCGGCACTCGCGCAGGTCAACAAGGCAGCGGCGACGCCTGCCAGGACCGGAAGTTGCTTTTGCATGATCTCGCCTTACTTTGCAAACAACGAGCCGAGATCGGCGAACGATTTCATCTCGATGGCGTTGCCCGACGGATCGAGGAAGAACATCGTGGCCTGTTCGCCGGCTTCACCCTTGAAGCGGATGTACGGCTCGATAACGAATTCCGTCTTGTTCGCGATCAGCCGGTCGGCCATGGCTTGCCACTTGTCCATCGGCAGGATGGCGCCGAAATGCTTGACCGGCACGTCTTGGCCATCGACGGCGCTGCTCTGCTTGTGGCCGCACTCATCGGGCGCCAGATGCGCAACGATCTGATGACCGTAGAAGTCGAAGTCGACCCACTCCGGCGCACTGCGGCCTTCAGGGCACCCCAGCAAATCGCCGTAGAACGTGCGGGCTTCTGCAATATCGCGAACCGGAAACGCGAGATGAAACGGAATGCGTTGGGATGTGTCGGTCATGGGGTCCTCGTGGTGCTGTGGTTCAGAATGACGCGACTTTAAAAAGCGGATCGCATAACCGAAAGCGATATAAATTCTCGCTAAGCAACACGTTTTGAAATGAATCAATGAACACGAGCAACTATCTTCCAGTGATCCTCGAGCACGCCAGCCGCCTGATCAACCACGGTCCCACGGTCTTGATCACGACTTACGACGGTACGCGCCGCAATGTGATGGCGGCCGCGTGGTCGATGCCCGTGGAGTTCACACCGCCGCGCATCGCAGTGGTCATTGACAAGAAGACCTACACCCGTGAATTGATCGCAGCCAGCGGCACGTTTGCGATCTGTTTACCGGGATCGACACTCATCGACCTGACGCATGCTGTTGGCAGCACCAGCGGACGAACCGTGGACAAGTTCAGTCATTTCGGTATCGCGACCGAGCTCAGCGCGTCGATGAATTTGCCAGTGTTGTCATCTGGCTGTTCCGCGTGGCTCGAATGCCGATTGATTCCGGAAAGGCACAGCGAAGATGCGTATGACACGTGCTTCGCAGAGGTTGTCGGAGCGGCCGCCGATCCGCGAATTTTCAGGGACGGTCACTGGCTGTTCGAGAGCGCCAACGCCGATCTGCAGACCATCCACCACCTTGGTGGTGGCAACTTCGTCTGCGCAGGGAACGTCATTCGCGCAGCGGGCCTGTAGGTCACCATGGAGTTACAGCAGTCTGAGAAAGCTGTGCATCGAGTTGAACCTCGGAAGTTCGTCGCACTGCCCGCCGGTCCTACTCCCGCTGCAATGCCCTCCAGATGCGGACTTGAAGAACCTTGCCTGCTACAAGTCGCGCCATCGCTTGAACCCGCAAAAGACTTATCAGCGTGCTGACGCTGCGGACATTGCGCGTCAGATCAAGCATGAGGGCTTCGCCGTATTTCTCCGGTCGTGCGAAAGTCGGGTTCGCCGATTTGAGGCGATCAGCACCAGCGGCCGACGGCAGTCACCTGGGGACATTGACGTCATCATTGGCTGTCGCTCATGAGCGTGCGGTCGCCGGCAGGCGCGTCAGAAGCCAGAAGGACGTGCCGGCGTACCTGATCGCTCGTGATGCGGTTCGCCGCCACAGACCGCTCCCCTCCCCATCGGCCCTGCGTCAGGACCGAGCTGACCTCTGGGCTCGGCGATCTTCTGAAATGCGGGTCGCAGGACTTCAAGGTGCCGGCACCGCGACGCGATTTGCCGGCACGATCTGCGCCTGATAGGAAAACACCTCCCGGCTGCGCGAATCGACCGTCACCTTCAACCAGTTCACATCGTTGTTGCCGTTCGCCTGGTTGTCGCCGAAAGTCTCCACACGCGTGAAGTTCTCCAGACGACGTCCCTGTGCATCAGCAGCGGCTTGTCGATGCGGTGATAGTGCGAGTCGCCATGCACGTAAGCCACGGGACGACGGAATGCGACGACCTCATCGCGCAGCGCCATCAGGTAGTCTTGGAAACCGTCGGGTTGCCCATCTGTTTGTGCCAGCGTCAGCGCATTGCGCAGCGGCGCGCGGGTGCCATCGGTCGCATCCCACCCCGGATTGGCCTGAGAAATGATCATCACGGCGGCCGACTGAAGCGCCGCCGCATAGCGGAACGACTCGCGCAGCCAGGCGATGTTCGCCTGATTGCGGGCCGTCCACTCGGCAGCGTCCGGCGCGGTATCGCAGAGGTTGTTGCACGAGCCCTGAACGTTGAGCGTGACGTACATGACGTCGCCTAGCGTCCAGCGGCGGTTTTCGACACATGGCACCGGGCCATTGACTCCGAGGCACAGGGGCGAAGTCTGCACCTCCTGGTGCATCCGCCGCTGCCCCAGCGAGTACGGGGTGCCGAAGAAAACCTTCCGCTCGTGGTCAAGACGCTCGCGCGAGGAGAAGCCACCATTTGCGGGACGATCGCAGTCCGTCCAGTCGTTGTCACCCGGGGTCAGCATCGCCGGTGCGCGCAACGCATTGAAGAAACCGAGCGCCTGGAGGTAGAGCGCATCGGTGCAGGTGGTGGGCGTCACTGATCCTGGCGTGCCGTTGCCGGCCTTGAGATCCCCGTCGTGGACACTGAAGGCAAGGTCCTGACGGTTCATGTCGGCGATCAAATTGGGCACACCGCTGAGTGCCTGGGCGTCGGAATATGGGAGGTCTCCCCACAATCCGATGGCGTACGGCTCAGAGCGGTCGTGCCGCTCGTCCCGCTGATCTGCGCTGGCGGCTCCCCCACCAGTCGCCAGCAGCACGCTCAGTGCGAGCGACAGAAGACGGCTCTTGTTCATGGGACTCCTTGAGAAAGGTCTTCGAAAGACGTGCAACGCAAAAGCAATCCCAGCAGTCTAGAAAGCAGTTTTGACGATTCGATGACCGAAGGGCGTGCTAAGCCGCGGAGCGCCAAGACGGCGCCCTCTGGCCTTTATGAATGACCTCGATGGCGCGACCAGCCCCAATGCTGATGAATATTTGAGTCGTGGCTCATCCGTCAGTACCTGGTCCCATCACCTTGGCGGCGCCCGACGTGAATTCTTCCGCTTTTGCTGAAGCTGCTGAGGGGTCGGCAGCCAACTCGCCATCGCTCACGACCACTCCAGTCATCGCGGAATCTCCGAGGGCTGCAAGAGCGCCTCGCAAAACGACCTTGGCCAACAAGACCGTGACGGTCAAGCCCTGCTCGAAAGGGCACGACCGGGAAGAAGGCTAAGCCAGTCAAGGCCAAGGACGCGCTCGCTGTACCGGCTCCGAAAACACTAGCATCGGCGGCACGCTCTGCAGACGAGCGCGCGCCGGACACCACCAAGAAGATGAAGCTTGTGCGAGACAGCTTCACGATCCGCATCAGGACTACGCGTTGATTGCATCTCTCAAGATGCGCGCCCTCGAATACAAGCGACCGGCGAAGAAGAGCGAGCTGCTACATGCCGGCCTGCATGCGTTGGCAAAGCTCACCCCACGCGAACTGGGCGGTGCACTGGACGCCCTCGCGCCTCTCAAGGCAGGTCGCCCAAAGAAGAACGCTGGCTGAGGTTGCCGCTGCCGGCGCGGCCTGGGTGGCCAAGAGTCGCGTTCAGGCGACCGGCGGTGGAGTCGTTGCGGCGGTCGGCGCTCCCCGGAAACTTTGACCGATTTCTACTGGACGAACGGTGGCGCCAAACGTTTCCCGATGGCCACCGCGTCAAGCGTGGGGGTGTTCTTAATGCAGGCCACAGAGTAGCGCGAAAATTGCTGCTCTGCAGCAAAAACGGACTGCGCCATGAAACGAAAGTCACCGGCAGAACGCATCCCTGTGACGGACCAGGTCGGCAAGCGACACGTAGTTGTGCGATACGTGGAGGTGGAGACCGACCTCGCCGCAGGAGAGCACCAGCCGACAATAGAGGCTTTTGAGTACCGCCTCGAGGCCGGCCGCAGTGTCACGCGCACGGGAGTCGGAACTTTTCAGACGGTCGACGGAGTGCTCATGCTGAAAGTCCTCGAGCCGTAGGCATTTCTTGCGCTTGAGCGCTGCCCTGACCCGGCGTGGACAAACCGAGGCTCGTCAGGATGGAATTCACCACGCCCTTGTTGCAGAGGATCAGCATCCATGCATAGGCTCGCGTGACGCCGCCCGAGAGAAACGTGGCGACCAGCCCGAACAGGATGGTGTTGCGCACGAGCGGCGACGGCGAACGCGCGAGCACGTACGCCAGGGGGAAGCCGAGCAGGATCGCCAATGCCGTGACCTTCACCGCGATCATGAAGGTCTGGAAGGCCACGTGCCGCGCATAGTCGGAGCCGAGAGCCTTGACGTAGTTGTCCAGCGTCATCGGCCCGCCGAAACTCGCGCCGCCCGGGTCCTGCTTCAGGAAGCTGATGCCGATAAAGGACACGAGGCTGATGGCGAAGCGCTAGCCTCTGATGTGCTCGACCGGATAATCCTCCAACTTTTAGAAGGAACCTCAGTTTGAACAAGACAGAACTTATCGCCGCCATCGCTGCGGACACGGAACTCAGCAAGGCCGATGCCGGTCGTGTACTTGATTCAGCACTTGAAAATTTGACGCAGGCATTGGCGCGCGGCGAAACAGTGCAACTCATCGGGTTCGGCAATTTCGCCGTGGCGAGCCGCGCCGAGCGCGCCGGCCGCAATCCTTCGACCGGCGAGACGATGACGATCAAGGCGAGCAAGGCCCCAAAGTTCACGGCAGGCAAAGCCCTGAAGGATGCTGTCAACGCAGCCAAATGACCCTTCGGCATAACCTGCCGCTRCCACTCGAGCCTTTGACAAGCGTCGCCGAAGGGAGGACAAAAGCACTGGGCCTCTCTTGCGCCATGACTGGGCATCGTAGCCCTCGCGCGAAAACTTGCGATTGCGCTGTGGCTTATTTGCAGCACGGCGAGATACCGACCGAGGCCTTGCTAAAGCAGGCCACAGCCTGAGCCGGGCTTGGTGACAATGCATTCATGATCAAGGTCGACGCGCCCGCGAAGCAGGCGGGTCACGCCATAGGTGGTCGTCCAAGTGGGGCGCGCCGGTGGCTGGGTTTGTCAGTGCGCTTCGCGCGCATGCAGCATGAGGTGAAGGATGTTCACATCCTCACGGATAGAAGGTCGTCCGAGCACTGACCCGAACACTTGCGATACCCCGACCTCGCGACTGAGATGCATCTCGAATGCCATGCCATCGCCATTCGTTCCGCGACATCTTGGTGCCGTCATGAACTATCGCCGTTGATCCGAAAGACTTGACAAAGAAGTCCCCATGGAAGGCCTACGTGCGATCGCATTTTCGATCCGTGCGCAATCGACAAGCGGCCCAACGTAGCGCGCCGTGTCTTTTGACCGGCAAGTCAGCGCAACCTGGCTCCGCGGTGCCATCGGAGGCCTCATGCGGTCGAATGTCACAGCATCTAAGCCCGCCCCTTCCCAACAACCGGTGTGGCGCGTACTTCTGCTCCGCAGCGGTTGCAGTCCTTGCGCCGATGCGCGCGTACTACCGTAGTCGGCCCGGAAGCGGCTGGCTGCGGATTGTTCACCAGCACCCGATCAGTGCGCACGCGCTTCAATGTGATCGCGGCCTGCGAATCGCCTCCCCTGCCCCGCTTTTTGCCGTCCGTCCAGGCCGGGGCGTTCAACTTCCGGTCGATAACTGCCGAAGGCCACCATGATCAACGTGGGATTGCGGCCAATATCGTCGCTGCAAGCGCCTCGTAGTCGCCGCCGAAGTGATGGCCCCCGGGCATCGCGATGGTGTGCGCGCCGGCACTCTCCAGCAGCGGGCACAGGGAGTCCTTTCGTTCTTCGGTTCCATAAATGCACAGCGTGGCCTTCGCCGGCATGTTTCGCGCTTCGGGGGCGATCGGGCGATCGCCGCTCTTGCCGATCCAATTGCTCAGGTGAAACTCGAACGAAGCCTTCTCCCCAGGCCCGAGAAGCGCGGTGAGGCGTACCTGGGCGCGTGTGGGCGCCGGCAGGCGGTTGAGCGCGAAGGGCAGGACGTCGGCCCCTTGGGAATAGCCGATCAAGACGACTTCACTTCGCCTCCAACGCGCCGCGTAGTGGCGAATCACCCGGTCGAGGTCGACGGCAATGCCTTCTGGCGTGCGCGCGGACCAGAAGTAGCGCAATGAATCGATACCGACGACGGGTACGCCGCTCTCTGCGAGCGACGCTGCGACGCCCTTGTCGATGCCCGCCCAGCCGCCGTCGCCCGAAATCATCACCGCGAAGCGAGTGCCTTCCCTGCCGGCCGGTACTTCGGTGATCGGCAAGTCCGCAAGTTCGGCGGGCGGCCCTTCGGGGGCCGCGCCGCTCTTGGCGAGTTGCTCGAATGCAGCCTGGAACCCAGCAGGCAGCTCCTGGGTGCTCGACCCGCCGCTTGCCGTAGGGGCGACCCACGTGGCCCCAGGCACCTTGCGCATGAACGCCTCGGCCTCTGCGGCACAGGACGGCGGCACTTCGCCTTGCAACACGCTCCAGGGTGCCGTCAGACGCGGGCCGGCCTCGAAGTCGACACCGCCGGCAACGCGATGCCATCGCAGCGATCCTTCAGCGCACAACGGCATCGGCAGTGCCAGCCGGGGACAGAAATCGAGCGACACGGCGCCCGCGAAGGTATCGGCCGGCGCCTGCGCGAGCAACCCATAGACGAATGCACCGCCCTTTCCTGTGCCTACCAGCAGCGGCTCGAGGTACACAGGCAACTTCTCGTAGGCCTGCACGTAGCGCGCGAAATTCTCGATACCGCCCGGTCCGTGGACGCACTCGCGGCTCACCGCCGCGATGCCGTCATAGAAGGCGCCAAGAGGCACGACGAGCACCATCGCACCCTTGCCGACCATCCACCGCACGAGCTTCTGATCCTTCGCGTTCGGCGCGGAAGTGCCGGAGAAGAGAAGCACGAACTGCCGAACCTGTCCCGACGGACGAAAAACCGGGATGTCCACGAATACGCCATGCGAGATGGTGTGAGCGGGCTTGAGCATGGCCGTTGAGTCTCGCGTCTGCGCGCCGGCGAACTGCAGCAAACCCGCGAAGATGAGCGCGGCAAGGCCAAGCGCCCTCAGGCCACGCACGCGCGCAATCCAACCGTTCATTTCGTGATCACTCCCTTGGCGCCGCCGCCGATCAAAGCCGCCAGGTCGATCAGCACGAGCAGAGGCGACACACCGCCCGGGGCGGCCAGGTAGCGCGCCTCCCAGACGGGTTCGAACTTATCCTTGAAACTGTACAGACCCCGGAAGTTGTAGAAGCGCTCGCCATAGTCGAAGAGAACGCGCCCGAGCCGCTGCCACCTGGGTGCATTCTGGCGCGTCGCCATGCCGGCCATGGGCGACATCCCCAGGCCGAACTGCCGGAACCCTTCGGCCTGCAGGTGGAGCAGGATCTTTGCAAACATGAAGTCCATGGTGCCTGGCGGCGAATCGGGCAGATGACGCATGAGGTCCACGCAGGCCTCCTGCGCCGCGTCCGTGATGAACAGCGTCGCAAACGCAATGATGCGCCCCTCATGCCGCACCACCGCGACGGGACAGGGCGGCAGGCGATCGGGCTCGAAGCGCCCGACCGAGAAGCCCTTTTCGCGGGTGTTCTGCTTCTCCAGCCATGCGTCGGACACCTTCTGCAGCTCGGGCATGACGCTTTTCGCCTCTTCGGGCGAGAGCACCTCGAAGGACAAGCCTTCACGCTGCCCTCGATTCATCCCCGAGCGCAGGTTGGCCCTTCGGGCGCCCTTGAGGCTGAAGCCGGGCAGGTCGATGTGCGCGTACTCGCCCAGCTTGAAGACCTGCAGACCACAATCCAGGTACAGGGGCAAGCTCGCTGGCTCGACCTGATAGAAGGCCGGCCGACCACCATGGGCAGTTGCAAGTTCGACAAACGTCCAGATCAGGTCGGGCCACTCGCCCGCTTGCCCGAAGGGGCCGAAGAGCGCTATCCACGATCGGCCACGCTTGCCGTACATGAGGAAGCTCTTGGCCGTCGGCGAGAACAGCAGGTGCTTGTCTCCCATCAGCGCCATCCAGCCTTGCGGCGCCGAACCGGCTCGGACGATGGCGGCCGCACAATCGATCTCGTCATCCGACGGCGAAGCCACCTCCCCTGCAGGAGGGCGCAACAGTTGCCACAGTCCGAATGTGAGTGCAATCAACGCCGCCCCTAGCAGCGCGCGCAGCGAACGCGGCGCCTGCGCATCGAGTTCGAACTGCCACCATAGCCCGCGCGTGTAGCTCACCTCCTGATAAGCGAACAGAAGGATCCAGACGCACGCTGCCAGGACCGCAGCCAGTGCGAGAAGCCATCCCGGCTCCAGGCGTTGGGAGAACAGCGACGAGGGACGATCGAACTCGCGTCGGGAGACCCACAGCAAAATCGCGAGCACCGACATCAGAGCGGCCTCGTTCAACGCGATGCCCTTGGGCAGCGCAAGAACGCCGGAAACGACGGCCAGCACCAGCGCAACCCACCACGCGCCGTCAAGCCGATGGAACAGCCCGCGAGCCACCAGGAGAAAGCCAAGGCCGGCAACACTGCCTAGAAAGTGCGATGCCTCTATCAGAGGCAACGGGACCTTCAAGGCTTCGAGCAAATCCCGCGCGTCCTCGGTCAGCGGCGTCACACCCGACACCAGCAGCCAGACGCCCGCGACCAACGCCAAGGCAGTCAGCAGGCGAGGGCTCAGGCGCATCGCTGCACGACCCACCGGGGCCGCGACGCCGGAGCGCAACTCGTAGGTCAGCACGATCGCTGTCGCCACGACCAGCGGGATCACGTAGTAGATGCCGCGATTGAGGAGCAACGCGCCGAGCATGGCTTCGGTCGAAACGTGCGGGCCACTCACCAACAGCATGACCGCCTCGAAAACTCCCACGCCGCCCGGCACATGGCTCACGATCGCTGCCGCAATGGCGATCGCATAGAAGCTGACGAAGGTGGGCAGCGGAATGCGATCCGCCGGCAACAAGAACCACAGTGCCGACGCCGAGGCAGTCAGTTCCAGGGCTGATATCGCCAACTGGCGCACCGCAAGTCCGATCGGCGGGAGCCGCAGTGTCCATCGCGCTCCGAGCTTGAGCGCTCGCCGTCCAACGCAAAGCGAGAGAAAAGCGCCCAGACCGAGCAGCGTCAGTCCTGCGGCCGATCGCAAGAAGGAAGATGGCAGGCGCAGCAATGGCGCGACGTCGGGTGCGCCCCAGAGGATGGCAACCGCTCCGAACGCGGAGATGCCCAAGCCAAAAGCCAAGGCGTTGAACGCGATCACCTGCGCAATCTGCTGTGGCGTCAGCCCGGCGGCTGTGTATATCCGCGTGCGGACGGCACCGCCCGTCAAAGGACCGAAACCGATGGTGTTCGAAAGCGCGTAAGCGACAAAGGAAGTCAGCAAGACTGTCGATGGCTTGATGCGGGCGCCTGCGTAGGAGAGAGACGAGAAGTCGTACCCCGTCAGGATCAGATAGCTCGCAGCGGTCGCCGCCAATGCAAGACCGATGCGAAGGTCCGGCGTTGCAGTGATTGCCTGCATCACGCTGGCGTAACGCACCTCACTCAACAAGCCGTGAAGTGCCTTGCCAATCAGCACGCACAGTAGCGCGGCCAGCACCACCATCAGCCATGGCTTGAGCCGTGGCCAGGCATTGGCGAATCTGTAACTCAGCAGCGAGAGACCTCTGGGGATGGCAGCTTCGGATTCGATCACGACAAGATGCTGGTTTCCAGAATGCCTCGCATTATGAGTCACCTGCGCACTCGGACTTGATGAATCCGGAACCTTCATCGGCCCTTGCCGATCACCTCAGGAGAGCGCTCCACTAAAGATCGCCCTCTCAAGGCATGAAAGGACTGCACATGACCCAGACCACTGAAGACATGGCTGATATCGATCCCGATCGCGTCTTCAAGGATCTTGCGATGCAGCACGGGCTGCTTTCCTCCGACAGCGATTCGGTCGGAGACGAGCTCTGGTCTTACACGATGGCCGTGGTGGCACTGTGTGCCAGGATCGCCGACGCACACGACGAAGTTGATGAAGTCGGACCCGCGGGTGGATCGATTCGAGCGGCGCTCCTGGACTACCGGGTTCGATAGCGGCGCTGATACATTCCCGCATCGAGCTGGCTTTACTTGCCACGCCACATGCGGGACAGCTCGAGGCACTGACCGAGGCAGTCAGGCTTGCGAGCCACATTGGCAATTGAATACCGGCGCGTTGCATGGACGCGACCCGCAACCAGCGACGACCGGCTTCCAAAGCGGCCATGCATCTCGGCAGGTGAAAGACGCTGGCTTCGCTGCGGCGCGAACCTGACGTCCCAGTGGCCCAGCATCGGCGTTCGGAGGAGGTCTACATCTGGCATATTGGACTGAACTGGCAACTGACCGACTGTAGCCTTGGACCAGGCGCCCTTAGAGCCAGATCAGCAGGAAGACTGAGCGGTCGTGACGAACGGCCGGTTGCGGCCGACTGTAGCCCGTCGCGGCACGGATTGAACCTTCGTCCGCCCTCGAAGACCTTTGCGCGCAGAGACACTTAGGCTCGTCAGCCACCACTATTGCCCCGGCTAGTCGACGCCACAATTTTGAAACGTGAACACGGTCGAGGAATCGTGGTGGCTGTATGCGATGTGCCGCAACACATAGTGCTTGCCTGCGGAAACTCCGGCCCAAGCGGCCAGTGGATAGACTCCAGCGCCACGTTCGACTGCCCGGCCTCGAAAGGATGCTTGCGCCAAGTTGAATTTGCGCAGGCCATATGTGTTGCGGTGCGAAGACTGAACAGCCATGTCAAACGTCAGGTTCTAGCCCGGTGCCGCCTTGGCATACCGGCATAGACTTGTCGTGGAAAGCCCACGGCACCCCGGGCCAAGCCACCTGCTCCACCCGCACCCGCACTCGTGAGCGCGTGCGCGTTAGGATTGATTGATGCACGACATGAAAGCTACCTTCCCGCACTACGACCGGCGAACGATCCTTCTACATTGGTTGACTGTGGCGTTGGTGGTGTCACTGTGGGTCCTGGGGCAGACCATCGATTGGTTTCCAAAGGGCAATCCGCGGATCTTCGCCCGCAGCACGCACATCTCACTGGGCGTTGCACTCGCAATCGTACTGGTCGCTCGCGTTCACTGGCGCTTCGGTTCGCGAGCGGTTCGCCTGCCACCTGCTGGGCTTGGTTGGCCCGACAAGCTCGCGACGATCCTGCACTGGCTGCTGTATGCCATGCTGATCGTGACCGTGGCTCTTGGCATCGCCAATGCGTGGGTGCGCGGGGACACGATCTACAACCTGTTCAGGATCCAGCCCTTCGACGCGAACAACAAGAGCCTCAGGGAGACGGTTGAAGATTTGCATGGGCTTGCAGCCAACACGCTGCTGATCATTGCCTTCTTCCATGCCATCGCAGCGCTGCTGCATCATTTCGTCTTGAAGGATGGCGTACTTCGACGCATGCTGCCGAACCGGCCCTGACAACATGAAAGAATTCCATAGGATCAAGCACGTCGGCTGGTTACGCGCAGCCGTACTGGGGGCGAACGACGGCATCGTCTCAACAGCAAGCCTGGTGATCGGTGTCGCGGCCGCGCATGCTGCGCACGGCAGCATTCTTGTGGCCGCAATCGCGGGGCTTGTGTCGGGCTCCATGTCGATGGCGACCGGCGAGTACGTGTCTGTCTCTTCCCAATCCGACACTGAATCGGCCGCACTGAAGGAGGAGCGCGCCGAACTCGCCCGCGATGCCAGCGGGGAGCACCGCGAACTTGCCGCGATCTACGTACGCCGAGGTCTCGACCTGGCGCTGGCGCGCCAAGTCGCCGACAAGTTGATGCGCCATGACGCGCTCGACGCTCATGCACGCGATGAACTCGGCATCTCGGCGATCACAACCGCGCGACCGCTGCAGGCAGCCTTTGCGTCTGCCCTCAGTTTTGCCATCGGTGCCGCACTTCCGCTCGTTGTCGTCGCTCTCTACTCAGGTCCGAACCTCGCAGCGGCCGTGGCGGTCGCGGCCTTGCTCGCGCTCGCGGGCCTCGGTGCATTGGCAGCCAGGACCGGCGGCGCGAAGCTTCTTCCGGGCGTCGTGCGTGTGACCTTCTGGAGTGCACTCGCGATGGCCGTGACCTATGCCGTGGGCACTTTCTTCGGGACGGTCGTTGCGTGATCCTGGCCCGGGGCTGCGATGCGCGGCTTGGGATTCAGCGTCGCGCACCCAATCATGGCCTCGCTTGCGCCATATCAATGGGCGCCGCCGGGACGGCCGAGGCTATCAAATGGGCGGCGGATTTGATCGTCATCGGCACCCACGGCCGCCGCGGAGTGAGGCGGCTGGTGCTCGGCAGCAGTGCCGAACGTATCCTGCGATGCGCGCCGGTACCTGTGCTTTTGGTGCGCGCGGCGGCTTCCGAGTCGAAGGCCGAAAGCGGATCAGCCACATCTTCTCGCACGGACGCGCAGGAGATTGAAACTGGAACGGCATGATTGGCCGGCCGGAGCGCCTCCCGAAGCGAGACGAGTGGCTTTCACCCTTCTCATCACGTACCGAGCTGCTGGCAGGCGGCACACCGACCTGGTGGATCGAGAAGCGTGCTCGCCTCCTTGAACATGAGCTCGYGATCCACCCGCCAGCTTGAGTAGCCGCACATCAGCGCGAATCTCGTCCTCGAACTCCCCTTCGCAATCGTTCCACCAAGGCGCGCCAGCGAGTCAAGAGTGAAGGGATGTCCGGCAGCTCGTCGGTGGGGACATCAAGTGCCACGGAACGCTCCACGTCGTCCAGCGGCTCCTGGGTGATCAATTGTTGCTCCAACACGGCAAGAGTCGCCTCAGAGGCGTCGTCGCCACGACGCAGTCGTGCCGCTACCCTTTGACGCAATTGGACTGCGGATGCGTGGCAGTGAAGGATTGTGAAAGGCACTTGCAGCTCGGCCGCCAAGGCACGGAACACCAGTCGTTCCTCTCGCCTCAGAAACGCCGCGTCAACCACGACCGGATAGCCAGCCTGCAGCGCCGCGCGGGCACAGGCTGACAGCCGCTGAAAGGTGCGCCGGGTGGCTTCGGGGGTGTAGATGCCAATCTCGGCATTTGCGGAGCGCTGCATTGGCGCCAAACCGAAGATCCGCTTGCGCTCGACGTCGGACCGGATGCGGATCGCGCGCGCAGCGGCCGACAGCTCCGCCGCAATCGTGGACTTGCCCGATCCAGACAGTCCCTGAGTGATCATCAGGCCGAGCGTGGCGCCTGTGCCCTGCCCTCCAAGAGCTTCGGCGCAAGCGAGATAGTCGGGTTCCAGCTGCTCCGATCTCTCGTCGAGTGCCCGCCCACGCAAGCAGGCCACCATCGCGCGCACTAGCGCCCTGTACACCTCGTAGCTCCGAAGCACCCCTGTACCGGCATAGTCTCCACTGTGCTGCAGGTATGCATCGAGGAAGCGAAAAGCAAGATCGATCCGGCCGTGCGCCTTGAGATCCATCGTGAAGAAGGCCACATCGCTCATGACGTCAATCCAGCGCAGTGCCGGATCGAACTCGATGCAGTCGAACGCGGTCAAGTCATCCTCGATCAGGACCACGTTGGCCAAATGAAGGTCGCCATGGCATTCGCGCACGGCGCCCTCGCGCTGGCGCTCAAGCCATGCGGTCCGTAGCCACACGCCTCGACGCGAAATGAAGTCCTGCAACACAATCAGACGCCCAGGGCCATATCCTGCTCGCGCAGCTGCCAGCGCTTCGTTCATCGTGCGCAAAACCTCCTGCGGCGCCCCAAAATCAGAGAAGAGCGGGGCGACCTTCGCTTGTTGATGGAATTCAGCCAGACGTTGCCCAAAGCGCACCAGATGATCGGTTCTGAGCCGCCCTGCCAAGAGCAAGTTGCGCACAAGCGCATCCTCGGGAAAGCGGCGCATGCAAACGGCAAAGTCGATGGCGCTGTCGCCGCCTCCCAGATACGGGGCCTCGCGTGTGCCGCATACCGGCACCACGCCGAGGTAGATCGAGGGCGCAAGGCGGCCGTTGAGCCGAACCTCTTCCTCGCAGCAGCGCTTGCGCGCCGCCAGCGTACTGAAGTCGACGAAGGAAAGATGAACCGGCTTCTTAAGCTTGTACGCCAAGCGATCGGTCAGCAAGACCCAGGAGATGTGCGTTTCGATCAGCGCCACCTCGTGGCCGGACTTCTTGCGCAGGTGCTCGCGCAGCGCCACGACAAGAGTCGGGTCGACCGCCGGCGCAAAGGTGCTTTGCAGTTTCATCCGTGCGACCTCCGCAAAAGCCTACTTTCTGTCCTTGCGGCGCTTCTTCTCCTTCGCCGCGGCTTGCGCCTTCCCACATTTAAGCCGTGAAGCCGTCTGGACTGCGTGGCAGCCGAGGCGGCGTCAAGAGGACGGCTGTATGCAGCGATCCGCCGTTCGATCGCAGGCGCCGGTGATCGCCGAGGCCTGTTTTGCTTGTCGAATGTCTTCCCGGATGCGGCGCACCAGATAGCTCCCTGCGCTGAGGTGCCCCAGTGCGACCAAGTACGAGATCGCGGCAAAGACCGGGTCTTGATTGATGCCCGATCTCGGGTCCAGCAGGGCGACGGACCACGCCAGGAGAATGAAGATCCACGCGAGCAAGGCCAAACACGCGTGGACGTAGATCCACAAAGTCTTCACAGCAGTTCCTTCCGCATAGCAAGTGGCCGCCTTTTTTCATGTCGCTCAGTTCCTGACTCGGTGACTACTGGCGTTCAGTGCGCGCCGGCGTCATCACCACGGGCGCACCAGAGGGCGACTTGAATCCGTAGAAGCGTTCGTTCAGGTGCTGTGTCACGGCGAGGACATCCTCGTCACTCCAGTTGAGTGAGCCCGCGGCTTGCCAGCGAACGACCTGCGCTTGCAGGCTCGCCCAGTCCGTCGCCAGTCTGCGTTCGCGCCAATGGACCTGTGTCGTGTGACATGCAACGCAGTGGGTCGTGTACAGAAGTTCCCCGCGCGACTGAGCAATGGCCGAGGCGCTGACCAGTGCTGCCAACAGAATGCATGTTTTCAAAAGCTGAGTTGCCATTGGGCGCTCCTCGTGCGCATCGTCGCACCGCAGATGCTTGCCAACGACGAAGCGCCAGCATGTCGCATCGACCCCGGCTGCATCTTGATGCAGCGCAATGATGCGTGAAGTTCACAGCTACCGCGAAGGTTCGATGTCTTTCCTTGCGCGCGATCAAATTTCGGCCGCGCCCGCCTCTCCAACGTTCGGAGTATGAGTCGTCGCAGTTTGTCCTCCGTGCGCAGGCTGCTGCTCCTCGCGTGATGAACTGGCGGACCTTTCAATTCACCCGTCGATAGCCAAGGAGGAGGCAACCGCAAAATCGGCGGTCTCCAGCAACACGGGCTTTCGAGGATCGCGCCGATAGTGGCGCAAGGCCGCCGCCTCGATCTGGTCAAAGTGATCGCGACAAGCAGTGACGAGACTCTGGCCGCCACCTTGAGCACCGAACACGTCGCGCAACGCCTCCTCGGCGATCTGCACGACGATTCGGAGTCCGGCGCTTCCCGTCGGACAAATCGCGAACAAAACACTCGCTCGATCAAAGCAATAGATCGCATCGCTGGTCATGGCAACTCTCCTGATTCGTCGACACGCGGTCGCACGGGCAAATCGAAGCCTGCTCCGAAATGGGCGACCGAGTCTTGCGTCAGATCAAGGAGCCGTTGCGGGATGCGCGATCCAATCTGATCCCGCGCACCCCGCGCCAGCCGCTGCTGAACATTCGCTCTCGGGAGACCCACATGAAAGACCAATGGATTGTCTTGGGCAATGCGTCGGTGGCCCGCATCCTGCGACACGACGACGCCTGCTCGCCACCGGTGCCGGTGCAAACGCCGATAGACCTCGAGGGAAAACGGTCATGACATCGAAAAACCTTCTTACGACCGTGCTGATGGCCCTGAGCGCGGCCGCATGCGCGGCCGATGAGGCCAAGGAGGCCAAGGAGGCCGCAGAGCAGAGCAAAGCCAACGCGGGCAAGATCTCCCAGGCGATCGCCGAGGCCATCCGTCGGCGACCCGGTTCCAGGAAAAAGCGACGGCATTTGCCAGACAAGCGCTTGACTCCAGCAAGGAGGCTGCGATCAGGGCCGAGGAAGAAGGCAAGAAGGCATCCGCGGCCACCCGCGAAGCGCTCGCCAAGGCCGAAGTGGCGGTCCAGAGCGCGATGGCTCCCACCAAGGAAGAAGCCGAGAAGGCCGCGGCTGCCGCGCGCGAAGCGCTCCAGAGAGCCGAGGAAGCCACACAGCGGGCCGCGCAAGCCGCGAAGGATGCAGCGGCGAAGAGCATCGAAGCGGCCAGGGGAACGAAGCCGACCCCTGCCCCGCCGGCCGTCAAGTCCTAGAGCCCGCGCGCGCAACTGCGATGCGGGCGCGGCGCCCGAGTTCGAAGTGCCTGATTCTTGATCGAGCGCAAGTAGCCTGTGGACGCCCTTACATAGACTGAGATTGCCGATTGATGACTGTCTCAGCGACATCCCGGTCGACACCGTTCAACCCAACTTGGAGCACTTCAAATGAATGCATTGACTCGGTTCGATCGCCTCGACAATCTATTTCCGGAAATGTTTCGCCGACTCGCGCGTCCGATGCAGCTCATCGACGAAAGCACACTGCCTGGTGACATTCGCCTCGACATCAGCGAGAACGAAAAGGAATATCTCGTGAGCGCAGAGATTCCCGGCGCCCGGAAGGACGACATTCGTGTGGCCATCGAAGGCAACTACGTCTCGATCTCCGCGGACGTCAAGAAGGCGCAGGAAGAACGGCACGGCCGGTCGCTCGTTCGCGAGACCTACCATGGCAGCGTTTCGCGCGGCTTCACGCTCGCCAGCGAGGTCGACGACAAAGCCTCTGTGGCCAAGCTCGAAGACGGCGTGCTACGTCTCACTTTGCCCAAGCGCGAAGGCTCCGCCAGCCGAACGCTGAAGATTCAGTAGAGCCCAGTGCAAATGAGCACCAAGCAATCCACGGCGCTCAGGGCGATCGCTTTCGTCATGGCTACGCTCGGCGCGACGGGCCTGCTGATTGCCGCGGGCCTGACAGAATCAGCTTTCACGCGCACAAGCGCGATGCCCACACCACACGGGCATGGCAAATGTGCTCGTACAAGCCGATCGTGGTGGACGTCGAAACTCCGCTCGCTCTGGTTGCCTCGCTGATGGTCGAACAAGGCGTCCACCACGYGGTCGTGACCGATCGCAAAGGACTYGCGGGYGTYGTTTCTTCGCTCGATTTCGTTCGRACATTYGTCCCGCAAAACCGCCGCGCCGATGGTCGGCCGTAGATGCCACCCGAAGGGAAGGCCGTGTGTCACTGATGCGGTTTCACGCACACGTTGAAGACAGCTCGGATGCGTTCGCCATGGAAGGCTGAATCTCGTCGCTGCGAACGAGCAACACCGGGATGGAGCACCGCGCCATGACCTTGGTCGTCACGGACCCGAGCAGGAGGTTCTTCAGGGCGCCTTCACCATGCGAGCCCATGATCAGAAGATCGAACCTTCCCGCCTGGGCATAGGCGGCGATTTGGCTCGCCGGATCTCCGATCCTGTGGACAAATTCTGCCTTGACGCCCTGATGTGTCAGCAGGGCACGCACGGGCTCAAGCACCGCGTGCGCGCACTCCTCGTAATAGCTGTCGACGAGTGCCTTCCCCAGGGCAGCGGCCGCTCTCGCGGTGACGGCGGGGACCGCGTGCAACACAGTGAAGGTGTTGGCGCTTCCGAAGGAATCCATGTGTTCGCCAAGGAAGGACAGCATGTGCCTGGTGTAGGCGCTGCCGTCGACGGGCAGAAGAATCTTCATGGCCGCTAACCGTCCAACGGAACGCCGCCCCCGAAGCGGCAAGCCCACTGATCCCAGAGCTCTTGGTTTACAGCGATCAGGGTCTTCTGCCAGGCAGCGAAGATCTGGTACTGGTTGCGCTGTGCCTGAACGCAGACCTCGACTGCCGCCCTTTGCCAGTCCAGAGCGGAGATCGCGTAGCGGTCGCGAACCGGCGACAGCTCCGCGAGTGAAGCGGTGTGCGTCCTATCGTTCATGGATGCCTTTCAAGTGACAAGTGACAGCGATTGAAAGATTCATGTTAGATGCAGCACTCTGCGCTGAATTTGCGCCACATCAAAATCTCCTCGCGCTGCGCCTTCAATACTGAGTGACCTATCTACCTCCGGAGCACGCCATGTACCAACGCATTCTGGTTCCCGTCGACGGCAGTTTGACCTCGCAGCGCGGATTGAAAGAGGCCGTCGAGCTCGCGAAGATCACCAAAGGCTGCGTGCGGATGCTGCATGTCATCGACGACCTTTCGTTCTCCCTGGCATTGGATGCTTACTCCGGCCATCCCGGCGAATGGATGAAGCAGTTGCGTGAAGGCGGACGCCGCATCCTCGACGCGGCGAAGGCAACCGCTGAAGCGGCGGGCGTAGAAGCCGATACCGTGTTATGCGATCGTGTCACCGGACCGGTCTACGAGCAGGTCACGACCGAGGCGAACAACTGGCACGCGGACCTGATTGTTCTGGGCACCCACGGTCGTCGTGGTATCGATCGATTCGTGATGGGCAGCGGTGCAGAAAACATCCTCCGTCATGCGCGCATTCCCGTGCTGCTGGTGCGCGCATCGGAGGCCGCAACCAAGGCTCAGTCCGAATCGGGCAGCGTCAAGGTGCATCTGCCCTCGGCCGCGCTCTCGCTCGAATAGCGCCGCACAGAGTCCAAGCTCGACGGAGCGTTTCGACACCGCCGGTTGACACAGTGTTTCTCGTTGATGCGCCACGTTCGCGGTGGCGTTGCGAAGCAGGTCTAGATTGGCGTCATGGAACTCACCCTCGTATTCAGGAGACCATGATGACCGCCACGCACGCTTCGCACGCCTACGAACTTCGCTTCCACGCGCTCTTCGCGGACCACCGCTCCTTTTCCTTCCCGTGCGACGCGACAGGGCGCGTCGATATGGATTTGCTGAGCGAACGCGCCCTCAACAACTATCTTTACGCCCGGGCGATGATGGGCATGGAAGTGTCATGGCCAGATGTTCGCCCGAGCACAACGCACTGAATTCGGCCGCGGGCAAGCGCCAGGGCCGGCGCGGCGACAAAGCCGCCCCTGCCTGCCGATTTCCGGGGCATTGCCGCTTGGCCATTTCGCTGCTTGCGCTTGTCGTTGCCCTTGCAGGGGGCAACTGCATGGGCGCG
The DNA here is from genome assembly GCF_056397405.1 of Variovorax sp. 05N34. NCBI lineage: Bacteria > Pseudomonadati > Pseudomonadota > Betaproteobacteria > Burkholderiales > Comamonadaceae > Variovorax > Variovorax sp. 05N34. Next base: position 39,793 of record NZ_JBFTNI010000009.1, read on the forward strand.
CAGCCCGGCCCGGCCGATCTGCGAACTTTCTACAACGCAATGGTCGACCGCCGGCTGGAAGTCCCGCCCGACGAGAGCCAGCGATACGGCCTGCTGGCAGTCGCCGAGCTTGAAAGCACCGGCACGGAAGCGCGATTGGCTCAGTACGTGGCAGTGGTCGACCGCAATCCGAACGTCCAAGCCATCTTCATCTATTGGTTGCCAGCCGCAGCACCTCCCGAGCTGATCGGCGCTTCGCCGGTTTCAACCGGACGCGGCGGCGAGTTCGATCACTTCCAGACGCCCTTGGGCGTCTACGAGCACACGCCGTCCAACCCCGATTTTCGGGCCGAAGGCACACGCAACGACAACGGTATTCGCGGCTACGGCCTGGCCGGCATGCGTGTGTTCGACTTCGGGTGGCAGCAAGCCGAGCGCCTGTGGGGGCGTGGCGGCGCCAGCACGATGCGACTGCAGATGCATGCCACCGATCCTGACTACCTCGAGCCCCGTCTCGGAAGCGTGCAATCCAAAGGCTGCATCAGGATCCCGGCGAGCCTGAATCGCCTGCTCGATCAGTTTGGCGTGCTGGACGCGGACTATCTCCGGGCTCGTAGCGAAGGTTCGTCAATGTGGGTGCTGCCGGCCACGCAGACCCCGGTCGACACCGGTGGTCGCTACCTCGTCATCGTCGATACGCAGCGAACACAGCGTCCCTTCTGGGTGCCCAAGCCGGGCCATTCCGAGCGGAGCAATTCCGCCCTGCCTGCGCCTTGATCCAGCGCAAGACCATCCCGGGAGCGAGCACCTAAAGTGGTGACGAAGCCCCAGCTGGCTTCCCGAAAGGAAATACCCATGAGATCGGATGCACAACTGCGAAGCGACGTCCAGGCGGAGCTGGACTGGGACCCGGAAATCAAGTCCTCCAGCATAGGGGTGATCGCCAATGAGGGTGTCGTCACGCTGACCGGTCATGTCGGCAGCCATGCGGAGAAATACGCGGCAGAACGCGTGGCGCAGCGCGTAAAGGTCAACTTGAGAGGCCGGGTGCATTCATGGGCCGATTTCAACGCCGCACAAGGCGCAGCCTGGTCCGCGCCGGGTGTCTCGAGGGTCGTGAATGACCTCGTCGTTCGCGACTAAGCCAGGCGGAGGCCGCAATGAGCATGTCCTGGTAATCGTCTATTCCTACACGGGGACCTCACGTCGCGTGGCGCAACTGCTGTGCAGCCAGCAGCACTGGTACATGGCAGAGATCGTGGAACTCCGCCCCCGTAGGGGCGCCTTCGGGAGCTTGCGGTGCGTTCTCGACTCAGTGTTTCGGCGTACACCTGCCATCCGCTACGACGGGCCACCCCCGCAGGACTTCGATGTCGTGGTGCTGGTATCACCGGTCTGGGCGCAGCGACTTGCCGGACCCATGCGAAGCTTCATCGCCAAAAAATGCGCTCAACTGCCCGATGTGGCCGTGGTGTCCGTCATGGGCGGCACAGGTGCGCCCGACGTGATCTCCGAGGTCACGAGACGGATCGGCCGTGCGCCGATCCTCAGTACCTCGCTCGCGATGCACGAAGTGGATGACGGCAGCTTCGCCGCCCGGCTGCAGGCTTTCGGCACGGCAGTGGGCAGTGCCGAGGATTCACATTCGGTCGTACGCCCCGCGGTCCTGTCGCCGCTGGCCGTCTGAGGCATTCGGAAAGGGATCGAGCACCATGTATGGATTCAAAGTCGCCGTGAGCCGCATTCCCTTCGACGAAGTCGTCGCCATGGTCGTCAATGCGCTTAAGGGCGAGGGATTTGGCGTTCTCACTGACATCGACGTACAGCGCACGGTCAAGGAAAAGCTCGGCGTCGACATGGGAGCGTATCGCATCCTGGGTGCCTGCAATCCGCAACTGGCTCTTCGTGCATTGCAAGCCGAGCCCGACATTGGGCTTCTGCTGCCCTGCAACGTGATCGTTCGCGCAGAGCCGCCCGACCGCGTGGTCGTCGGCTTCGTGAATCCGCAGAGCCTGGTCGGTCTTTCGAGTGCGCCAGACGTCTCGGCGGTCGCTGACGAGGCCGAACAGCGCCTTCGTCGTGCGTGTGCACGCCTCAAGGTGTAGGGCTGCCATCAACTTGACGCTCGGGCGCCGCCCGCCAGGCACGCAGACTGACCCATCGGATTGGAGCTGGAGAAAGCCATGGAAACATCCATCAAGTCACTGCTTGTTCACATGGACGGCACGTCAGCCGCCGGGACCCGGCTGAATCTGGCGCACCAATTGGCAGCCACCTGCTACGCGCGGGTGAGTGCGCTGTTCGCTGTGGCGCCGCGATACCTTTCTGTGCTTCCCCTGATACCGGGCATGCCCTCGATGCCGTCCGGGGCGCCAATTGATCCGAACCATCGGCTTCTGGCGTTGAGCGCTTTCGAGCAAGCTTCCTCGGGCAATGCGCCGCCGTCCGAATGGATGGAGCTCACCGGTGAGCCCGTCGTCGAGACTTTTTCCCGCCGAGCCCTGAGCGCAGACCTGCTGTTTCTCGGGCAACGCGATCCCGACGATGTGTCCGGCTATGACGTACCGGCGGATTTCGTCGAATCAGTCCTGATCGACAGCGGCCGGCCTGCCTTCATCGTTCCGCACGCCGGCCCGGCGAGTATTGCGCCCAAGATCGTGCTTGTCGCGTGGAAGCCCACGCGTGAATGCGCGCGTGCCGTGACTGGCGCCCTTCCGTTCCTGCGAAGCGCGAGCAAGGTTTTTCTGATCGAAGAAGGCGACGACCCGAGGCAGGCAGCGCCAGTCGAAGTCCGGGAGTATCTGCGCCTGCATGGCATTGTGAACGTGCATCAAAAGGCCAATCTTCCGGAGCACCGTGCCGGCGAGGCATTGCTCTCGCTCGCCGCGGAGTGCGACGCCGAGATGATCGTGATGGGTTGCTATGGCCACAGCCGCGCGCGCGAACTGGTCCTCGGCGGCGTCACCCGAACTGTGCTGGACTCCACCCGGCTCCCGGTGTTGATGGCCCACTGAGGCCTGGCCGCTCAGCCACCGTGGGCGCCAATGCGCGCTGGACGAACGTGGTCAATGCATCGTCAAGCGCTCCGAGCATGGCCTGAACAGGATCGCTTGACCTTCGTCAAACGAGCGACGTCACACGACTTGCATGATTGAGTCTCCCACGGGAGTCATTCATGACCATTCGCCATCTGGACCGCCTGCTCTCGCCGACCTCGGTCGCGGTCTTCGGCGCTTCCAGCCGCCCCGGCAGCGTCGGCGCGACCGTCTGGCGCAACTTGCGCGCGGGCAGTTTTGCCGGCCCGGTCTACGCCGTCAATCCCAGGCACAGTTCGCTGTATGGTGTGCCCGTGTTCGCAACGGCGGCACAACTGCCAGCGGTGCCGGACCTGGCCCTTCTGTGCACGCCGGCCGACACGATCGCCCAGCTGGTGGCCGAACTCGGAGCGCTCGGCACCCGCGCGGTCATCATCATGACGGCGGGACTCAGCGCGACGCAGAAGCAATCGGCACTCGACGCAGGGCACCCCTATCTGATGCGTATCCTGGGGCCCAATTGCATCGGGCTGTTGAGTCCGCACATCGGGCTCAACGCCAGCTTCGCCCACACCGATTCGCTGCCCGGCGAAATCGCTTTCGTGTCGCAATCCGGCGCATTGGTCACTGCCATGCTCGACTGGGCCAAGAGCCGCAAGATTGGACTGTCTCACCTCGTCTCGCTCGGCGACCATTGCGATGTCGACTTCGGCGATTTGCTCGACCATCTGGCCAGCGATGCCCGCACCCGGTCGATCCTGCTCTACATCGAGTCGGTTCAGTCGCCGCGCAAATTCATGTCTGCCGCGCGCGCGGCAGCGCGCAACAAGCCCGTGATCGTGGTCAAGGCCGGGCGCGCCGGCCACGGCGTTCAAGCTGCGGCCAGCCACACGGGCGCGCTGGCCGGCTCAGACGTGGTGTATGACGCCGCCATCCGCCGGGCAGGCATGTTGCGGGTGGACACGCTGCAGGATCTGTTGATCGCCGCCGAGACGCTGGCGCACTTTCGGGGCAACCGCAGCGAAACACTCACCATCATGACCAATGGCGGTGGCGCGGGCGTCATGGCAGCCGACGCGGCGGCACGCGCCGGCGTTGCGCTCGCCGAACCCGGCGAGGCGCTGATGGAACGGCTGAACGCCATGCTGCCGAGCCAGTGGTCGCATGCGAATCCGATCGACATCATTGGCGACGCACCCATCGAGCGCTACACCGCCACGCTCTCCACGCTGCTGGCCGACGGATCAACCGGCGCCGTGCTTTTCACGCACGCGCCGACCGCGATCGTGCGTAGCGACGACATTGCCCGCGCTTGCCTTCCATTGCTGCGCAAGAGCGTTCCGCGCGTCATGAGCGCCTGGCTCGGCGACGCCGCGGTCGCCCAGGCGCGCCAGATCTTCGAAGAGGCCGGCGTGCCCGACTACCCAACACCGGAGGATGCGGTTCGCGCATTCGCGATGTTGCAGACCTATCGGCGCAACCAGGACATCCTGATGGAAGCGCCCTGCGCCAGCGAGCGGCCGGCGCCCGATGTTGCTGCGGCGCAATTGCAACTCGATGCGGCGCTGGCGCAAGGTCGCGAATGGCTGGGAGAGCAGGAAGCCAAGACCGTCCTCCATGCTTACAACATCCCCGTCGTTCCGACGCTCAAAGTCCCAGCGTCGGCCGAGGCCCTCTTTTCCGGCGCGCGCGCGCTTGGCTATCCGCTGGTGGTCAAGATCGACTCGCCCGACATCACGCACAAGTCGGACGTCGGCGGCGTCATGCTCGAGCTGCGCGACCAGGCATCACTGGACCGCGCGATCAGCGACATGCTGCGTGCCGTCCGCGCCGCCCGACCCGAGGCGCGCATTGATGGCTTCACGCTGCAGCCCATGGTGCACCGCAAGCACGCGCAGGAGGTGATCGTGGGCGCTCGCATCGACCATGTCTTCGGTCCTGTCATCTTGTGCGGCCAGGGCGGAACTGCGGTGGAGGCCATGGCGGACAGTGCCATCGGCCTGCCTCCGCTCAACCGGAGCCTCGCGCGAGAGCTCGTATCGCGCACACGCGTGTCACGACTGCTGGCCGGCTACCGCGACCACCCACCCGCGCAGATGGATGCGCTCTACGACGTGCTGATCGCGGTGTCCCAGATGCTCGCGGATCTGCCGCAACTGGCCGAACTCGACATCAATCCGCTGTGGGTCGACGAGAACGGTGCGCTGGCGCTCGACGCACGCATACGCGTCACGGCCGCAGCTGGAGGCGGCGCCGACCGGTTCGCGATCCTTCCCTATCCCACGCAGTGGATTCGTACCCACGTCTGGAATGGTCGCACGATCACCGTACGACCCATCCGTCCCGAGGACGAGGCTCAGCACCGGCGCTTCCTGGAACAACTCGATCCGGAGGATGTCCGACTGCGCATCTTTCAGATGCGACGCGAGCTCCCGCGAAGCGAACTCGCGCGACTGACCCAGATCGACTATGACCGGGAAATGGCTTTCATTGCCGAGGCCGTCGATGCGCAGGGCGTTCTCGAGACGTTGGGCGTGGCACGCACGGTGAGCGACCCCGACCGCGTGGAAGCTGAGTTCGCGATCATCGTCCGCTCCGACCTCAAGGGACTGGGGTTGGGAAAGCTGATGTTCGAGCAACTGATTGACCATGCAAGAAGCCGCGGCATCGGCCGACTGGTCGGCCTGGTGCTACGTGAGAACACGCGGATGTTGAACCTGTCACGCGCCATGGGCTTCAAGGCAGATCCGATCGAGCCGGATTCATCCGGCGTGCGCCGGATGGTCAAGGTGCTGAACGACAGCAACGAAGCTTGATCCACCGCAACATTCACGATGTGGCACCGACGCACGATGAGTGCATCTGCATAGCCAAGGAGTCATCGCCATGATTCGCAACGTTGGAACCCTCGATCGCGCGCTGCGCGTTGGCGCCGGTGTGGTGCTGCTCGGGCTATCGATCATGGGGATGATCGGACCATGGGGCTTTCTGGGCATCGTGCCCCTGATCACGGGCCTGGTGGGCAACTGCCCGGTCTATTCAGTGTTCGGCTTGAAGACCTGCGCGACCATCGATTCGCCAGCTCCGAAAAGTTCGCGATGAAAGTCGCCATGCCGCCCAAAGTCCGGAGCGCCGCAGCCGCTTGGCAGATGGTCGTCGCCCTGGCAATGGTGGGAGCCGGCGTGCTCTGGCTTGCCTCGGCCCTGCTCGTGGCCTGGGTCACGCAGGACTGATCGTCCTTTGGCTCGACTTGTGTTGTTTGCGGCCGTGTAGCCGCGCAGCGCCTGCACGCGCGGCTTGCGCCTCAACGTGCCCAGCGCCAATCGAGGATCTCCGGCATGTCCTCTCCATGCGCAGTGATCCACGCCCGATGGGCCTGCAGGCGATCGCGCAGGGACTGCCGCACGTGGCCCGCCTTGTCCCGGATCCGCGCCACCCGATCGATCGCGTCGGCAGCGAGATGGAAGCGGTCGAGCTTGTTCAGCACGGTCATGTCGAACGGCGTCGTGGTCGTTCCCTCCTCCTGGTAGCCGTGCACATGGAAGTTGTCGTGGTTCGTACGCTTGTACGTCAACCGGTGAATGAGCCACGGGTAGCCGTGGTAGGCAAAGACCACCGGCTTGTTCGCGGTGAAGATTGAGTCGAACTCCGCATCCGGCAATCCGTGAGGGTGCGCGGAAGGCGACTGGAGCGTCATCAGGTCGACGACATTGACCACGCGCACCTTCAGGTCAGGTAACTGCACGCGAAGCAGGTCGACCGCCGCCAGCGTCTCCAGCGTCGGCACGTCGCCCGCACACGCCATGACGACATCCGGTTCCGCGTCCTGGTCATTGCTCGCCCAACTCCAGACCCCTAGTTCGACGCTGCGTCGGCCGTGGGGCTCTACTCGATCAGTCCGCGTCCGATTAAGTACCGGCGGCCTTCGTGGCTGATCCCCCAATGTGCGCCCCCGGTGCCCATAGCCGACGCGATCAACTCGATGGGAGACTGGCCGACGATCTCCGTCGCGCCCGCCCAGGCTGGCCTGCCGATCCTGCTCCAGTGCAAGGATCGAACCGGCATCGTGCAGGGGAAGCGGATATGAGCCAGCTCGAACTGCTCATCGCCAAGAGCCGCCAGGATGCGCGCAGCCAAGGGATGCGCCAGTTCATTCTGATCGAGCGGCACCTCTGCAACCGCGAGATCGGAGACGTGGCGGAGCGCAACGTCGAAGACATCTTGCGCTACCGCGTGCCGGGCGAGCTTCGCATTGCCGAGCTGCGGGCCGTCGAGACCAGTCGCTCAATGGTGGCGTGGGAGGCCGACAACGAGGGCTCCCTGGGGCTCGATGGCCCCGCCCCAATCAAGTTCGTCACCGACTTCGATGGCGAGGTCGTCCGCATCACCGCCCCCGTCCACTACACCAAGGAGCATCGGCCATGAACGCCGCGCAAAACAAGGGTGGACGCCCCAGGTCGACCACCAATGAAAAGCTGCCCAAGGGCGTGCGAATGGTCGAGGGCAAGCTCTACTGGCGCGGCACCGATCCGGCCAGCCGGGAGGTCGAGAAGGCCCTGCGCGAGGCGGGCGTCAGCCGGCGCTGCGGCACCACGGTCGCCGAGGCCAAGAGCTGGTATTCCCAAAACGTCGAGCCCCGCCTGAAGGGTCAGTCATGAAGTGCGCCGCGTGCGAGAGCACCGAGCAACAGGTTGTCTCGACGCGACCAGGGGCGGCGAAGGTCACCCGCCTTCGCCGCTGTCTGGCGTGCGGCCACCGCTGGACTACGGTTGAGTTGGCGGCCGAGAATGTAACGATGTTGGAGAGGGCCGCCCAGGCTGTGCGGCATTTCGCAACCCTAGCCAAGGAGATCGATGATGCCGCGCCCTCGCACGGTTAACCGCAAGACTCCAGACCTCCCTCGCGGCATGCGAAAGGTGCGCGCGAATGCTTGGTACTGGCGCGGCACCGATGTGGGCACGAAGGAGATCGAGAAGCGACTGCGCGCGTTGGGCGTAACCATGTTCGCTGGCAAGACGCCGCTCGAAGCTCGACGCTGGTGGGAGAAGCACATCTCCCCTGCCCTGTCCGCCTTGGTGCCGACTGACGAGATCGTCGGCACGGTCGAGGAGATCATCCGCAAGTACGAAGCCGACGAGCTGCCCAAGTTCACCCGCGAGCTGACTCGGAAGGAATACGAGGGCCGGATCAGCGCGTGCGCGCGGCGTTCGCGAAGAAGCGGTACGCAAAGACAGAGGCCGAGGCCATGATGCCTGGCTACCTGCGCGATATCAACATCACCCAGCACCTTCACGAGAACCGCTCACGCGGCGCGTCGGCCAACAAGGATATTCAGGCGCTCTCGCGCATGTTCCGGCTCGCCCGTATCCGCTGGGGGCTGACCGCTTACAACCCGTGCGCCGAGATCGAATACCTGCCCGAGAGCCCGCGCACCGAATACGTCAACGACACGCGCTACAGCGACATCTATGCAGCCGCCAGCCCGGTGCTCCAGTGCAAGTGCATGCTGGAGATCAGCACCCAGACCGGTGCCCGCGAGGGGATGATCTTCGACATTCGCTTGGGCGACTTCGACAACGACGGCATTGATCTGCGCGTCACCAAGAAGAAGAACGACAAGGGCTTTACGACCAAGCGGTACGTGATGACCCCCGATCTGAAGGCGGCGCTGGACCGCGCCAAGGAACTGCGGAAGAAGAACCGAGGCGGCGCGGCCAGCCTGCCGAGCGACTACCTGTTCATCACCCGAAACGGCAAGCCGTACACCAAGGAATCGTTCAAGAGCCTCTGGCGGGCGGTGCGCACGAAGCTCGGACTGAAGCCTCGCGAGATCGTTTTCCACGACATGCGGGCCAAGGCCGCCAGCGATTCGGAGTCCGACGTGGCCGCCCAGGAGCTGCTGCACCACGAGGACGTGAAGGTCACGAAGCGCGTCTGCCGTCGAAAGGTGCCAACTTCCACCCCGCTCCCCTCCGCAATCGGGGGACGCCGAGGAAGCTAACTCGCCGCAGGCTGCTGCGCGTGAAACATCTGCGAGAGTGCGCCTTCCGCTGCAGGTTGCCGGCCCCGCAGCAGTTCTGCCATTCTTCGCGCAGCATTCTGCTGTTGAAACGTCGCCCAGCCCGCTCGAATGTCCGCGCCGACAAAGTGCATAAACCGTTGATCGTTTGAAGCGAGGCGCATTCGACTCACGCACTCGTCTATGGCTACGCCTTTGAAGAACAGGTGGTAGAAGGTGATGTAGGCCACTGCGGCGTCTGCCCACAGGGCCTCTCCTGAGTTGCCGATCAGAGCCCAGAACGGGTGATCTTGATCCTCGTGCATAGCCATCCTGCAGCCCGAGCCGCCCATGCAAGAAGACATTGCGATCAACAGCGTCCCCTGCATGGAATTCGTGAGGGGTGCCAGCGACTGTCGCAGCTGAGCCCACTGGAGAAAGTGCCCGTTGGACAGTTGAATTCCCTCGTTGTTGCCGTGCATGCTCAGATGAAGGATCGGCAATCTTCCCGGGTTCGCCTGTAAAGCCTGCATGAGTCGATCGTTCAGGCTTTGTTCGAACGTTCTGGGCGTGGTGACCAGGCTGTACCAGTGGGGAATCCCGGCGAGCCGAAGTGCCTCGCACAGCGCACGGCCCTCGCTGCGACCATCGAGCAGATCGGTGTCTGCAGGGGACTCTATGACGTAAACGAAGCCGTTGACCATGTGAATGCCTCCAAAACCTACCGGCCGAGAAGACCGCGTTTGTCACAGACCGGGCCTATTTGTCACCGCCCACGAAAAAGGGGTTAGCGTTTTTTGCGCTAACCCCTTGATTCCATTGACGTTTTTGGTCGGTGTGAAAGGATTCGAACCTTCGACCCCTTGCACCCCATGCAAGTGCGCTACCAGGCTGCGCCACACACCGAAGCCCGCGATTATAGCGGCCCCAAATCAGTGACCTGTGGTCAGCAGCTCACGAATTTCGTTCAGCTCGCGCCGAAGGTGTAGCAACTGCGACAGATCGACCGTCCGCGCCGTGGATTGCGGTCGCTGTTGCGGCTGAGGAGCATCCACCTCGTCGTGAAGTGCAGCATCGAACTCCTCTTGATCGATTTCTACGGCTTCCATGCCTTGGAGCGGGACATCGCCTGCCTTCCGACGGTCGCGCTCGGACTGAACCATCTCCTGCAGCTTGTTGCGAGCGCCACTGATCGTGAAGCCCTGGTCATACAGCAGATCTCGAATGCGACGGATCATCAGCACTTCATGGTGCTGGTAATAGCGCCTGTTTCCGCGCCGCTTCATTGGGCGAAGCTGCGTGAACTCCTGTTCCCAGTAGCGCAGCACATGCGGCTTGACGCCGCACAACTCCCCGACCTCACCGATGGTGAAGTAGCGTTTGACGGGGATCGGAGGGAGGGTTTTCTCCATTGAAATCAATACGGTGCGAGCGAAACCTGAGAGGTTACTCCACCTGATTACCAAGCGCCACGCCTTATTGGGAGCCCACGCTCCATTCCACTTCTTGAGGCCCCTCTTCCGAGATGCTTCCGTGGATTTGTTCCTTGAGCTTTGCGCTTGCGTGGAACGTTGCAACGCGGCGTTCGCCGATGGGGATGGCCTCACCGGTGCGCGGATTGCGCCCTGGCCTTGGCGCCTTGACGCGGATCTGGAAATTTCCGAAACCCGAAATCTTGACGTCGGTCCCTTCGATGAGGCTGTTGGCAATCAAATCGAAGAATGCTTCGACCATGTCCTTGGACTCGCGCTTGTTCAAGCCGATCTGCTCGAACAGCAGGTCCGCCAGGTGAGCTTTGGTGAGCGCCGGCGTTTCGAGGGCTTCGAGCGTGAATTCCATGGCGTTCATATCCGAAGCCGCGCACCAAGCTGCGCGGTGAGTTGATCGACGATTGCACGCAGTGCCGCTTCGACCTGCTGGTCAGTCAAAGTCGCTGCGTCGCTGTTGAAACTGAGTCGGACTGCCATGCTCTTTTCGCCCTCGGCGAGACCGCCCGTGACGCCTGAACCATCGCGCGACACGGTCGGGCGGTAAATGTCGAAAAGCGTGAGTTCGCGCAACAGGCTGGGATCCGCCGCAGCCCGGATTGCACTCATCAATGCATCGTGGGTCACTGTTTCGGAGACCACGACGGCGATGTCGCGGTCGACGGCCTGGTGCTTGGGAACCGCATGCGCCACAGGCACAGATCGGGCGGTGACGGCTTCTAAGTCCAGTTCGAACAAGACCGGCGCATGTGCCAGATCCCACTTCTGGCGCCAGCGCGGATGCAGTTCACCAACCACCCCGATCGCTTGGCCGTCCAGCCGCACACGGGCAGCACGCCCCGGGTGCAGCGCCGGATGCTCTGCAGGTTCGAATGTCGCGATGCGCGGCGCGAGCAGCGCTTCAACATCGCCCTTGATGTCGAAGAAATCGGCACGGTGCGCCTTGCCTTCCCACCGCGAATCTTCAGCATCGCCCCAAGCCAGACCCGCCACCCGCATCGGCTGACGGATACCTTTCACGGTACTGTCAGTGGTGAGGACGGTCTCGTCACGCATAAAGACACGCCCCAATTCAAAAACGCGCGCCCGCGGCGCCTTGCGATCCAGATTGAACTTGAGCACCTGCATCAGTGAACCGATCAGCGAAGAGCGCATGACGCTCATTTGACTGGCAATCGGATTCAGAAGTTTGATCGGATTGGTGTTGCCCGCGAGGTCTTGCTCCCAGTGGGATTCGACAAAGCTGAAGTTGATCGTCTCCTGATAGCCCAATGCCGCCAGTCGCTGCCTGACGGCAAAACGGCTGCGCTGGGCTTCGGGCCGCACGCGGGCCGTGATGGGCGCCAGAGGCGGCGTCGTGGGAAGGTTGTTGTATCCGATGAGTCGGGCCACCTCTTCGATCAGGTCTTCCTCGATCAACAGGTCGAAGCGATGCGGCGGTGGCGTGACGATCAGCTTGCCATCACCTTCTTCCACGTTCAACGCGAGGCGTCGCAACGCATCTGCGCATTGCGCCTGCGTGAGCGGCATGCCGATCACGCGCGCGGCGCGGGCCGGGCGCAATGTCACCGGCTTGGCTTCCGGCAGTCGCAAAACCTGGTCGTCGACAGGACCTGCTTCGCCGCCACAGATCTCGGTAACCAACTGCGTGATCCGCTCGATGATCGCCACCGTCCGACTTGGATCCACTCCGCGTTCGAAACGATGACCTGCGTCGGTCGAGAAATTGAACCGACGCGAACGACCTTGAATGCTCTCGGGCCACCAAAAGGCCGCCTCGATATAGATGTTGCGGGTGTCGTCGGAGACGGCGGTCGTATCACCGCCCATGATGCCTGCGAGCGACTCGACTTCCTGCTCGTCGGATATGACGCCGACCTTTTCATCGACAGTGACGGTGCTTCCGTTCAGCAGCTTCAGGTGCTCACCGGGCTTGCCCCAGCGAACGGTCAAGCTCCCATGAATCTTATCCAGATCGAAGATATGGCTCGGCTGGCCGTACTCGAACATGACGTAGTTCGAAATGTCCACCAGCGGCGAGACGCTGCGCTGCCCGCAACGTGCAAGCCGATCGACCATCCATGCCGGGGTGGTCACTTTCGTGTCGACGCCGCGAACAATACGGCCGGAGAACCGGCCGCAAAGCTCGGGAGCTTCGACCTTTACGGCGAGCTTGTCAGAGATTTTTGACGCCGCAGGTGCGATCGCCGGTGTCTCCAGTGGCGCCCCTGTCAGGGCCGCCAGTTCACGTGCAATGCCAAACACGCTGAGGCCATGGGCAAGATTCGGCGTGAGCTTCAGTGTGAGCAACGCATCGTCCAGCTTCAGCACTTCGCGAACGTCGGCCCCTACAGCGGCATCGGGTGCCAATTCGAGCAGTCCGCCATGGTCGTCGCTGAGCTTCAGTTCACGGGCCGAACACAGCATGCCTTGGCTTTCGACGCCGCGGAGCTTCCCGAGCTTGATGAGGAAGGGCTTGCCATCTTCGCCAGGCGGAAGCTCCGCTCCGACCAGAGCCAACGGCACCTTGATGCCCACTCGAGCATTGGGCGCTCCGCAGACGATGTTAAGCAGAGCGCCCCGACCGGCGTCGACCTGGCAGATGCGCAAGCGATCGGCGTTCGGATGTTGAACGGCTTCCTTGATTTCGCCCACCACCACCTCGGAGAAAGGCGGCGCGACGGGCCTGCGCTCCTCAACTTCGAAGCCACCCATCGTGAGTGTTTCGGCCAGTTCGGCGCTGCTGAGCGGCGGGTTGCAGAACTCGCGCAACCAGGACTCGGGAAATTGCATCTCGTCGTTCTCGTTCTGTTTACTGGAATTGGCGCAAGAAGCGCAAGTCGCCGTCGAAGAAAAGGCGCAGATCGTCGACACCGTAGCGCAGCATCGTCAGTCGGTCTGGTCCCATGCCAAACGCGAAACCGATATAGCGCTCGGGGTCCAAGCCCATATTGCGTACGACGTTCGGGTGGACTTGTCCCGAGCCCGCGACCTCAAGCCAGCGACCGGCCAGTGGACCGTCTTGAAATTGGATGTCGATCTCCGCACTGGGCTCGGTGAAGGGAAAAAAGCTTGGACGGAAGCGCAGCACCAGATCGTCGCTCTCGAAAAAAGTGCGGCAAAAATCGGTGAAGACAACCTTGAGATCCTTGAAGCTCACGTTTTCGCCAAGCCAGAGTCCCTCGCACTGGTGGAACATGGGCGAATGAGTGGCATCGCTGTCGACGCGGTAGGTGCGTCCGGGCGCGATCACGCGAATTTCGGGCGCCTTGACTGCTCCACCAGAATCCGCCGCTGCCGCTTCGAACTGCGCGGCGTACTTCTTGATGTGCTGATGTGCGTAGCGGACCTGCATCGGACTCGTGTGCGGACGCAGGTTGTATGGGATGCCATCCTCCCCATTGAGATCGACGTAGAACGTGTCCTGCATCGAGCGGGCCGGATGATTCGGCGGATTGTTCAGAGAAGTGAAACTGTGCCAATCGCTTTCGATTTCAGGACCATCCGCAACGTCGAAGCCCATGCTCGAGAAGATTGCCTCTATGCGCTCCATCGTTCGGCTGACCGGATGAAGGCCACCCGAAACGCGCTTGCGGCCCGGCAAGGTCACATCCAGAGCCTCAGAGCGCAACTGCACCGCCAGTTCTTCGTCGGCGAGTTGCTGACGGCGCTCCGCCAGCGCAGCTTCGATGGCCTGCTTGGCGAGGTTGATCGCTGCACCCCTGGATTTTTTCTCGTCCACGCTCAGCGAAGCCATGCCTTTCATCAATTCGGTAACGCGGCCGGCCTTGCCGAGAAATTGCGCTTTGGCGTTTTCCAGTTCGGCCGGAGCCTTCGCTTGGGCAAAGGCTTCGCGGGCGGTATCGACAAGGGAGTCCAACTCGTTCATGAGGGTGTGGGAGATGAAACAGGAACAAACGGGGGAGGATGAAGAAAGGGCTGGTGCCCTTTCAAGCGCCAGCCCTCATGTCGTGGGCGCAGGCACCATCGTGGATGGCAACCTGCTATGCGGGATCAAGCTGCCAGCTTGGCCTTGACCTGCTCCACGATGCCGGCAAAAGCGGCCTTGTCATGCACGGCGATATCGGCGAGCACCTTGCGGTCGATTTCGATACCAGCCTTGCGGATGCCGTTGGCGAACTGGCTGTAAGTCAGGCCCAATTCGCGCGAGGCGGCGTTGATACGCGCAATCCAAAGTTGGCGGAATACGCGCTTCTTGGTACGGCGGTCACGGTAGGCATATTGGCCTGCCTTCATCACCGCCTGTTTGGCGATGCGGAAGACATTGCCGCGGCGACCACGGAAACCCTTGGCGAGTGCGAGAACCTTCTTGTGGCGGGCGCGAGCCGTTACACCACGTTTGACGCGAGGCATATGTGTACTCCTTGTTCGTCTGGTTAGATGCCGCTGCCGGGCAACATGGCGGCCATGGAAACCATGTTGGTCTCATGAACTGCTGTCGCACCCCGCAGGTGACGCTTGTTCTTGGTGGTCTTCTTGGTCAGGATGTGACGCTTGAAGGCTTGCCCGCGCTTGACGGTGCCACCTGGACGAACGCGGAAACGTTTTTTCGCGCTGCTCTTGGTCTTCATTTTGGGCATGTAAATGCTCCTCTTGTTTGTGCTCGTGAGGCGCCGCGGATGTTCCGCGGGCTTGTTGGCCCCGAGACACTTCTACATCTCGCCTATGCCTGCACCTTCAAGGCGCAGGCAGCGGCGAAATCCTTTAAAACAGCAACTTAGGCCGCCGCTGGAGCCGCCGTTGGCTCCACAGTCGGTCTTGCGGCTCCCGCCTTCTTGCGACCAGGAGCGATCATCATGATCATCTGCCGGCCTTCGAGTTTCGGAAACTGCTCCACCACGATCAGATCACCGAGTTCATCGCGAATGCGCTGCAGCAGTGCCAGCCCAAGCTCTTGGTGCGTAATCTCACGACCACGGAACCGGAGGGTGATCTTGCACTTGTCGCCGTCTTCCAGGAAACGGCGAATGTTGCGCATCTTGATGTTGTAGTCGCCGTCGTCGGTGCCTGGGCGGAACTTGATTTCCTTGACCTCAATCACCTTCTGCTTGGATTTCGCTTCGGCTGCCTTCTTTTGCTCGTGGTACTTGAACTTGCCGTACTCGATCAGGCGGCAGACCGGCGGATTGGCCGCCGCGACGACTTCCACCAGATCCACGTCCTGCTCGCCGGCAAGGCGCAGCGCCTCAGCGAGGCTCACGACCCCCAATTGCTCATTGTCGGGCCCGATCAGGCGAACTTCCGGGGCCATGATCTCCCGGTTAAGGCGGTGTTGGCGTTCCTCGCGGTGGCGGCGGTCGCGAAATGCAGTAGCGATGGTCAGAATCCTTCAAACAATTTGCTACAAGAATGTAGCGAACGCCATAGAGTTCGCGCCCACAAGTCGTCTGATAAAAATCAGCCTTTGAACTCTCTCTAATTCAAAGCTTGTGTTGGATGTCGTGAGCAATCTTTTGCGAGAACGCTTCTATCGACATAGCACCGAGATCCACATTGCCTCGGGCGCGCACTGCGACGGCACCTGCTTCCTTTTCCTTGTCGCCTACGACAAGGATGTACGGGAGCTTTTGCAACGAATGCTTCCGTATTTTATACGTAATCTTCTCGTTGTGTAGGTCGAGCGAAACTCTAAGACCTTGACTCTGCAGCGTTTTTGCAACCCCGGACGCGTACTCTAACTGTCCCTCGCTGATGTTGAGGACCGCCACATGCACTGGAGCCAGCCACGCGGGCATTGCCCCCGCATGATGTTCGATCAGCATGCCGATAAAGCGCTCCAGGCTCCCCACGACGGCGCGATGAAGCATGACCGGATAAGCGCGCCCGCTGGTCTCCGTCACATATTCACCACCCAAGCGCTCAGCGGTGTTGAAGTCAACCTGCATGGTCCCGCACTGCCATTGGCGGCCGATGGCGTCCTTCAGCGTGTACTCGATCTTGGGTCCGTAAAAGGCGCCGTCGCCAGGCGAGACGACGAAATCGACGCCCGAACGCCGGAGGGCCTCCATGACGGCGAACTCTGCCTTGTCCCACAATTCGTCCGAACCCACGCGGTTCTCGGGCCGGGTTGCGACCTTGTAGAGAATCTCCGTGAAGCCGAAGTCCGCATAGACCTTCTGCAGTTGCGCCGTGTACGCGACGCACTCATCGAGGATTTGATCCTCGGTGCAGAAGACGTGACCGTCGTCCTGCGTGAAACCACGAACACGCATGATGCCGTGCAAGGCGCCGCTGGGTTCATTTCGATGGCATTGGCCGAACTCTCCGTAGCGCAACGGCAGATCACGGTAGCTGCGCAGATCCGATTTGAAAATCAGGACATGGCCCGGGCAGTTCATCGGCTTGAGCGCGTACTCGCGCTTTTCCGACTCGGTAGTGAACATGTTTTCGCGGTAGTTCTGCCAGTGGCCGGTTTTCTCCCAAAGGCTCTTGTCCAGGATCTGCGGTCCCTTGACCTCCTGGTAGCCGGTTTCGCGGTAAACGCGGCGCATGTACTGTTCGACTTCCTGCCAAATGGCCCAGCCTTTGGGATGCCAGAACACGACCCCCGGCGCCGTCTCGTCGATGTGGAACAGGTCAAGTTCCTTTCCCAGCCGGCGGTGGTCGCGCTTCTCCGCTTCCTCGATGCGGCGGATGTAGTCGTCCAGTTGCTTCTTGTCGGCCCAGGCCGTACCGTAGATGCGCTGCAATTGCTCGTTCTTTGCGTCCCCGCGCCAATAGGCGCCTGCCAGCTTCGTCAGCTTGAACACCTTCAGGAACCGTGTGTTCGGCACATGCGGGCCGCGGCACATGTCGACGTATTCCTGGTGGTAGTACAGCCCCATCTCCTGCTCATCGGGCATGTCTTCCACTAGCCGCAGCTTGTAGTCCTCGCCCCGCGATTTGAAGACGGAGATGACTTCCTCGCGCGGCGTCATCTTCTTGATCACATCGTAGTCCTGCGCGATCAGTTGCCGCATGCGCGCTTCGATGGCCTCCATGTCCTCCGGGGTGAAGGGGCGCTCGTACGAAATGTCGTAGTAGAAGCCCTCATCGATGACTGGGCCGATGACCATCTTCGCCGTCGGGTAGAGCTGCTTGACCGCATGGCCGACCAGGTGGGCCACCGAATGCCGGATGATCTCCAGGCCTTCATCGTCCTTTGGAGTGATGATCTGCAGCTTTGCGTCGTGGTCGATCACGTCGCTGGCGTCTACCAGGCGGCCGTCGACTTTGCCGGCGAGTGTCATCTTCGCAAGGCCGGGACCGATTGCCTTGGCAACCTCGGCCACAGAAACCGGGCCAGGGAACTCGCGGCGCGAGTTGTCAGGGAGCGTGATCTGAATCATGAAAAACCTCAGCGAGAAAACAAAAAAGCGCGGTACTTGACCGCGCTTGGCTTGGTGATGTGCCGGTGACTTCCGGCGTGCGCGGCCTACTGGCCTTTCCCCTGAAGGAAAAGACCGCTGATTCCTTGCGGTGTAGTTCGCGGTGTCATAACCAAGGTGCCTTTCTCGCTCTTGTTGGGGCTGGAAGAAGCTGGAGATTCTATCCTCGGCGGCCGGTAATGCGCGTGCATCTCCGTCTCGCCCTGAGCGGACGAAAAAGATCCCCGAGGATCGCCCCTGCAGGGATCTTTCCGATTTTGCAGGCCCGTGGCGGGCCGCATCGGCTCAGTGGAACTGCTCTTCTTCCGTCGAACCCGTTAGCGCCTTGACGCTGGAGGAGCCGCCCTGGATCACCGTCGTGACGTCGTCGAAGTAGCCTGCGCCGACTTCCTGCTGGTGCGAAACAAAGGTGTAGCCCTTCTCGCGCGCCGCGAATTCCGGCTCTTGCACCATTTCGACGTAATGCTTCATGCCTTCGCCATTCGCATAGGCATGTGCGAACTTGAAGGTGTTGTACCAGTTGATGTGGATGCCCGCGAGCGTGATGAACTGGTACTTGTAGCCCAGCGCCGAGAGCTCGTCCTGGAACGCTGCGATGGTCTTGTCGTCGAGATTCTTCTTCCAGTTGAAAGAAGGCGAGCAGTTGTACGACAGCAGCTTGCCTGGACATGCGGCATGCACGGCCTGGGCGAATTCGCGCGCAAAGCCGAGGTCCGGCGTACCGGTTTCGCACCACACGAGGTCGGCAAAAGGCGCATAGGCGACGCCGCGGCTGATGGCTTGCTCCAGGCCGTTCTTGACACGGTAGAAGCCTTCCTGCGTGCGTTCGCCGGTAAGGAACGGCTTGTCGTTGGCATCGTGGTCGGATGTGATCAGGTTTGCCGCTTCGGCGTCCGTACGGGCCAGCACAATGGTCGGAACGCCCATCACGTCGGCCGCAAATCGTGCCGAAATCAGCTTCTCGCAGGCTTCATGGGTCGGAACCAGCACCTTGCCGCCCATGTGTCCACACTTCTTCACTGCGGCGAGCTGGTCTTCGAAGTGCACACCGGCAGCACCCGAAGCGATCATGTTCTTCATCAGTTCGAAAGCGTTGAGCACGCCGCCAAAGCCGGCTTCCGCATCAGCGACGATCGGGAGGAAGTAGTCGATGAACTCCTTGTCCCCGGGATTGACGCCGCGCGACCACTGGATCTCATCGGCGCGCTTGAACGTGTTGTTGATGCGGCGAACCATCGTGGGCACCGAGTCATAGGCATACAGCGACTGGTCCGGATACATGGTTTCCGAGGTGTTGCCATCCGCGGCAACCTGCCAGCCGGACAGGTAGACGGCCTCGAGACCGGCCTTGGCCTGCTGCATTGCTTGCCCCGCGCTGATGGCACCGAATGCGTTCACGTAGCCCTTCTTGGCGCCGCCGTTGATCTTCTCCCACAGCTTCTCGGCGCCGCGCCGAGCGAGCGTGTGTTCGATTGGCAATGAGCCGCGCAGACGCACCACGTCTGCAGCGCTGTAGCCCCGCTTGACGCCCTTCCAGCGCGGGTTGGTGGCCCAGTCTTTTTCGAGGGCGGCGATCTGTTGTTCGCGGCTGAGTTGTTCGGTGAGGGTCTGTGGCATGGTCACTCCGAGGGTTGATTGAGAGGAGGCGCTGTCGCGGCCGTTGGAGCTACTGTATGGCAAACGTGTCCACTCTTATGTCTTATAGAAGACATATTTTTCTGCGAACAAAATCAATGACTTATGGCGTTTTTTCTCAATGCAAAATTATTTTTCTTGTATTGAGAAAAAATATTGCGGCGCAGCACTCGCTTGTTTCACTATACGGAATGGCGTTTGCGGCAATGAAAAGGTGAAAAGGAGATTGCCCGATCTCGCGATGACTGGCTTGCCAGAGACGCTACGGGGGCGCACACGCAGCGAGAGCGCGCTGTCACATAAGGCATCATCGAATCAGTCCTCCTCAAGCATTCAAGTCTTTTGAACACCGCACTCCCGGCGCCGCAGCGCCTTGTCGCTTACGGCTGCCTCGCCTTGAGCATGTCGCTCGTGGGTGGCTACGTCGCGCTTTCAAAGCCGCTCGTCGCGGCGTTCCCGGTCCTCTTGCTCGCATGGCTGCGATTCGGCATTGCGGCACTTGCCATGCCTCACTGGCTTCGACGCCCTGCGAACGAGCCGCCCATGACACCGCACACGCGCGGACTGGTCTTCCTCGAATCGTTCCTCGGCAACTTCATGTTCTCGATCTGCATGCTCTTCGGCGTGAGTTTGACGAGCGCGGTGTCTGCCGGCGTGATCATGGCTTCCATACCGGCAGTCGTCGCAATCGGCAGTTGGCTCTTCCTGAGAGAACGCATCACGGCGCGCATCGGCGCGGCGATCGTATGTGCGGCCTTCGGCATCGGATTGCTGGCGCTGGCGCCGGCACAGGCAGCGGTGCATGCGAGCGACGCGTCGCCCGCCCGCATGCCATGGCTCGGCAATCTGCTCATCTTTTGCGCCGTTCTTTGCGAAGCCGCGTACGCAGTGATCGGCAAGTCGTTGACGGGAAGGCTGGGGCCGAAGCGGATTTCCTCTTTGATCAACCTGTGGGGATTCGCGCTTTCGACGCCGCTGGGCATCTGGTTCGCGCTGCGCTTCGACTTCAGCGCAGTCTCCGTTGGCATCTGGGTCCTCTTGCTCGTCTATGCGCTTGCAGCAAGCATATGGACCGTCTGGCTTTGGATGACCGGCCTCAAGAGTGTCCCCGCATCGCAGGCGGGCGTGTTTACCGTGATGCTTCCAGTGAGCGCGGCGGTGGTCGGCGTGGTGGTCCTGGGAGAGGATCTGTCGGTGCCGCAAGTGATCGCCTTCTCGCTCGCGCTGCTCGGCGTGTTGCTTGCGACTTGGCCGTCGCGACGTGCCTGAAGCCATCTCTTGCCACTGTCGAGGGAAATCACTGGGCTTCTCTCCTCTGAAAAAACAACAGCTCCCAATGAAAAAAGCCGTTTTTCCCTTGGAAACGCGTTTCTTCTCCTTTAGCATCCGCAATGCCGATGGAGACACTGCTTTTCATTGGTGAAAGTGTCCAACCAAAAAAGGAAATCAACCATGGCAACTGCAAAGAAGGCTCCGGCCAAGAAAGCGCCGGCAAAGAAGGCGGCTCCCGCAAAGAAGGCAGCCGCACCGGCGAAGAAGGCTGCTCCTGCAAAGAAGGCGGCACCCGCAAAGAAGGCGGCTCCGGCCAAGAAGGCTGCTGCAAAGAAGGCTCCCGCAAAGAAGCGCACTCCCAACGCTGCGTTCATGAAGGCACTGACCCCCAGCCCGGCGCTTGCAGCTGTGGTCGGCTCGACGCCTCTGCCGCGCACCGCTGTCGTGAGCAAGCTGTGGGATTACATCAAGAAGAACAACCTCCAGGACAAGGCCAACAAGCGCAACATCAACGCCGACGCCAAGCTGAAGGAAATCTTCGGCAAGCCGCAGGTCTCGATGTTCGAACTGGCTGCACTGATTGGCAAGCACGTCAAGTAAGAGCCATCCAGGCGCCCCGCGCGCTTGAATCAAAAAAGCCGGCATGCGCCGGCTTTTTTTTGCCCTGAGCGCGTGCGCAGGTTCACCCCTTGGCCTGCGCCGCCTTTCTGATCGAACTCAACGTACCGCGGGTCGTGATCACCTCGGGGTCCAATGGAATCTCGATCAGGGTGCCTGTATCGGCAGCCAGAGCACGCATCAACGCCCCCTCGAACTGCGCGGTTTCCGTCACGCGTTCGGCCGCATAGCCATAGGCCTTGGCCAGCGCGCAGAAGTCGGGGTTGCGCAATTCCGTGCCGCTCACCTTGGACGGATATTCGCGCTCCTGGTGCATGCGGATCGTGCCGAACATGCCGTTGTTCAGCAGAACAATGATGCTCTTGGCCCCATGCTGCGCCGCTGTGGCGAGTTCCTGCCCCGTCATGAGGAAGTCTCCGTCCCCAGCGATCGTGAAAGCAACGCGGCCGGTGGCGATGTTTGCGGCGATGCCGGCGGGCACGCCATAGCCCATGGCGCCGCTGGTGGGCGCCAGTTGGGTCTTCGCACCTTTGACGAGGCCGTGATAGCGGAAGTAGCGATGCACCCAGCTCGCGAAGTTGCCCGCGCCGTTCGTGATTGCAGTGTCAGGCGGCAAATGCTTCTGGAGCAAACCGACGACCGTCACCATGTCGACAGCGCCGCGCGGCGCCTCTGCTGGCAGGCCGGCAAGCGCCTGCGGCTCGAGGTTTGCAACGTAGTCGGCGTTGGCCGCGCTCGTCCATGCCTCCCAGGGCAGTTCGGTCGGAGCGCTCAACACCTCCAGGCTGCGCGCGGCCGAACTCATGCCCGCGTTGATCGCCAGGTCGGCCTGATAGACCCGATTGAGCTCTTCCGCGCTGGCGTGGATGTGCACCAGCGTCTGTTTTGGCTTGGGTGCTTCGAGGAGCGTGTAGCCGCCGGTCGTCATCTCGCCAAGCCGCGGACCGATCGCGATGATGAGGTCGCTTTGGCGGACTCGATCGGCAAGCTTGGGATTGATTGCAATGCCCACGTCGCCAGCGTACAGCGGATGGTGGTTGTCGAAAGTGTCCTGAAAGCGGAACGCATTGGCAACGGGCAGCTTCCAGTTCTCGGCGAATCGCTGCAGTGCCTGGGCTGCTTGCGTCGTCCAACCACCGCCGCCGGCGATGACCAGTGGGCGCTGCGACTTCAGCAGCAGTTCACGGAGGGTGCGCAAGGCGCCAGGATCGCTCCAGGGCTCCACCGGCTCCACGCGCCGCAGCGGTCGCGCATCGGTGGTCGCGCGCAGCATGTCTTCGGGCAGCACGACCACTACAGGCCCGGGGCGCCCGTTCATCGCCGTCGCAAAGGCCCGCGCGACGTATTCGGGAATGCGGTTGGCATCGTCGATGCGCTCCACGCGCTTCGCGAAGCCCTTGGTGCTGGGTCCGAAGAAGCTGCCGTAGTCGACCTCCTGGAACGCCTCCCGATCTCGAAAATCGCTGCCGACGTCGCCAACAAAGAGCACCATCGGCGTCGAATCCTGGAACGCGTTGTGCACGCCGATGGACGCATTGGTGGCACCCGGCCCGCGCGTGACGAAGCACACGCCCGGCCGCCCGGTCAGCTTGCCGTGCGCCTCGGCCATGAAAGCCGCGCCGCCTTCCTGGCGATTGACGATGAACCGGATGCGCTCGCGATAGGCATGAAACCCGTCGAGCACGGCCAGGAAACTCTCTCCAGGAACGCCGAAGGCCAGTTCGACCCCCTGCTCTAGCAGACACTCGACGATCAGGTGACCCGCGGGTTGTGATGAACTCATTTAAGACGCGCCCTTTTGCTGCAACAACGTTGATGAATTATGTGCGGGCCTCGCGCCGGCTTGCCTTAATTCACCGATTGGTTAAATTCGCCACATGCGCACAAAAGCCAGACACACCGCGCCGAGCGAGCCGCGTTCCCGGGACGCCGACCGATCGCAGCTCGCCATCCTTGCATCGGCTCGCGACGAGTTCGCACGGCATGGTCTTGCCGGTGCCCGCATGGACAGCATCGCCGAGCGCGCGGGGCTCAACAAGCGGCTGATCTACTACTACTTCGGCAGCAAGGACGACCTCTTCCTCGCCGTGCTCGAAGGCACCTATGCGGACATCCGGCAAGCCGAGCAGCGGCTTCACCTGGACGAGGTCGAGCCCGTCGAGGCCATTCGTCGCCTGATCTCCTTCACGTGGCACTACTACCTGGAGCATCCGGAGTTCATCACGCTGCTCAACAGCGAAAACCTGCATCGCGCCGAGCATCTCAAGCGCTCCGATCGCATCCAGGAGATGAAC
Organism: Variovorax sp. 05N34; assembly: GCF_056397405.1. Taxonomy (NCBI): domain Bacteria; kingdom Pseudomonadati; phylum Pseudomonadota; class Betaproteobacteria; order Burkholderiales; family Comamonadaceae; genus Variovorax; species Variovorax sp. 05N34. Next base: position 63,499 of record NZ_JBFTNI010000009.1, read on the forward strand.
TCGCCGCTGGTTCAACTGCTCGACGGTGTACTGGAGCGGGGCAAGCACAACAATCTCTTCCGCGCTGGCGTCGATCCCGTTCAGCTCTACATCTCTATCGCCTCGCTCTGCTATTTCTACCTGTCGAACAACGACACCCTGTCAGCCGTGTTCGGACGCAATCTGCGCGCACCCAAGGCGATGGCGCAGCGACTCTCGCACATGACGGATCTCGTACTGGGCTACGTCCTGCGCTGATACGGGTATCTCCTAGGCACGCACTCGTTGCGCCGTTGCAATGGGCTTCCTAGAATCGTTAATTCACTTGTCGGTGAATTGAACATACCTTGTCGATGCTTCGCAACTTCCTGCTCTCCCCCGCGCTGCGGCCTTTCCTGCTCATCGTGATTCTGCTGGTGCTGTGGGACCTCGCGATCCGGCTTTTCAAGATCCCTGCCTACCTGATCCCTCCGCCATTGCAGGTTGTGCAGCAGTTGATTGCCGAGTGGCCGCGCCTTCTCGCGGAAAGCTGGAAGACCACGGTCGCGACGCTCGGCGGATTCGCACTGACGATCGTGATCGGGATTCCGATCGCGATGGTGATCGCCTATTCGCGCCTGGTGGAGTCCTACGTCTATCCGCTGCTGGTGTTCTCGCAGAGCATTCCCAAAGTCGCGATCGCCCCGCTCTTCGTCGTGTGGTTTGGCTTCGGCATCTTTCCGAAGGTGATCTCCGCGTTCCTGTTGGGTTTCTTTCCGGTGGTGGTCTCGACGGTGATGGGTTTCAAGTCGGTCGAGCCCGACATGCTCGACCTGGCCCGCTCCATGGGTGCGAGCCGACTGCAGACCTTCTTGAAGATCAGTCTCCCGCAGGCGATGCCGGCGATCTTCAGCGGGCTCAAGGTTTCGGTCACCTTGGCCGTGGTCGGCGCAGTCGTCGGCGAGTTCGTCGGCTCCAACTCCGGCATCGGCTACGTGCTGCAGGTCGCCAACGGCAACTTCGACCTGCCGTTGATGTTCGCCGCCCTGGTCGTGCTGTCGACGATCGGAGTGATTCTTTTCGTCGCCGTCGACCTCGTCGAACGGCTGATGATTCCGTGGCATGCGTCGCAACGCCACGCCCAGTGAGTTCCAACCACTCTTCCAGGAGACAACCATGAAGAAGATGCTGACATCCCTCATTGCCGGAGCCACTGCGGCACTGGCGCTCGCCTTGACGCCCGCACATGCGCAGAACAAGCCGCAGGACAAGGTCACCCTGATGCTCAACTGGTATCTCTACAGCGAGCATGCCCCGTTCTTCCTGGGCAAGGAGCGCGGCTATTACGCAGACGAAGGCATCGACCTCGACATCCAGGAAGGCCGCGGCTCGGCCGTGACCGCGCAGGCAGTGGCCGCCAAGTCGGCAACCTTCGGCTATATCGACGTCACCACCATGATCAAGGCCGCAGCAAAGGGCGCTCCGCTGAAGTCGACGGGCGTCCTGTTCCAGGTCAGCCCGATGTCGGTCATGGGTTTCTCCGAAAAGAACATCAAGACGCCCAAGGACGTCGTCGGCAAGACTGTGGCCACGACGCCGGGCGACTCGATGTCGCAGATGTGGCCGCTCTTCCTGAAGGTCAACAACATCCAGGCCGACCAGGTGAAGATCGTCTCGGGTGACGCGCAGACCAAGCTCAACGCGGTAACCAGCGGCCAGGCCGACTTGCTGCTCGGCTATGTGATGGACCAGGCAATCAAGCTTCAGGACGCCACTGGCAAGCCTGTCACGCCGATCCGGTTCGCGGACTCCGGCGTCAACCAGATCAGCTCGGGGATCATCACCAACAAGAACCTCCTCACCGAGAACCCCGACCTCGTGAAGCGCTTCATGCGCGCCTCGACGCGCGCCGCCGAGGCCGCCGAGAAAGACCCCGCTGCCGCTGTTGACGCCATGCTCAAGGCCAACCCGAAGGCCGGCGTGCGCGACACGCTCATCCTCGGTATGAAGCAGAGCGTGGCGCTCTATCACACCAAGGACACCGCCAACCAGCGCCCCTTCCGTGTCGCGATGAAGAACGTGGACGACTCACTCGACCTGCTCGTGCAGTACGGCGGGATGGACGCCGCCACCCGCGGCAAGGCCGAAGACTACGTGACGCTCGACTTCCTGCCCTGACCAGCTCGCCCCCAGGCTGCGCGCACTTCGTGTCGCTTCGCCTACCCCCTACCGGGGGCAACACTGCGGTCCGGCAAAGCCGGCTCCGCGGTGTTTCCCGAAAAGGTGCGTTCCAGTTCGGCTCCGTTTTTTCTTAATTCATGACTTCTGATGTTTTGATCGAAGCGCGCGGCGTCTCGAAGATCTACCAAAGCAAAGACGGGCCCATCGAATCGCTGAAGCCGCTCGACTTCTCGATTCGCGCAGGGGAGTTCGTCTCGGTGGTGGGGCCCTCAGGCTGCGGCAAGAGCACGCTGCTGAAGATGGTCGCGGGGCTCCTGCCGATCAGCGGCGGTACGCTCTCATTGGCTGGCCATCCGATCATCGGTCCGCAAAAGGACGTCGGGATCGTCTTCCAGAGCGCGGTGCTGTTGGCATGGCGAAGCATCGAGGAGAACATCCTCCTGCAGGCCGAGATCCGGCGGATGCCCAGGACGGCGGCACGCGAACGCGCTCGCGAGTTGATGAAGATGGCCGGACTCACCGGCTTCGAGAACAAATACCCGTGGCAACTTTCCGGCGGCATGCAGCAGCGAGCGTCGATCTGCCGCGCGCTGCTGCACGACCCGTCGGTACTGCTGATGGATGAGCCCTTTGGCGCTCTCGACGCGATGACACGCGAGAAGATGAACCTAGAGCTCCAGCGCATCTGGTCTGCCTCCAGGAAGACGGTACTCCTGATCACGCACAGCATTCCCGAGGCAATTTTCTTGTCGGACCGCGTGATCGTGATGAGCGAGCGCCCCGGTTCGATCGCCGCCATCTACGACATCGACCTGCCACGGCCCCGCCCCTTGGATGTCATGGGCACCGAACGCTTTGCAGCGTACGCACGCACTCTGCGCGCGCACTTCTTCGCGCAAGGTCACCTGGACGCGCACTGACGCTTCGCCATGTCCGCCGCGAACATCTCTTCCGCGCCTTTCGTGCGCGTGCTTGCCGTCGAAACCGGCGTGCGGCCGATGACGCTGCGCCTGCCGTTCAAGTTCGGCGCAGTCACGCTCACCCGCTGTCCGCAGGTGTTCGTGCGGGCCACCGTCGACTGCGGTGCGCACGGGGTGGCCGAAGGCTTTGCGGCCGAACTGATGGTGCCCCGCTGGTTCGACAAGCGGCCAGACCGAACCCAGGCGGACAACGTCACGGACCTTGGATGGGCATTGGAGGCCACGGCCAATGCCTACACGACAGCCGAAGCCGCGCCGGCATTCGCCCTGTTCGCCCGGCACTATGAATCGCTGATGGCACACGGCGCTGCACTCGGCCGCACGACGCTCTCGACCGCCTTCGGCCAAGCCGTGCTCGATCGCGCAGTCCTCGACGCGCTATGTCGCGCGACACAGGTGTCGGTCTACACCGCTATCCAGTGCAACATGATCGGAATGGTCGACACATCTCTGATGAATGACCTCCACGGCTGGGACTGGAATCGCTGGCTTGCCAAGCGCACTCCGGCCGACCATCTGCAGGCGCGCCATACGGTGGGCATGCTCGACGTACTGGATGGCGACACGGAGGATGCGGCCGGGCTGCCCGTCAGCCTCCCGGCCGTGGTGCGCCGCTACGGCCATCGCTATTTCAAGATCAAGCTGGGCGGGAATCCTGAGACGGATCTTCAACGGCTGCAGCAAGTGCTGGCGACGCTCGACACCATCGCGCCTGGGCATCAGTTCACCCTCGATGGCAATGAACAGTACGCCGACGCATACGCGCTGCGCGCGCTCTGCGAGGGCCTGCGCCAATTGCCGCAGCTTGCCGCTCGTCCCGAAGCACTGCTCTATCTCGAACAACCCCTGCCGCGCGACGCCAGCATGGACCCGGCGCTGCTCGAACCGCAAACGCCTTCGCCGCTCCTGCTCGATGAAGCGGATGGCACTCTGGACGCGTTCCATGAAGGGCGTTCGCATGGATGGCGAGGCGTCTCCAGCAAAGCTTGCAAAGGCTTCTACAAAGCCTTGATCAATCGCGCACGCTGCGATTCGTGGAATTCGGCCGCTGAAGGCGGTCACTATTTCATGTCCGCCGAAGACCTCACATGCCAGGCAGGACTGGCCGTGCAACAGGACCTGGCACTTGCTTCCCTGCTTGGTCTGCAGCACTGCGAGCGCAATGGCCATCACTACGTCGACGGCTTCGGCATTGCGCCAGCGGATGAACAAGCCGCCTTTGCCGCCGCGCACAGCGACCTCTACGAAACCAGCGCGAGCCGCCCTCGCCTGGCCATTCGCAACGGCCGGATCGACATCGGTTCATTGGCAAAGCCCGGCTTCGCTCACTCGGCAGTCCCTGATTTCGCCGGCCTGCACCCCCTCTCGCTTGCGTCCACGTTCGTGTAGACGCTGGCGCACTTCAACTCTCAAACACAGCGGAGAACACCATGACAACACAAAGACTCGGAATCATCATGCACGGCGTCACCGGGCGCATGGGCACGAACCAACACCTGATTCGCTCGATCGTCGCGATCCGGGCGCAGGGAGGCGTGACGCTGTCTAACGGCGATAAGGTCATGCCCGACCCGATCCTCATCGGACGCAACGCAGAGAAGATCCAAGCGCTGGCCAAGGCGCATGGAATCGAGCGCTGGGGCACCGATCTCGATCTTGCGCTGGAGAACAAGGACGACACCATCTTCTTCGACGCGGGCACCACGCAGATGCGCCCCACCCTGCTGGCGAAGGCCATCCGCGCAGGAAAGCACGTCTACTGCGAGAAGCCGATCGCGACCAATCTGAACGAAGCGGTGGAGATCGCCCGTCTTGCCGAAGGCTCTGGGCTCAAGCATGGCGCGGTGCAGGACAAGCTCTTCCTGCCTGGCCTGCGCAAGCTCGACATGCTGCGGCGCGCCGGCTTCTTCGGTCGCATGCTGTCGGTGCGGCTCGAATTCGGCTACTGGGTGTTCGAAGGCGACCTGCAGCCCATTCAGCGCCCGTCGTGGAACTACCGCAAGGAAGACGGCGGCGGGATGATCCTGGACATGATGTGCCACTGGCGCTATGTGCTGGACAACCTGTTCGGTGAGGTCAAGTCCGTGTCCTGCCTCGGGACGACTCACATTCCCAAGCGCTGGGACGAAGAAGGCAAACCGTACGAAGCCACCGCGGACGACGCGGCCTACGCGACCTGCGAACTCAAGGGACACAACGGCGAGCCGGTGATTGCGCAGATCAACATGAGCTGGGTCACGCGCGTGCGGCGCGACGATCTCGTCACCTTCCACGTGGACGGCACCGATGGCTCCGCCGTTGCGGGCCTGTCGTCGTGCCGTGCGCAATCGCGCGTTGCAACGCCGCGGCCAGTCTGGAATCCGGACGAGAAGCAGACGATGAACTTCTTCGATCAGTGGCAGGAGATTCCGGATTCGCAGGTGTACGACAACGGCTTCAAGATCCAGTGGGAACATTTCATTCGCCACGTCGTGGAGAACGCGCCGTACAGGTGGACTCTGCCTGAAGGCGCCAAGGGCGTGCAGCTCGTCGAGGCGGCGCTCGAAAGCTGGAAAGACCGGCGCTGGGTCGACGTCCCCGAACTCAAGATCTGAGTCTTTCCCATGGCCATTTCACTCACTCTCCCCACCGCGAGTGGCTCTCTCGCGCCCTACACACTGCGCGGAAGCACCCCAGTCAAGCCGCCGGCGGGCGTCAAGTTCGACCGCACCGCCTATTCGGCAGCGCACGTCGTGGCCGATGCCACGGCCGCCATCGACCCGTGGCTGCAGTGCGCGGTCGACTGGGATGCCACTATCGACTACCGCCGGCACCTTTGGTCGCTCGGCCTCGGCGTGGCCGAAGCAATGGATACCGCGCAACGCGGCATGGGTCTGGATTGGCCGACCTCTCTCGAACTGATCCGCCGCTCACTCGACGCCGCAAAGCACGTACCCGGCGCGCTGATCGCATCCGGCTGCGGCACTGACCATCTGGACATCGACAACGTCAAGACCACCGACGACGTGATCCGCGGCTACGAAGAGCAGATGGCGGCAATCGAAGCGCTCGGCGGCAAGCTGATCGTGATGGCCAGCCGTGCGCTCGCCCGCGTCGCCAGGAGCCCCGCCGACTACGAGCGCGTCTACGACCGCATCCTCAGCCAGGCGAAGCAACCTGTGGTGCTGCACTGGCTCGGCGATATGTTCGATCCGGCGCTCAGCGGCTATTGGGGCATGCCGGACATCGATCGCGCAATGGACACGGCGCTCGGCATCATCGCGGCGCATCCGCACAAGGTCGATGGGATCAAGATATCCCTGCTCGACAAGGACAAGGAAATTGCCATGCGTCGCCGCCTGCCGGCGGGTGTTCGCATGTATACCGGCGACGACTTCAACTACGCCGAGTTGATCGCGGGCGACGGATACGGCAGCGAACCCACGCATGGCAAGAGCGATGCGCTGCTCGGAATCTTCGACGCGATCGCACCGGCAGCGAGCGCCGCACTGGGCGAGCTAGCGCTCGGGAACGTCGACAAGTTTCATTCGATCCTGGGCCCGACGGTTCCTCTGTCGCGCCACATCTTTGCGGCACCCACGCGCTTCTACAAGACGGGCGTGGTCTTCATGGCATGGCTCAATGGTCATCAGAGCCATTTCACGATGGTCGGCGGTCAGCAGAGCACGCGCTCTCTGCCGCATCTGGCGGAACTGTTCAGACTCGCCGACGCGGCGAACCTGCTGGAGCAACCTGAGTTGGCGGTTCGGCGCATGAAGACACTGCTGGCTCTGCACGGCATTGAAGGCTGATTGGACGATGCGCGACTTCTCGAAGAATCACGACTGGCTGTCGATCAACACAGCCACCATTCGCAAGCAGCTCGGTGCCGAAGTGCCGCTGGACCGCATCATCGATCAGTGCGCCGCAAATGGCATCCGTGCCATCAGCCCGTGGCGCGACCAGGTCGGGGCCGTCGGGCTCGACAAGATTGCCAGGCAGCTCAAGGCACACGGCATCGGGCTTTCAGGGTACTGCCGCGGCGGCTTTTTTCCGGCACCGGACGCGGCGGGGCTCAAAGCAGCGCTCGAAGACAACCGGCGCGCCATCGACGAGGCGAAAACGCTCGGCGCGCCTTGCCTGGTGCTGGTTGTCGGCAGCCTCCCGGGTGCGCTCGATGGCAAGGCGATCTACAAGGACATCAGCCGCGCGCGCAGCGAAGTGCGCGATGGCATCGCAGCGTCCCTCGACCATGCGCGCCAGGTCGGCATGCCGCTCGCCATCGAGCCCCTGCACCCCATGCAGGCGGCCGATCGCGCCTGCATCAACACCCTCGAGCATGCGCTCGATCTCTGCGATGAACTTGATCCCACACGCTCGGGAATGCTCGGGGTCGCTCTCGACATCTATCACGTGTGGTGGGATCCCAAGCTCCAGCAGCAGATCGCGCGCGCCGGCAAGGAGCGTCTGCTGGCCTACCACGTGTGCGATTGGCTGACGCCCACGCGCGATTTGCTGTCCGATCGAGGAATGATGGGCGATGGCGTGGTCGAACTGAAGAAGGTTCGAGGCTGGGTTGAGGATGCCGGCTTCGAAGGCTTCAGCGAAGTCGAAATTTTCTCGACGCTCGACTGGTGGCAGCGCCCAGGCGACGAAACGCTGGCCACCTGCATCGAGCGGCACCGCAGCGCCGTCTGACCGGCGCGCCTTGGCGCCTCAGAGACGGCGCGCCTGCACGCGCTGGCGCGACCAATAGATGCCATCCAGACGATCGAGCCGCACTTCCCCGCCCGTCGAAGGTGCATGCACGAAGCGGCCCTCTCCGACGTAGATGCCCGCGTGCGATGGCGTGGATGCGCCGAAAAGAACCAGATCGCCCGAGCGCAGGTCAGAGATGGCTACCGGATATCCGAACGAAGCCATTCTTGCGACGGTGCGAGGGGTCGCTTGACCGACGCTGCTTCGATAGACGTAGGCGATGAGTCCGCTGCAATCGAATCCCCCCTCGGGTGTGTTGCCCCCGTAGCGATAGGGCGTGCCAACCAGCCCCAGCGCATGAACGGCGACATCGTTCGATTGCTCGGCACTCAGTGACGCGACGCCGGCGCCGGGCAACTTCGCCGGTGGGCTCGCGCAACCCACCACCCAAAGGAAAGCACTCAGCGACAACAGCCGAAACAGCATGCGGAGAGGCATCAGTCCGAGTGGAGGGAAAGGAGCAAGAGGAGCTGCAGACATGGCCCGGGAGCATGCCATAGGCATCGACTGCCGAGCAGCCAGCGCCACGACTTTCCGCTGCATGTGCTGCAATTCGCAGATGCCTGAACCGAACCTCGACGCACTGCGGCGCTACGCCGTATCACGCACCCTCTTCAAGCCGACAACGTTGCCGGGTGCGATCAGGCGGCTGGGGTTCGTGCAGGCCGATCCGATCCGGGCGCCGGCGCGCGCGCAAGACCTCACACTGCGTCATCGCGTCGCGGACTACCGCGCTGGCGATCTGGAGCAACGGTATGCGCGGCTGCCGGTCGATGAGGACTGCCTCGTCAACTATGGTTTCCTGCCGCGGGAACACCTCTCGCTGATGCATCCACGCGAAGCCCGACGCGCATGGGACCCGGAGACGAGTCGCAGGGCCGCCGATGTGCTGGCCTTCGTTCGCGAGACCGGGCCAGTGCATCCGCGCCAGGTCGAGCAGCAGTTCGCCCATGGACGCGTGACGAACTACTGGGGCGGATCGAGCAATGCGACAACGCATCTGCTCGACGACATGCACTATCGCGGAATGCTGCGCGTCAAACGGCGCGAGAACGGCACCCGGATCTACGAGGCGATCACACATGCACCGGCCGACGACAGCCCAACCGGCCGCGCACAACGCGCGGCTGCGCTGATCGACCTGGTGGTACGCAAGTACGCACCTCTGCCGGCTGCGAGCCTGACTTACCTCGTGCGTCTGCTCGGATATGGCGCACCGCATCTCACGGTGCAAACGCAGGCAGCCTTGCGGCTGGCGCGCGATTGTCTTGCGAGCTGCCGCATCGACGGCGTGACCTGGTATTGGCCGGCCAAAGAGAATCCGAACTCGCGGCGCCACGAGCCCGATGAAACGTTGCGCCTGCTCGCGCCGTTCGACCCGGTCGTATGGGATCGCCGTCGATTCGAGCTGCTATGGGGCTGGACGTACAAGTTCGAGGCCTACATGCCCGCGCCGAAACGACAGTTCGGCTACTACGCGCTGCCGATGCTGTTGCACGACCGCGTGATCGGCTGGGCCAATGTCTCGGTTCGCGACGGACAGGTCGAGGCGGCCTTCGGCTACGCCGGCAAGAAACCGGCAGGGCCGGCGTTTCGATCCGCTCTTGACGACGAGTTGGAGCGCCTGACGTTGTTCCTCTTGCGACGTCCCGGCGCCGATTTCAGGGTTTTGCCGCTTGCGTGACAGCACGGGTGGCCGGCCTTGCCTAGAATTCGTGCTGTTCCGGCCTGAGGGCCGGGACAAGCGTTCTCAGGGCGGGGTGAAATTCCCCACCGGCGGTGATGGCGGCGAAAGTCGCACAAGCCCGCGAGCGCCCGCAGCGCGCCATGTGCAGCGGGGTCAGCAGATCCGGTGAGATCCCGGGGCCGACGGTCACAGTCCGGATGAAAGAGAGCGCGACCCCGTTGCCGGGCAGCGCATTCGTGCGCGTGCCCCGGCTCCGGGTTCGTGCGCCCTGATTCAGGAAACCTTCAAAGGCAAACCATGAGTCAGATCAACGACCTTCCCCTCTCCGCCACACGGGCTTCGGCCCAAGCGCCTGGCCGCCGCATTGCATTCGTGCAGGCGCAATGGCATTCGGACATCGTCCATCAGGCGCGCGACGCGTTTCTCGCCGAAATGGAGCGCCAGGGCGTGGCGCTCGACACCATCGACGTGTTCGACGTGCCCGGTGCATTCGAGATTCCATTGCACGCCAAGCGGCTCGCGACTTCCGGTCGATATGCCGCGATCGTCGGATGTGCGCTCGTTGTCGACGGCGGCATCTACCGTCACGAATTCGTCGCCAGCACGGTGGTGAATTCGCTGATGACGGTACAGCTGGAGACCAACGTGCCGATTCTTTCAGCCGTGCTCACCCCACATCACTTCCACGAGCATGTGGAACACCGCAAATACTTCCATCGCCATTTCGCCGTGAAGGGCACGGAGGCGGCCGAAGCATGCATGAAGACCATTGAAGGCCTGAGCCGCGTCGACGCGCTGATCGCTGCCTGACGGAGCGGGTTCAGGCCGATACGGGGATGAGCGCCTCGCGCCGTACGCGGCGCACGTTGAAGGCGCTCACGATCAGCACCCCCTGCACCATCGCGAGGCCGACGATCACGCTGGCGTACTGGCCGTGGTCCATCAGCCGGCCAAAGACCAGCGGTGCAAAGGCTTGCCCGATGTCGAGCCCCGCATACACCACGCCATACACGCGTCCCGTGGCGTTGGCTGGTGTCGAACGCTTGACCAGCAGATCCCGCGACGGGCCCGCGATCCCCGCCGCGAATCCCATGGCGCCGAACATCACCGGCACGAGCAAGGGCGCGAAATCGCCAAACGCCAGCACGAGCGCGATGGCGGCCGCAATGCCGAAGCCTGCGCCGACGATGCGTTCGCAACGTGACGGATCCGAGGCCAGGAATCCGCCTACGACCATGCCGGCCGCGCTCGCGACCATGTAGATCGTCAGGCACATGGCGATCAGCGTCACCGGCACTGCGTGCAGCCGCCCCGCCGCCGTCGGCGCGAAGGTCTGCACGACGCTCAAGGCCATCGCGTAGAAAAAGAAAAACCCGAAGCACATCCACACCGCGGGAATCTTGAGGAAGGCAAACTCGCCGCCGGCTGCATCGAACCCCGTCGCCTTGTGCACTGCCTTGACGTCCAGCGACAGCACGCTGCGATTGACCCAGAGGATGAGCAGGACCACCACAGCCAAGGCCCCCGCCGAAGCCAGCGCCACTCGCCACGAGAAAGCCATTGCCAACGGCACCACGAAGGCGGGCGCCAAGGCCCACCCCAGGCTCCCGGTGATGCCATGCACGCTATAGGCATGGCCCAATCGCGTAGGCGCCACCTTGCGGTTGAAAAGCGTGTAGTCGACCGGGTGAAACACGCCATTGCCAATGCCTGCCGCCACTGCGCAGACGAGCAGCATCCAGTAGCTTTGCGCCATGGCATAGCCGAAGGCCGCAAGGCTCAACATGCCGAGCCCGACAAAGAGCACAGGCCGGGGACCCAGTTTGTCGACGATGAATCCAGAGGCTGCCTGCACCATGCAGGAGACGACGAAGAACACCGTCAGCACGGCGCCCAGCTCGGTGTAGCTCACGTTGAACGCATCCTTCAGCCATGGGAACAACGGCGGAAGAATCAGTTGACTGAAGTGGCTGACGGCATGCGCGAGGCCCACGAGGCCGATCAGCTTGGCGTCCGAACCCAAGGAAGGGGCGGTGGCGGTCGCATTGGAGGAAGACATGGATTGCAACAAGAATCTGGGTTGAGCACCGATCCTAAGCTGCGCCGCCGCGGCAGAATGGCGATACAGAGACAACATTTGTCGAAACCATGCCGTCCACAGCCGCCCCAACGTCGGCGCCCGTCGACACGCCGCCAGGGCGCACGCTGCCAGCCAGCACAGCACCCTCGGCCAGCGTCGGTCCGCTCACGCCGCACCTCTACGCACCTGACGCGCTGCGCCCCTTGCGGGCCAAGGAACACTTTCTGAAGGCCGATACGCTGGTCGAACTGCACCGGCATCCATGGCCCCAACTGACTTTTTCGACGCGCGGCGTGATCCGTCTGAGCACCGAGGACGGCAGCTACATCGTTCCGCCCTCCCGGGCGCTCTGGGTCCCGGCGGACATGTCGCACAGCATCACGCTGATCGAAGACGCTGAACTCCGCACCGTGTATCTCCACAGCTGGTTGGGCCCGGCATGGGAGAAATGCGAAGTGCTCGAGATCAGTCCGTTGCTGCGCGCGCTGATGCTGGCGCTCGACACGACCCCCGACGGCCTGCCACCCGCCGAGCCGCACGCTGCCCAACGCGAACGCTGGATCGCACCACTGCTCATAGACGAACTCGAACGCGCGACGCAGATCCGCATTGACGTGCCGTTGCCTGCAGACAAGCGCTTGCGCCAGTTGTGCGAGGCGCTCCTGCGCAATCCAGCCAACCGTGCGACGCTCGCCGAGAGAGCGCATGCAATCGGCGCCAGCGAACGAACGGTCGCCCGGCTCTTTCGGGACCAGCTCGGCATGAGCTGGCAGCAGTGGCGCCAGCAGGCGGTGCTCGCGCATGCGCTGCCGCTACTGGCGCGCGGAATGGCGGTGAGCCAGGTCGCATCGGCCAGCGGTTACGCCACCGACAGCGCCTTTTGCGCAATGTTCAAGGCGGCCACGGGCCAGTCGCCCACCGCGTTCCAGCACAAGCGCCGTCTGTAGGGTGGGGGGCGGGTGCGGGAGCGGTCCAGCTCTTTTCCGTACGTATCATCGCCGGGTGAATTTACAAACCTATTGCGTCTGTGTCCGCAAGCCATGGCCATGAACCGCGACCGGCTCGTGCGCTGGCTTCCTTTTCTGGCATGGCCCCGGCCTGACCGCGCATTGCTCGTGAACGAGGCCGCTGCCGGCGTCACGGTCGCACTGATGGTCATTCCGCAGGGTGTGGCTTATGCAGCGTTGGCAGGCATGCCACTGGTCACCGGCGTGTACGCGGCCTTGCTGCCTGCACTGATTGCCGTCCTCTTCAGTTCTTCCGCCCGGCTGTCCGTGGGTCCGACGGCGCTCACGAGCCTGCTGGTCGGCGCATCTCTCGCACCTCTGGCCATTCCAGGGAGCAGCGAATGGGTTGCCTACGCTGTCTGGCTCACGCTGCTGTCCGGGGTGATGCAGGTGGTGCTCGGCGCGGCAAGATTCGGCTGGGTGCTGCGTATGGTGAATTCGCCGGTGTTGATGGGATTCACGCAAGGCGCGGCCGTGCTCATCACGTTATCGCAACTGCCGGCGCTGCTGGGCTTCACGGGGCGCTCCTATTCGCAGTTGCTCCACGGCCCGCTGCCGGACTTCATCGCCATTGCGTTCGGCCTCGGCGGCATGGCGGCGCTGTGGCTCGGCAAGCGCATGATGCCGCGCTTTCCGACCACCATGGCGCTCGTCGCGGTTGCGGCGGCCATCAGCGCTGCCATCGACTATGCGCTGCGCGGCGGCGCTGTCATTGGCAAGCTGCCCTCGGGCCTGCCCTCCTTCTACTGGCCGGGCGGGCTTTCGATGAGCAATCTGGGCGACCTCCTGCTGCCGGCGTTTCTCATCACGTTGGTCAGCTTTCTGGAGACGGCATCGAGCGCCAAGGTCGACAACGCCCGGGCCGGCAAGCTGTGGAACGAAAACCAGGACCTGATCGGCCAAGGCCTGGGAAAGATTGCATCCGGCCTGACCGGATCGTTCCCTACGAGTTCTTCTTTTTCGCGGTCGGCCATCACGCTCTACGCAGGCGCCAAGACGCAATGGTCAACGCTTTTCAGCGTGGCAGTGGTGGCGGCCGCGTTGCTGTGGGCCATGCCATGGCTCTATCACGTGCCGCAGGCCGTGTTGGCTTGCATCGTGGCAACCGCGACCATCGGACTGCTCCGGCCTTCAGCTTTCATCGCGTTGTGGCGCATCTCCCGCATCGAGGCGGCGATCGCGCTGGCGACCTTCGCTCTGACCATCGCGACTGCGCCGTCGATCTACTGGGGAGTGCTCGGCGGCCTGCTGGCGGCGCTGGCGCACTACATGTATCGCCATCTGCATCCGCGAATCATCGAAGTCGGCTTGCATCCGGACGGCAGCCTGCGCGACCGACACCTTTGGCACTTGCCATTGCTCGCGCCCAACCTTTACGCATTGCGCATGGATGCCGAACTGGATTTCGCGTCGGCCAGCACGCTCGAGCGCGCGATCAGTGTGGCACTGGCGGAGCGGCCGGGCCTGACGGACGTATGCCTGTTCGCATATCCGATCAACCGCGTGGATATCACGGGGGCCGAAGTATTCGGGAGCATTCGCCGGTTGCTCGAATCGCGGGGGGTGCGCTTGCACGTCTCAGGGCTTAAGCTGCCGGCACAACAGGTGCTCGAACGCGCGGGACTGCTCGCACCTGGACCCCTGCTCTTCACCTATCGGACCGACGCCGAAGCGCTGGCATCCATTGCACAGTGCGGCGCCTCGCCCGAAGTGCCGGCCGAACTCAGTCCTTCACTGGCCCACGCAGGCTCTTGATGGCGGACCGCTGGCTCTTGCCCTCGAGCCGCCGCTGTCTCGATCCATAGGTCGGCTTGGTGGCGCGCCGCACGCGCGGCGGCGTTGCGACGCCATCGATGAGTTCCTGCAAACGGGCGAGCGCGTCGGCGCGATTCATGTCCTGGCTCCGATGCCGCTGCGCCTTCATGACTAGCACGCCCTCGCTCGTGATGCGGCTGTCGCGCGCAGCGAGCAGCCGCGCCTTGACGTCCTCGGGCAATGAACTGGCCGAAATGTCAAAGCGCAAGTGAACTGCGCTGGACACCTTGTTGACGTTCTGCCCGCCCGCACCCTGCGCGCGGATGGCGCTGAATTCAACCTCCGCCGGATCGACCAGCACCGTGGTCTGCGGCATGGAAACCATCATTCGGCGTCATTCGCCGCGCGCGGATTTGACTGGCACGTCCGTCACGCCCCCGGGCTCCATCAGCCGCACCGGACTGTCGGTTGCCTGTCCTCGCGCACGAGCACCTGCAACATCGGCGGCCGATGGTTCCCGCGGCCGCGCCGCCGCGCGAAAGCGGTCAAAGCCGCCGCGAGGGTTGAAGCGCATGACCCAGGGAGTCGCCGGCTTGCCGGTAAGCCGAGCCCAACCGTAGCGCAGCCCCCAAACCATCGCCAGCAAAAGCACGGCAAAAGCCAGGCTGACCGCGAACACGAGACCGAGCAGGAACAGAACCAGGCGAACAAGAAAATTGACCATCGCTCTTAGGCCACGGCCTCGGCCCTTGGTTCCCCGGCCTTATGGAAGTCGAACTGGCCGGGAGCCCGGATCGGATCGGTGGTCACCACGATCGCGTCCTTCGGTCCGAAGGTGCCGTCGAGCAACAGCTTCGACAAAGGATTCTCGATGCGCTGCTGGATCGCTCGCTTGAGCGGCCGCGCGCCGAACACCGGGTCGAATCCGACCTTCGCGATTTCAGCCAAGGCGGCCGGCGACACGTCCAATTCCAGGTCCATCTTTGCCAGTCGCTCCTGCAACACCTTGAGCTGGATCGCCGCAATGGCTTCGATGTTCTTCGCGTCGAGCGCATGGAAGACCACCGTCTCGTCGATGCGATTCAGGAACTCGGGCCTGAAGTAGTTCTTCAGCTCGTCCCAGACAGCATCCTTGATCTCCTCGGTCGGTCGACCCACCATCGACTGGATGAGCGGCGAACCGATGTTGCTGGTCATGACGATGACCGTGTTCTTGAAGTTCACCGTGCGGCCCTGGCCGTCGGTGAGCCGGCCATCGTCGAGCACCTGCAGCAGCACGTTGAAGACATCCGGGTGCGCCTTCTCCACTTCGTCGAGCAGCAGCACGCTGTATGGCTTCCGGCGCACGGCTTCGGTCAGATAACCGCCCTCCTCGTAGCCCACGTAGCCGGGCGGCGCACCGATCAGTCGCGCGACCGAATGCTTCTCCATGAATTCACTCATGTCGACGCGGATCAAATGATCTTCGCTGTCGAACAGGAAGCCTGCCAGGGCCTTGCACAGCTCGGTCTTGCCCACGCCCGTCGGGCCGAGGAACAGGAAGGATCCCGTTGGGCGATTCGGGTCGGAGAGCCCCGAGCGCGAGCGACGAATTGCGTTCGCAACCGCGCCGATGGCTTCGTCCTGACCCACCACGCGCTCGTGCAGCTTGTCTTCCATCATGAGCAGCTTGTCGCGCTCGCCCTGCATCAGCTTCGATACCGGAATGCCCGTGGCGCGCGCCACGACTTCGGCGATTTCCTCTGCGCCAACCTGCGTGCGCAGCAGCTTCGGCGCGCTGGACTTGCCCTTGTCGGCTTCAGTCTCCTGCGCTTCCTTCAGGCGTTTTTCCAGCCCCGGCAATTTGCCGTACTGAAGCTCGGCCACCTTGTTGAAGTCACCCTTGCTGGTGAACTCGGCAATCTGAAACTTGATCTTGTCGATCTCTTCGCGGATTTGGGCGCTGCCCTGGGCTTGCGCCTTCTCGGCCTGCCAGATCTCGTCGAGGTCGGCGATCTCCTTCTGCAGCCTGGCGATCTCGTCCTCGATCAGCCCCAGTCGCTTTTGCGATGCTTCGTCCTTCTCGCGCCGCACGGCTTCGCGCTCGATCTGGAGCTGGATGAGCCGGCGATCAAGCCGGTCCATCACCTCGGGCTTGGAATCCATCTCGATCTTGATCTTGGCCGCGGCCTCGTCGATCAGGTCGATGGCCTTGTCGGGCAGAAAGCGGTCCGTGATGTAGCGGTCGGACAACTCGGCCGCGGCGACGATCGCCGGGTCAGTGATATCGACGCCATGGTGGACCTCGTACTTCTCCTGCAGGCCGCGAAGGATCGCGATCGTCGCTTCGACGCTCGGTTCGCCCACGAGGATCTTCTGGAAGCGGCGCTCCAGCGCAGCATCCTTCTCGATGTACTTGCGATATTCGTCGAGCGTCGTTGCACCGACGCAATGCAGTTCGCCGCGCGCGAGCGCCGGCTTGAGYATGTTGCCCGCGTCCATGGCGCCTTCGGCCTTGCCCGCGCCGACCATGGTGTGCAGCTCGTCGATAAAGACGATGGTCTGGCCTTCATCCTTGGCCAGCTCGTTGAGCACGCTCTTCAGGCGTTCTTCGAATTCCCCGCGGAACTTCGCGCCTGCAAGCAATGCGGCCATGTCCAGGGACAGCACGCGCTTGCCCTTCAGCGACTCAGGCACCTCGCCGGCGATGATGCGCTGCGCAAGCCCTTCGACGATGGCCGTCTTGCCAACGCCCGGCTCGCCGATCAGCACCGGGTTGTTCTTGGTGCGGCGTTGAAGCACTTGGATGGCACGGCGAATCTCTTCGTCGCGGCCGATGACGGGATCGAGCTTGCCAAGGCGCGCACGTTCCGTCAGGTCGAGACAATATTTCTTGAGCGCTTCGCGCTGGCCTTCGGCATCGGCGCTGTTCACGCCCTGCCCGCCACGAACGGCGTCGATGGCCGCTTCGAGCGATTTGCGCGTCACACCATGGCTGCGCGCGAGATTCCCGATATCGGCCTTGCTGTCCGCCACGGCGAGCAGATAGAGCTCGCTCGCAATGAACTGGTCATTGCGCTTGATCGACTCTTTCTCGGTCGCCTGCAGCAGCTTGCCCAATTCAGGACCCACCTGAACCTGGTCATGGCCCTGCACCTGCGGAAGCTTCTTGATGGCGGCTTCGGCGGCGTTGAGCAATCCGGGCACGTTGGCACCGGCTCGCTCCAGCAACGCTCGAGGACCGTCGTCCTGGCGAAGCATGGCGACCAGCAGATGGACCGGCTCTATATAGGCGTTGTCATTGCCCAAGGCGAGCGACTGGGCATCGGCAAGGGCTTCCTGGAATTTGGTGGTGAGTTTGTCTTGACGCATGGCTTGATTCCTGCATTCAAAATAGGGCTGTTCGGCGTCTATATCAAGACCGTCCGGATCTTTTTTACACCAGCAATCTTTGGAGTCGATAGATGGTCAAGTCAACATGGGGTGGCGCCAGGCGCCTGATGCTCGGCGTTCTGGCGGCAGGTCTGTTGGGCGCCGCAGGCGTAGTGTCGGCGCAGACGTCCTCCGCGCCAATCCGGCTGCTCGTTGGTTTCCCGGCAGGCGGCGGCACCGATGTTATTGCGCGCATGCTGGGCGACAAGCTCAAAGACCAATTGGGAACGTCGATCGTCGTCGACAACCGCGCCGGCGCCGGTGGGCAGATCGCCGCGCAAGTGCTCAAGAGTTCGGCGGCAGATGGCCACACCTTTTTCCTGACGCACGACCACACGATCTCGATCCTCCCGCAGGTGGTGAAAAACCCGGGCTTCGATCCCGCTCATGATTTCGTGCCGGTCGCGGGTTTTGCAACCTTCGCCAATGCGTTGGCTGTCTCGGGTGGCACGCCAGCGAAGTCGATGAATGAATATGTGGCGTGGGTGCGAAACCAGCGCGGCGGCAAGGACACCATCGGCGTGCCGGCGCCGGCATCCATTCCTGAATTTCTCGTCAAGCTGGTGGGCGCCAAATACAAGCTCGACTTGCAGGCAGCGCCCTATCGCGGCAGCGCGCCGATGATGTCCGACATGCTTGGCAACCAGATCGCCGCAGGGATCGGCTCCATTCCGGACTTCATCGAAAACCAGAAGGCCGGGAAGATCCGCGTCGTCGCCGTCATCGGAGACAAGCGCCAGGCGGTGTTGCCACAGGTGCCCACCTTCGCCGAGCTCGGCCTGGCCGGACTGGAAGACCTGCCCTACTACGGGATCTTTGCACCGGTCGGCACCCCTCAACCAGTCATCGATCAATTCAACAATGCCCTGGCCAAGGCGCTGGCAATGCCTGACGTGCGCGAACGTCTCACGGCGCTCGGGCTGACCGTTGGTTTCATGCCGCAAGGCCAGTTCGCTGGCCGTGTGAGAAGTTATACGCAGACTTGGGCGAAGATCATCAAGGAAAGCGGCTTTACGCCTCAGTAAGGCACATCAAGCGTTGCTGGCAACGATGCCCCAGCGCGCCAGCGCCGCATCGTCGTCCACCCTGGCATCGACCCAGCGGGCGCCTTCAGGGGTCTGCTCTTTCTTCCAGAACGGCGCCTGGGTCTTGAGATAGTCCATGAGGAACTCGCACGCCTGGAAGCTCTGGCCGCGATGCGCTGAAGTCACCGCCACCATCATGATCTGGGCTTCTGGCTGCAGGAGCCCTACACGATGCACCACGCGTGCGCCGAGGATGTCGAAGCGGCGATGCGCCTCATCGATCATGGCTTCGATCGCCTTCTCGGTCATGCCGGGGTAGTGCTCGAGTTCCATCGAACTGACTAAACTGCCGTCGTTCCGGTCTCGCACGGTGCCGATGAAACTGCAGACCGCCCCGACGCGCGCATCGCCGGCGCGCAGCGTGGCGATCTCCGCTTGTAGGTCGAAGTCTTCCGCTTGAATAGAAACGCGTGCGCCAGCCATTCCAGGATTGTGGCACTGCGATAGACTCCCGCGATGCCTTCCAGCGCCCTGCAACGCTTCCCCTCTTCTCGCGAAGAACAGGTCTGCACGCGCCTGCAAGGCAAAGCCAAAAAACCAAAGCTCGTCTGACCGGAGCTTCGGTTCCGTCGTCGGATGAGCGACGGAACTGCAAGGCCCAAGCCGAAGCTGGTTGTGCGCGCGCATCTGACGGTGGTCATTCCATCGGTCAATTCCTCGAAGGAAAGTCGCGTGCAACATTCATCTCTCTCCACACCGCCTGTCTCTGATTTCTCGGGGCTCTGGATTCCGCTGGTGACGCCTTTTCGTGACGGCGCCGTTGACCATGCAGCCCTGACCCGGCTGGTCGAACGCCTTGCACCGACCGGCATTGCAGGGTTCGTGGTCTGCGGCTCGACCGGCGAAGCGGCGGCGCTCGAAGAGAGCGAGCAACTGGCGGTTCTCGCGACGGTGGCACGAGCCGCCCCAGCCGTGTCGCGGATCATGGGGATTTCCGGCTACCACCTCAGGAAGACGCTTGATTGGGTTCGGCGCTTGAGCGAGCAAGAGACAGCCGGACTGCTTGTGCCCGCGCCGAGCTATGTCCGGCCGTCGCAAAGTGGGTTGGTGGAGTGGTTCAGCGCTATTTCCGAAGCCAGTGCAGCGCCGGTCGTGATCTACGACATCCCCTACCGCACCGGCGTTTCGATCTCGGGCGATACGCTCTTGACGCTTGCGGCACATCCACGCATTCGGGCGATCAAGGACTGCGGCGGCAACGGCGCAAAGACGCGAGCCTTGATTGCAGATGGTCGACTACAGGTTCTTGCCGGGGAGGATGGCCAGATCTTCAGCACGGTGGCCGAAGGTGGGGCGGGCGCGATTGCCGCCAGTGCACACCTGCAGACTGAGCGCTTCGTTAATGTGATTCGCCTGCTTCGGGAAGGAAAGTTGGCGCAGGCACGAAAGTTGTGGCATCCGCTGCTGCCGCTCATCGAAGCCTTGTTCGCGGATGCGAATCCGGGCCCGCTGAAGGCAGTGCTCGCCAGCCAGGGAGTTCTGCTCGATGAGTTGCGCTCCCCAATGACGCGCGCGCCGGCGGCGGCCGGCGAGCGCCTGATGCAAATACAGGCCGCCCTCAACCGCCGGTGACCGGCGGGAAGAACGCGACTTCGCTGCCGTCGCGCAGGGCAGCGCTTTCGCTGCTCATGATCTGATCGAGCGCCATCCGCACGGCTCGGCCTCGCGCGAGGATGCTCGCGTGAGGCTCGCCGCGCGCGATGAGTTCATCGCGCAATTTGCCAAGATTCTGGGCGTCTGTTTCGATGGTCTCGGCACCCGTTCCGAGCGCCTCTCGAACCGACGCAAAGTAGCGAACGTTGATCTTCATGCTCAAGCCAGCAGCGACACAAAAGGAATGAACTTCACCATGTCGCCCGCCTTGAAAGGCTGGTCTGCGGGCGTGTCGATCAGGCCGTCGCCCCAGACAGTGGACGTCAACACGCCGGAACTCTGGTTGGGGAAGACATCCAGCCCGCCTGCCGCGTTGCGCCGCGCACGCAGGAATTCGCGCCTGCGGTCCGCGCGCGGCCAGTCGAAGTCAGCGCGCACAGCGACAGACTCGACGGCGATTCGCTTGGCGCCCTGGAGAGTGAGCAGGAAGGGCCGCACGAGCATCAGGAAGGTCAGGAAACTCGACACCGGATTGCCTGGCAATCCGCAAAGGTGGGCATTGCCAATCCGCCCATAGGCGAAGGGCTTGCCGGGCTTCATCGACAGCGACCAGAGATTCAGTTGGCCCAGATGCTGCACAGCCGCCTGGATGTGGTCTTCCTCGCCCACGGAAACGCCACCTGTGGTGATGATCAAGTCGTTATGAAGCGCCGCTTCTCGCAAAGCATCGATGGTCGCTTCGCGGCGATCCGGCACGATGCCCAGATCGCTGACGTCGCAGCCCAGCCGTTTCAGCAGCGCCCGCATGAAGAAGCGATTCGAGTTGTAGATCGAGCCCGGTTTCATGGCTCCGGGAGCAACCTCGCCCGGCATGACGAGTTCGTCGCCGGTTGACAGAAGCGCCACACGCGGCCGCCTCGAAACCAGGAGTTTGGCGAGACCTACGCTCGCCGCCAACCCAAGCCCTGCGGGGGTGAGCCGATCGCCTTTTGACAGCACCACGTCGCCTGTGGCCACGTCTTCACCGGCGCGGCGAATCCACTGCCCGGCGGCGGGAATGATGTCGATGCGCACACTGCCGAGACCACCCTCCTCGGGCAAGGCACACGTGTCTTCCTGCATCACCACGGCATCGGCGCCTTCGGGGATCTGCGCGCCAGTGAAGATCCGTGCGGCAGTGCCAGGCTCCAAAGGCGTGCCCACTGTACCCGCCGGGATCCGCTGCGATACGCGCAACACATTGCCTGGCGCTGTGCAGCCAGATATTCGAACCGCATAGCCATCCATCGAACTGTTGTCGCGCGGCGGCACTGTCAGGGCGGACGTGACGTCCTGCGCCAGCACCCGGCCGTCAGCATCGAAAGTCGAAACACTTTCCGCGCCGAGCAACGGCGTGGCGGCGCTCAACAACCGAGCCAACGCCTCTTCAAGGGCCATCAAGGGGGGACGCGAGGAAGGCTCAGCCATGGTGATTCACCTTGTAGTCGAAACGATCCGCATGCCGCAGCAGCCATGCGCAGATGGCATCGATGTCGTCGAGGTCAAAGACCGGCAACTCGGTGCGCGCGGGCAACGCCGCCGGTGTGTTCGTCGCGATTCCGACCGTAAAAGGATCTTCCGGGTACCGCACGGGACGCGGCCGCTCTCCCACGGCGGGTGGTCGCCAAACCTCGATTCTGGGCAGATCGGTGTGCTTGAAGCCTTCGACAAGCACCCAGTCGATTCGTTCGTCGAGTTCAGCGATGAGGTCATGCACGTCCAGTTCCGTGGGCCGCTCGAACTCACGCATGAGCGCGAGTCGCTTGTCGGACGCGATCACAACCTCGAAGGCGCCCGCTTCGCGATGGCGGTATGTGTCCTTGCCCGGGTGATCGATGTCGAACTTGTGGTGCGCATGCTTGACTACGGACACACGTTGTCCTTCTCGCTTGAGCGCGGGAATCAGCCGCTCGACCAGCGTTGTTTTCCCCGCTCCCGAGAAACCCGCAAAGCCGATGACTTTCATGCGTCTACCGTGGCGTCAGTCGCAGTGAGTGGCGATATAGGCCTTGACTGCTTCGGCATCGGCAGGCAGCTTGACTACCCGTTTTGGAAGCGCTTCGATCCCTTCGAAGCGGGCCGGCCGCTCGGGCTCGTGGCCGAGCGCTTCGACGATGGTTTCAGCAAACTTGATCGGCAGCGCCGTCTCCAGGACGATCATCGGCACGCCGGGCGTGAGGTGCTCGCGTGCGGCCTTCAAGCCATCTGCCGTGTGCGTATCGATCAGGGTGGCAAAACGCTTGTCTGTATCTCGGATGGTCGCCAAGCGGTCCGCGTGCGTGCTGCGGCTGCTTGCAAAGCCGAAGCGCGACGCAGAATGTGCAAAGGCGGGGTCGAGGCTCAGGTCGAAGCGACCGGCCCGGCTGAGTTCGCCTTCGAACAGGCCGCGCGCCTTGGCAGCGTCACGTCTCAGGAGGTCAAACACGAAGCGCTCGAAATTGCTCGCCTTCGAGATGTCCATGGAAGGACTCGATGTTTCGTGCGTGTCGGCCGCAGAGCGCACGCGGTAGACGCCGGTGCGGAAGAACTCGTCGAGCACGTCGTTCTCGTTCGTCGCAACCACCAGCGTGCGGATCGGCAGCCCCATCATGCGAGCCACGTGCCCGGCGCAGACGTTGCCGAAGTTGCCCGAGGGCACCGCGAAGCTCACCTGCTTGTCATTGCTGGCGGTGGCCTGGAAGTAGCCTGCAAAGTAGTAGACGACCTGGGCCAGTAGCCGCGCCCAGTTGATCGAATTGACGGTGCCGATCTTGTACTTGCGCTTGAAGGCCAGGTCGTTGGACACCGCCTTGACGATATCCTGGCAGTCGTCGAAAACACCCGAGATCGCGAGGTTGTGGATGTTCGCATCCTGCAGGCTGAACATCTGAGCCTGCTGGAAGGGACTCATGCGGCCATCGGGCGAGGTCATGAAAACGCGCACGCCTTTCTTGCCGCGCATCGCGTATTCGGCAGCACTGCCCGTGTCTCCGCTGGTCGCCCCGAGAATGTTCAGTTCTTCACCACGGCGGGCCAGCTCGTATTCGAACAGGTTGCCGAGCAGTTGCATCGCCATGTCCTTGAAGGCCAAGGTCGGGCCATTGGACAGCGCTTCGAGGTAGACACCATCTTCAAGCTCGCGCAACGGCACGATCTCGGCCGTACCGAATACTTCCGCGGTATAGGTCTTGGCGCAGATGGCCTTGAGATCCGTAGGCGGGATGTCGTCGATGTACAGCGAGAGGATCTCGAAGGCGAGGTCGGCATAGCCCAAGCCGCGCCACTTCGCCAGCAAGGCGGCATCGGCGGCCGGGTATTGTTCGGGCAGGTACAAGCCGCCGTCGGGCGCCAGGCCTTCCAGGAGAATCTCGCAGAAGCGCCGGCGGTCGGGGTGGCCGCGGGTCGAAAGGTACCGCATCAGGACAGCTCTTCCTTGCGAAGACGAACGATCGGAGCGAGCACTGTGGGCAAGGCTTGCAGTTGGGCCAGAGCGTCGTCCAGGGTGCCTTCTCGGGTGTCGTGCGTCAGGATGATCAGGTCGGTCTGGGTTGATCCTTCGCCGCCGACCTCATCCGCTTCACGCTGCAGCACCGCGTCGATGCTGATGCCGGCAGTGGCCAAGAGTCCGGTCACCTTCGCGAGCACGCCAGCCTCGTCGGCCACGCGCAGTCGCAGGTAGTAGCTGGTCACCACTTCCGACATCGGCAGGACCTTCAGGTCGCTCATCGCGTCCGGGTGGAAGGCAAGGTGGGGAACGCGATGCGCCGCGTCGGCCGTGTGCAGGCGTGTGATGTCGACCAAGTCGGCGATCACCGCGCTCGCAGTGGGCTCGCTGCCTGCGCCCTTGCCGTAGTAAAGCGTGGTCCCGACCGCGTCGCCGTTGACGACCACCGCGTTCATGGCGCCCTCGACATTGGCGAGCAAGCGTTTCGACGGAACCAGCGCCGGATGAACGCGCAACTCGATGCCCTGCGCCACGCGCTTGGTCACGCCAAGGAGCTTGATGCGATAACCGAGCTGCTCGGCGTACTTGATGTCCTGCGCGGCGAGCTTGGTGATGCCTTCCACATGGGCCTTGTCGAACTGCACCGGAATGCCGAACGCGATGGCGCTCATCAGGGTGACCTTGTGCGCGGCATCCACGCCCTCGATGTCGAAGGTCGGGTCGGCTTCAGCGTAGCCCAGGCGTTGCGCTTCCTTCAGCACCGTCGCGAAGTCGAGGCCCTTGTCGCGCATCTCGGAGAGGATGAAGTTGGTGGTGCCATTGATGATCCCGGCAATCCACTGGATGCTGTTGGCCGTGAGACCCTCGCGCAATGCCTTGATGATCGGGATGCCGCCCGCTACGGCGGCCTCGAATGCCACCATCACGCCCTTGTCGTGCGCGGCTGCGAAGATTTCGGTGCCGTGCACCGCTAGCAGCGCCTTGTTGGCCGTCACCACGTGCTTGCCGGCGGCAATCGCCTCGAGCACCAGTTGCTTGGCGACGCCGTAGCCGCCGATCAGCTCGATCACGATGTCGATGTCGGGGTTCGCGATCACAGCGCGTGCGTCATTGACCACCTTCACGTCTTCGCCCACGACGCCTTTGGCGCGCGCAGTGTCGAGGTCCGCAACCATGGTGATCTCGATGCCACGGCCGGCGCGGCGCTTGATCTCTTCTTGATTGCGCTGCAGCACCTTGAAGGTGCCGCTACCGACCGTGCCGATGCCGAGCAGGCCAACTTGGATGGGTTTCATTGGGTTCGTCTTGGAATGCAAGGTGTTCGAAAGATGGGGTGTCGACGTTCACGTCCAGGCGAGTCATGCGAGCCGGGTTCGATAGCGCTCCAGGAAACCGGCGATTCGCCCGACAGCTTCCCTGAGGTCTTCTTCGTGAGGAAGGAAGACGATGCGGAAATGATCAGGCGTCGGCCAGTTGAAGCCAGTGCCCTGGACCAGCATCACCTTGGTTTCCTTCAGCAGGTCGAGGAAGAACTGCCGGTCGTCGTCTATCGGGTAGACCTTCCGGTCGAGCTTCGGGAACATGTACAGCGCCGCGCTCGGCTTGACACAAGTCACGCCGGGAATGGCCGTGATCAGCTCGTAGGCCAGGTCACGCTGACGTCGCAGCCGGCCGCCCGCCCCCACGAGGTCATTGATGCTCTGGTAGCCACCGAGCGCTGTCTGGATCGCCCATTGGCCCGGCACGTTGGCGCACAGCCGCATGTTCGAGAGCATGTTCAAGCCCTCGATGTAGTCACGCGCCATCTTCTTGTCGCCCGACACCACAAGCCAGCCCGCACGATAGCCGCACGAGCGATAGCTCTTGGACAGCGAATTCAAAGTGAGCGTGAGCACGTCGGTCGACAGGCTGGCAATGGCGGTGTGCTCGACTCCGTCGTACAGCACCTTGTCGTAGACTTCGTCCGCGAAGATCACCAACCCGTGCTCACGCGCGATGTCAACGATGCCATTGAGCAAATCGGTGGAATACAGCGCGCCGGTCGGGTTGTTCGGGTTGATGACCACGATGCCTTTGGTGCGCGAGGTGATCTTTGCGCGAATATCGTCGAGATTCGGCATCCAGTCGTTCTCCTCGTCGCACAGGTAGTGCACCGGCTTGCCGC
The DNA here is from genome assembly GCF_056397405.1 of Variovorax sp. 05N34. Lineage (NCBI taxonomy): Bacteria > Pseudomonadati > Pseudomonadota > Betaproteobacteria > Burkholderiales > Comamonadaceae > Variovorax > Variovorax sp. 05N34. The sequence continues at coordinate 89,600 of NZ_JBFTNI010000009.1, forward strand.
CCGACAGGCTTGCCACCGCGGTCCACAGCGGGTAGTCGGGCGTCGGCAGCAACAACTCATCACCGTCGTTCAGCAGCGCGTTGGTCGCCATTGCAATCAGCTCACTGGCGCCGTTGCCCAGGTAGATGTCGTCGAGCGTCACGCCCGCGATCCCCTGCTTTTGCGTTTCATGCATCACGGCCTTGCGCGCCGCGAAAATTCCCTTGCTGTCCGAATAGCCTGCCGAGGCGGGCAGATTGCGGATCATGTCCTGCTGGACCTCTTCTGGCGCATCGAAGCCGAATACGGCGAGGTTGCCGATGTTGAGCTTGATGATCTTCTGGCCCTCTTCTTCCATCTGCTTGGCGGCGTCCATGATCGGTCCGCGGATGTCGTAGAGCACGTTGGCCAGCTTGGCCGATTTCTTGAGCGGTTTCAAAGTCCCTCCAAGGGGGTCAGCGCAGGGGAAAACCTATAATTTGACCACAGTTCGAACGCCCTCCCGATGAAGCTCCAGCCTGACAAATCCGACGTCCAAACACTCACTGCACACGGCCCAGGCTGGGTGGCCATCAACAACGAACGGGTCGAATCGAGCGTCGTCGTCGGGTCCCGTGGCGAACGTTTTGAGTGGAACTGCAGCACCTTCGAGGATTTGAACGCCGAGCACTTCGCTCCATTGGCAGCCCTTGGCGCCGAGCTGATCATCTTCGGAAGCGGCGCGCGGATCCGTTTTCCGCAGCCGAAATGGCTTCAGCCTCTCATGGCGCAGCGTACGGGCGTCGAAACCATGGATACGCCTGCTGCCTGCCGCACCTACAACATCCTCGCCAGCGAAGGCCGCCATGTGGTCGCGGCCCTGCTGGTGGAGAGGCCTGACGTTGGGCAGTAGAGGCTTTTCGAGGTAAAATCGCGGGTTGCGAACCGGCGGCCAGCCCTCAGTTAGCAACGACCAATCCTCCATGAACCCGACGCGCGCGGGGCATGGAATCAAACGGAGAAAACAAGTTTCATGGCGATCGTTGTCAACAAACCCATTCCCGAATTCGACGCCAATGCCACCGGCGGCCTGAAGGTCTCGAACACTTCTCATTTGGGCCACGTCCTGGTCATGTATTTCTATCCCAAGGACAACACGCCAGGCTGCACGACAGAAGCCATGCAGTTCCGGGATCGGTACAAGGACTTCGAGAAGGCCGGCGCCACGGTATTCGGCGTCTCGCGCGACAACATGAAGTCGCACGACGAATTCAAGGCCAAGCTCGAACTCCCTTTCGAACTCATTGCAGACACGGAGGAAAAGATGTGTCACATGTTCGGCGTGGTCAAAAACAAGATCATGTACGGCAAGAAGGTCAAGGGCATCGAGCGCAGCACGTTCCTCATCGGCGCTGATGGCGTGCTCAAGGCAGAGTGGCGCGGACTCAAGGTACCAGGCCACGTCGACGACGTGCTCAAAGCTGTCAAGGCGCTCAAGAAAGCTGCCTGATCTCTGAAGTGTGTGAGGTTTGCGCGGACGCGTTGGCGGCGCGCAACGAACTCAGGAGGCGACACTGTCGATGTGCATAATGGCTCCATGCCGTTGAGCTCCGCGACCGCATCCACCGAACAAAGCCGCCCAGGTCTTCAGGCGGCTTTTTCGTTTTCTGGCCCCTTCACTTTTGCGAGCGAACCGCCCCATGCCCCTGCCCCCCGCCCCCACAAAACGTGCCGCATTGCTTTCGCCGGACGCACACAATGCGCCGGCCCGCTCCTTGCACGGGAGGAGCGGCCGTCGCCCGTCGCAGCGCCGGTCGGAACAGGAGGAAACAAACGGGCCCCGGCCCCTTGAGCTTTTCGACCGGCGGGCCTCCGAAGGCGGCGGTGACGTCGAAACTCCCCCGTCACCAAGGCTAAAGGCACCCGCACCCGCGCCACAGGAAGCTCCGCAACGGCTCCCGGAGCCGCTTTCAAGCGCCGTCACGCCGGAGCAACCAAGCCAGACTCGCTCCAGGCGAAACAAGGGAAATGGTCCTGCCAAGCTCTTCGTTCTCGATACGAATGTGCTGCTGCACGACCCGATGTGCCTCTTCCGGTTCGAAGAGCACGACATCTTCCTGCCGATGATCGTTCTCGAAGAGCTCGACGGTCACAAGAAGGGAACGACCGAGGTCGCCCGGAACGGACGCCAGAGCAGCCGTACGCTCGACGGCCTGGCCGCGGCGCAGGGTGCGGACATTGGCAAGGGGTTGAAGCTGGACACCACCGGCCACCGCGAGGCCGGTGGCAAACTGTTCTTCCAGACTGCTCCGCTAAATTACTCCTTGCCCACCAGCCTGCCGCAAGGCAAGGCGGACAACCAGATCCTCGGCGTGGTACAGGCGCTGCGCGATCTCTATGCCAAGGATGGTCCCGGCCGGGTAAAGCAGGAGGTCGTGCTGGTGTCGAAAGACATCAACATGCGTGTGAAAGCGCGCGCACTGGGTCTCGCCGCAGAGGACTACCAGAATGACAAGACTCTCGAGGACGGCGACCTCCTCTATTCCGGATCGCTCGCACTGCCGGCGGACTTCTGGACGCGCCAGAGCAAGACAATCGAAAGCTGGCAAAGCGGGAGCAGCACGTTCTACCGCGTGAGCGGCCCGATCGTGCCCAATCTGTACATCAATCAATTCGTCTTTTTCGAAGCGCCCGGAGAGCCGAGCATGTATGCGCGCGTGACCGAAATCCGGGACAAGACGGCCGTCCTCAAGACTCTCAAGGACTACGGCTCCGTCAAGAATGCTGTCTGGGGCGTGAACACACGCAACCGCGAGCAGAACTTCGCGATGAACCTGCTGATGGACCCTGAGGTTGATCTGGTCACGCTGACTGGCACTGCCGGCACCGGCAAGACATTGATGGCACTCGCATCCGGGCTCACGCAGGTGCTCGACGATCGTCGCTATACCGAAATCATCATGACGCGCGCGACGGTGAGCGTGGGCGAAGACATCGGCTTCCTGCCGGGAACCGAGGAAGAAAAGATGGGCCCCTGGATGGGCGCACTGGACGACAACCTCGAGTTCCTCGCCAAAGGCGACGGCGGCGGCGCCGGCGAATGGGGCCGTGCCGCCACCAATGAGCTGATCAGAAGCAAGATCAAGATCAAGAGCATGAACTTCATGCGCGGACGGACCTTCCTGAACAAGTACGTGATCATCGACGAGGCGCAGAACCTGACGCCAAAGCAGATGAAGACACTCGTGACCCGCGCAGGCCCCGGCACCAAGATCATTTGCATGGGCAATCTGGCGCAAATCGATACGCCCTATCTCACGGAGGGTTCGTCCGGCCTCACCTTTGCAGTGGACAAATTCAAGGGCTGGCCCCACAGCGGGCATATCACCCTGGCACGCGGAGAACGATCCCGCCTGGCGGATTTCGCCAGCGAGGTCCTGTAGGCGGGCTGAATCTCTTAAGGGGCGCTACGGGCGCCCTTTTTTGAGTCTTCAGAACGCTCCTGACAAGACGTTGTCAGGAGCTGTCGCGCAGCATGACGGCTTCATTCACTGCAAAGGAAGCCGCTCATGACATCCGCCATCAACTGGTTCGAGATCCCGGTCGCCGACATGGACCGCGCGCAATCGTTCTATGAAAAGATTCTGGGGCGCACACTGAAGCGTGAAGACTTCGGGGGAGGCATCATGGCCGTCTTCCCGTACGAAAGCTCCGCCACCGGTGGATGCCTGGTCGCCGGAAACACCCAATCAGCCGCCGCGGGGACCGGAGTCCGGATCTACTTGGACTGCGCCCCGAGCATCGATGCCGCACTGGCCCGTGTGGTGGCAGCCGGTGGGCAGGTCGTTACACCCAAAACAGCGCTCCCGGCGGAAATGGGCTTCTTTGCCCATCTTCGAGATACAGAAGGCAATGAAGTCGGCCTGCACGCCTTGGGATGACAGCGATGACACGCAAGAACTGGATCGCCGTCGCCAGCGCCGAACACGCCCGCCGCGGGCGCGATGATCCCAAAGGCGGCTTCATGCAGGTGGGCCACGGAAAGCTGGCGCCGCTCAAGCGAATCGCTGCCGGGGACCGGGTCGCCTACTACTCGCCCACCACCGAATTCGGCCACGCCGATAGGCTGCAGAGCTTCGTGTCGATCGGAGTCGTTCAGGGGGGCACGCCCTATGAGGCAGACATGGGCAATGGATTCATTCCATGGCGAAGGGACGTACGTTACGCGCCAGCCTGCGAAGCGCAGATCCTGCCTCTGATTGAAAAATTCGACTTCGTTGAAGACCCCACGAGATGGGGTTCCAAGTTTCGTTTCGGCCTCTTGGAGGTCGACGAGCACGATATTCGTTTGATCGCCGACGCCATGAAGGCAGACAGTCGGCTATTGGAATTGGACCTCTGACGTTTGATCTTTGAATTCCGGATGGAGAACTTGATGCAACCCGAACTTCAACGGCTGGATGCCTTCCGCGTCGCAGGACTCACAGCACGCACGACCACCCGCGACGAAACCGACCCACAGATTGCCCGCATCGGCCCATTGTGGGCACGCTTTTTCGATGAGCGCGTGTACGAAAGAACGCCCAATCGGAAGGCCGACATGCACCTTTACAGCGTCTATTCAGGGTACGAGAGCGATGCGCACGGGGCCTTCGACATTACCACCGGCGTCGCCGTGACCGACGCGCCTGCGGCAGTGCGCATCGAAGGTGGTGACTACCTTGTCTTCACCGGACACGGACAAATGCCGCAAATGGTGCTCGCGGTATGGCAGACGATCTGGCAGTATTTCGAGTCGCATCCGGAGGTCAAGCGCCGCTATCGCAGCGATTTCGAAGCGTACAGCGGCCCAGAGGAAGTCGCCATCCACATCGGAATCCAACTGGATTGACATGAAACTGAGAGCGGCACGACCCAAACAATGCATCCGAACCTGACGACTCCATGCGCCGTGCCGATCGCCTATTTCAAATCGTCCAGATCATCCGCGGACGCCGCCTGACGACTGCCGCTTTTCTCGCGCAGCGCCTGGAGATTTCCGAGCGCACCGTCTACCGTGACATCGCCGATCTCCAAGCGCAGGGAGTGCCACTTGACGGCGAGGCCGGCGTCGGATATCGGCTGGGCTCCGGCTTTGACTTGCCCCCGCTCATGTTCACTCAGGACGAAGCAGCGGCATTGGTTGCTTCGGCACGGCTCGCGCAGAGTTGGGTCGATGCGGCCATGGCGCGCGACATCGAATCGGCTCTTGGCAAGATCCTGTCGGTACTCCCGCCAGCGGCACGCGTGTCCGCCGAGAGCCTGGCGCTCTATGCGCCGGCATACGCCCTTGACGACGGCACACGCTCGCGGCTGCAGACGCTGCGGGAAGCTGTGCAGGCACGCCAGAAGCTGCGCATGGACTATCGCGATGTCGTGGGATCGCCAAGCCAACGCACGGTGCGGCCACTGGGTTGCTTCTATTGGGGAAAAGTGTGGACGTTCTCTGCCTGGTGCGAACTCCGCGGAGACTTCCGCGGATTCAGGATCGACCGAATCAGTCAGATCGAAGTCCTGCCGGAGCGCTTTCGTGACGAGCCGGGGAAAACGCTCGCTGACATGCTTCGGAGGCTGCAGGCGGACTCGCAGAAATCAGACGCGTCGACGCGCCAGATCGATTGACTAAAAATCGTCGCTGCCCATCGCGAGATTTTCAAACTTGGTCAGTGGCTTGAGGAACGCAAGCTTGACGGTGCCTGTCGGACCATTCCGGTGCTTGCTGATGATCACCTCGGCAACGCCAGGCTCCTTGCTGTTCTTGTCGTAGTAGTCGTCTCGATAGATGAACATGATGATGTCGGCATCCTGCTCAATCGCACCCGACTCGCGCAGATCACTCATCATGGGCCGCTTGTCGGTGCGGCTCTCCACACCGCGGCTGAGCTGCGAAAGCGCAATGACTGGACATTTGAGCTCCTTCGCCAGCATCTTCAAGCCACGAGAGATTTCACCAACTGCCGTGGCTCGGTTCTCGTCGTTCATGCTGCTGGACACGCTCATCAGCTGAAGGTAATCCACCACAATCAGCCCCAGCTTGCCATATTGACGAGCGAGCCTGCGTGCATTGGCGCGCAATTCGCTCGTGGTCAGGCCCGGAGTTTCGTCGATGTGAAGCGACACGTTGCGCAGCTTCTCAATCGCTTCGGTAAGGCGCGGCCATTCTTCGTCCGTGAGCTTGCCCGTGCGCAAATGGCCTTGGTCGATGCGGCCTATCGACCCGACGATGCGCACAGCCAGTTGCGAGGCACCCATTTCCATCGAGAACACTGCGACCGGCAAACCTTCGTTGAGGGCAACGTGTTCGGCAATGTTGATGGCCAGCGACGTCTTTCCCATCGACGGTCGCGCAGCCAACACGATCATGTCGCCCGGCTGCAGCCCCGAGGTCATCTTGTCGAACTCGTAAAAACCGGTGCGGACACCCGTGATGTCGTTCGGGTTCTCGGCCATCTCGGTCACCCGATCAAGCAATTCGACGACCAGGGAGTCCATGCCCTGGAAGCCTTGCTTCATGCGGGAGCCTTCCTCGCCGATGTTGAAGATCTTCTGCTCGGCCTCGTCCAGGATCTTGTCGACAGGCTTGCCCTGCGTGTTGAAGGCATTGGTCGCAATCTCGTCGCTCGCGCTTACCAACTTTCGCAGGATCGAACGTTCGCGCACGATTTCAGCGTATCGGCGAATGTTGCTCGCGCTCGGTACGTACTGCGCGAGCGAATTGAGATAGGCAAGCCCACCGATTTCTTCGGCCTTGCCGAGATTCTGCAATTGCTCATAGACGGTGATCACGTCCGCTGGCTTGCTGGCGTTGATCAGCATTCCAATCGCGCCATAGATCAGCTTGTGCTCATGGCGATAGAAGTCACTGTCTACCACAACATCGCCCATGCGATCCCAAGCGCCGTTGTCGAGCAAAAGTCCCCCAAGCACACTGGATTCGGCTTCTATCGAATGCGGGGGGATGCGCAGTTGCGCAATCTGACGGTCTGTAGATGGGTCGTTATCGGCGTATGAAAAAACGGCGGACATGGAGTTCCTTGCAACCCTGCATGCTAAGCCGCACACCGCTCGGCGTCACGTGGACAAGGCTGTGAATAAACAGTGATCTTCCGGTGCAGCACGCGGGGACAACACGAAGCGGCAGAAAAAAAGCCGCCCGAAGGCGGCTCTTGAGACGGGGATGATCCCGCAGTTCGATCAGGCGCTTTCGCCGTACACCGTCACGGTGATTTCGACCACCACGTCCGTATGCAGTGCAACGCTGACGGTGCTGTCGCCGACGATCTTGATCGGACCGCTGGGCATGCGCACCTGCGACTTCGCAATCTTGTAGCCGAGCTTGTTGAGCTCCTCGGCGACATCGTGGTTGGTCACCGAACCAAACAGACGGCCATCAACGCCGGCCTTCTGCGTCAGCTTGACTGTCGTGCCCGCGAGCTTTTCGCCTTGAGCCTGGGACTCGGCCAACTTGGCGGCCGCGGCCTTTTCGAGTTCGACGCGCTTGGCTTCGAATTCGGCCTTGTTTGCCTCAGTGGCGCGACGCGCACGTCCGGTGGGGATCAGAAAATTCCGTGCATAACCGTCTTTGACTTTGACGATTTCGCCCAGCACACCAAGGTTGACGACCTTGTCCAGAAGAATGACTTGCATGTGTCTTGCTCCTTAGACGCGGTGTTGGTCGCTGTACGGCACCATCGCGAGGAAGCGAGCGCGCTTGATGGCGGTGTTGAGTTGACGCTGGTAAATAGCGCGCGTGCCAGTCAGGCGAGCCGGAATGATCTTTCCGTTTTCGCTGATGAAATCACGCAAGGTGTCGATGTCCTTGTAATCGATTTCTTCGACGCCAGCGACGGTGAAGCGACAGAAGCGCTTGCGCTTGAAGAGCAGCGATTGTGTATTGCGCTTGGGGCGCTTGTCTTTGTTGAATTTCTTGAACGTGGCCATTTGAGGACCTCTTTTCGAAAATTAATCTTGCTGAAAATCCTGAATGTGCAAAACCGGATGCTTGCCGTTACCAGGAGTGGCGAGGAAACCCTGAAAACGCCAGAGACTTCCAAGAGCCTGCTTTGCGAGTCGCTCGGCTATTGCGCCGAACGCGACAGCTTTGATGGCTGTCTTGACCTGCCGGGGATGACCCACTTCGGCAATCGTCGACTCATGTTCGAGTCTCAAATCGACAGCAGGCAATCCGGCGGGGGTGAATCGCAAAGTTCCGATTTCGGCGACGCAGGCAGTCAGCACAAGCTGATTGGCTGCGGCGGCGCTCACACAATCAGTTGTTGTTGGCGGCGTATTCGGCCTGCTGAGCCTTGCGGGCTTCTTCGCGCTCTACAGTCTTCATCATTGAAGAAGGGCCCGTTTCGGCTTTCTTCTTGACAACGGTGAGGTGACGAAGAACGGCGTCGTTGAACTTGAACGCATGCTCCAGCTCGGCCATCACGGCTTGTTCAGCCTCGATGTTCACGCACAGGTAGTGTGCCTTGTTGAGCTTGTTGATCTGGTAAGCGAGCTGGCGACGGCCCCAGTCTTCAACACGGTGGACTTTGCCGCCGCCGGCAGTAATCAAGCCCTTGTACCGCTCCAGCATGGCCGGAACTTGTTCGCTTTGATCCGGATGGATCAGCAAGATGATTTCGTAGTGACGCATAGCGCTCCTTGTGGATCTTCCGTAGAAGGGATTAAGCCACCCGCAGCGTCGGTCGCGGTGTGGCAAGGCAAAGCCGGAAATTATAGCAGCGAGGCTGTCAATCGCCCGTCAGGGCGCGCTCCAAAGCCATGACTTTCTCCGGCCCCACAGCACTGCGGATCTTCGGGAGGAGATCGAGCAGTTCGTCGTAGTTGGAGGTCTTCTCTACTGACAGGTTGAGCCTGAATCCCCGCAATCCCAGGGCCCCGGTGAGTTGCGTGGCAATGGGATAGGCGTCTTTGTAGCGCTGCTGATTTGATCTTCCGTCGTCCTGTCGAGCGAGAACAAGCACCGGTGCGGGCTCGACGGGCGAGGATGAAATCTGCGCCGACGCCACAACCGAGTTGGGGGGTGCGGCAGACCCGAATGGAACGCCCAGTAGCCCAAGCTGAACAAGTTGGTCGATGTCTTCTCGGGCCACACCCACGCCGGCACCGATCACGTCGTCGACGCAGCGTTTTCCGTCGAAAAGAATAAATGCCGATCGCTGCCGCGCAGTCAGCGGCAGTGATCGATCCTTGAGCACCCGATGCCCGGCCTCTGTCTTTACAAGAATCATGATTTCGACGCCAAAGTCTGAAGTCGCAAACGCCGGCCGGCCGGCCGGCGCGTGTGCGCTCCGCAACTGCACTCCCTTGGAGCCGAGTTTGACACCAAAGATGCGTCAATTTGTAAAAGCAGCAACCTGACGCCACCATTACAGCCGGCGGCGTGACGTAAGTCGTTGCGTGGCAGTCACACGGTCGGAGCGCTCTGCTCCGACGTGCCTAGCGCGCTGCGAGTTGCTTCCAGGTGTCGATGACGCTGTCGGGGTTGAGCGAAATCGATTCGATACCCTGCTCTGCGAGCCACTGAGCGAAATCCGGGTGATCGCTAGGGCCCTGGCCGCAGATGCCAACGTATTTGCCTTCGGCTTTGCACGCCTTGATCACGCGACCGAGCAGTGCCTTGACAGCAGGATCCCGCTCATCGAAATCGGCCGCTAGCAACTCCAGGCCGGAGTCGCGATCCAGACCGAGCGTGAGTTGCGTCAAATCGTTCGATCCGATCGAGAAGCCATCGAAGTACTTCAGGAATTCCTCTGGGAGGATGGCATTGCTAGGTACCTCGCACATCATGATCAGCTTGAGCTCGTTTTCGCCTCGCTTGAGACCGTGGTCGCCCAGCAACTCAGTCACGCGCTTGGCTTGGCCCAGCGTCCGCACAAAAGGCACCATGATCTGAACGTTGGTCAGGCCCATCTCATTGCGAACTCGCTTGAGCGCTTCGCATTCCATGGCGAAGGCTTCGCCAAAATCGTCGCTGAGGTACCGCGCCGCACCGCGGAAGCCGAGCATCGGGTTTTCTTCTTCGGGTTCGTAGCGGCTGCCGCCGATCAGCTTGCGGTATTCATTCGACTTGAAATCCGAAAGCCGAACAATGACGGGCTTCGGCCAGAATGCGGCACCGATCGTCGCGATGCCTTCTGCCACCTTGTCGACATAGAACGCCCGCGGAGATGCGTGGCCGCGCGCAACCGATTCGACCGCCTTTTTGAGATCGACGTCCACGTTTGGATAGTCGAGGATCGCCTTGGGGTGCACCCCAATGTTGTTGTTGATGATGAACTCGAGCCGAGCCAGGCCCACGCCATGGTTCGGCAATTGGGCAAAGTCGAAGGCCAACTGCGGATTGCCGACGTTCATCATGATCTTAAGGTCGATCTCTGGCATTTCTCCACGCTTGACTTCGGTCACTTCGGTTTCGAGAAGCCCGTCGTAGATGAAGCCCGTGTCCCCTTCGGCGCAGCTCACCGTGACAAGCGTGCCGTCCTTGAGGAGATCCGTGGCATCGCCGCAACCGACCACCGCCGGAATGCCAAGTTCGCGTGCAATGATGGCCGCATGGCAGGTGCGCCCGCCGCGGTTCGTAACGATGGCAGCCGCACGCTTCATGACCGGTTCCCAGTTGGGGTCAGTCATGTCCGTCACCAGCACGTCGCCAGGTTGCACCTTGTCCATTTCGCTGATGCTGTGCACCAGGCGGACGGGACCGGTTCCGATCTTCTGGCCGATGGCGCGGCCCTCTGCCAGCACGGCGCCCTTGCCAAGCAGCTTGTATCGCTGTTCGGCCTTGCCCTGCTGCTGGCTCTTGACGGTCTCCGGGCGCGCTTGAAGGATGTAGATCTGTCCGTCGGTGCCGTCCTTGCCCCACTCGATATCCATCGGACGGCCGTAGTGCTCTTCGATCACAAGTGCGTACTTCGCAAGCTGCTCGACTTCGGCGTCTGTCAGTGAATAGCGGTTGCGCTGCTCGGCCGGCACGTCGGTCGTATTGACCAGCTTGCCGCTCGCTGCCTTCTGAGCCGCAGTTGCGAATTCCATCTGGATCAGCTTCGAACCGAGGTTCCGGCGAATGACCGCTCGTTTGCCTGCTTTCAGGGTGGGCTTGTGCACATAGAACTCGTCAGGGTTGACGGCCCCCTGCACCACGGTTTCGCCGAGACCATAGCTGGACGTGATGAAAACTACGTCCTCGAAGCCTGATTCGGTATCGATGGTGAACATCACGCCGGCCGCGCCCAGATCGCTGCGAACCATACGCTGCACACCCGCCGAAAGCGCCACCACGTCGTGCGCGAACCCCTTGTGAACGCGATAGCTGATCGCACGATCGTTGTAGAGCGACGCGAAGACCTCTTTCATCTTGTGAAGAACGTCGTCGATACCGACCACATTGAGGAAGGTCTCCTGCTGACCTGCGAAAGATGCATCCGGCAGGTCTTCGGCCGTTGCGGATGAGCGAACAGCGAAGCTGGCCTGGGGGTTGCCGGCCGAGAGGGTGGCGAATGCGGCTGCGATAGCCTTCTGCAGGTCCGCGGGAAAGGGCTGGTTCTCGACCATAGCGCGAATTTCGGCCCCGGCTGCGGCGAGGGCTCGCACATCATCAGTGTCGAGCTTTGCAAGCCTCGCACTGATCTTGTCGGCCAGTCCGTCGTGCGCGAGAAATTGCCGGAACGCGTGTGCGGTCGTCGCAAAGCCGGTAGGAACGCGCACGCCCTGGGGCAGTTGAGAAATCATCTCGCCGAGGCTGGCGTTTTTGCCACCAACCGACTCGACGTCGGTCATCCTCAGGTTTTCGAACGGTACGACCAGGGCGGTCGCTTCGAAGAGTGCAGACATGGGAAAGCTCCAGAAGTTGAAACTGATGCTGCATGCAGACGGCGCAACGCGATCATTCTTCTTGCTTGGGGCGCTGACGAGGGTGCATGGAAGGATTTCGACGGGAACGGCGTTCGGCATTCCCGATAATGGGCCGAATTGTAGGCGCGCCACGGACCGGCGCGCCTACGGACAAGGCAGCCATACCATGCACACCCGCACTGTTTTCTTCGTCTCCGATGGCACCGGCATTACCGCCGAAACCTTCGGGAATGCCGTCCTTGCCCAATTTGAAATGAAGCCCCGCCACGTGCGGCTACCCTTCACGGACACGGTCGACAAGGCGCACCAGGCGGTTCGACGGATCAACCACACGGCCGAAGTAGAAGGGCTGCGCCCTATCGTCTTCACCACGCTGGCCAATATGGAGGTCCTCGAGGTGATCGAAACCGGCTGCAAGGGCATGCTGCTCGACATGTTCGGCACATTCGTCCGGCCGCTCGAAATCGAGTTAGCAATGAAGTCAAATCATCGGATCGGCCGTTTCAGCGATGTGAGCAAGAGCAAGGAATACAACGAGCGGATTCAGGCCATCGATTTCAGCCTTGCACATGACGATGGCCAGAGCAACCGAGACCTTGATGGAGCGGATGTGATCCTCGTCGGCGTCAGCCGCAGCGGAAAGACCCCCACTTCGCTCTATCTCGCCATGCAGCATGGCCTCAAAGCCGCAAACTACCCGCTGATCCCCGAGGATTTCGATCGCCGTCAGCTGCCGCCCGCTCTGCTACCGCACCGCAAGAAGATCTTCGGCCTCACGATTCAACCTGAGCGGCTGAGCGAAATCCGTAACGAGCGGCGGCCGAACTCTCGCTATGCCAGTATCGAGAACTGCCGACATGAAGTCAGCGAGGCGGAGGCAATGATGCGCCGGGCCGGCATCCGATGGCTGTCGACCACGACCAAATCCATCGAAGAGATCGCGACGACCATCCTGCAGGAACTGCGTCCTGAACGACTGACGTACTGAACTCAGTGCCAGTCGGCTCTCTGCCGGTTGGCGAGTTTTGCGCGAAGGCGAGCGGCGTCAGGCGGTGACTGCCTCTTCGGCAGGCGCCGAGGTTCGAATCAGGTGATCAAATGCGCTGAGCGCTGCCTTGGCACCGTCTCCCGCTGCAATGATGATTTGCTTGAACGGCACTGTCGTCGCATCGCCCGCGGCAAAGACACCCGGCACAGACGTTTGCCCCTTGGCATCGACCACGATCTCGCCGTGTTTCGACAGTTCGACGGTGCCCTTGAGCCAATCTGTATTGGGTACAAGACCGATCTGGATGAACACGCCTTCAAGCGGCACGGTGTGACTCTCGCCGCTCGCGCGATCCTTGTAGACCAGGCCGCTGACCTTCTGGTTGTCGCCCGTGATCTCGGTGGTCTGCGCATTCGTGATCACCTTCACATTCGACATGCTGCGCAGCTTTCGCTGCAACACCGCATCGGCTCGCAGTTGCGTGTCGAACTCGATGAGCGTGACGTGCCCCACGATTCCGGCAAGGTCGATGGCCGCCTCAACCCCTGAATTGCCGCCGCCGATCACCGCCACGCGCTTCCCCTTGAACAGGGGACCGTCACAGTGCGGGCAGTAGGCCACGCCCTTGTTCTTGTACTCGTGCTCACCTGGCACGTTGATGTTGCGCCAGCGCGCGCCGGTTGAAATCACTACCGAGCGGCTCTTCAGGGAAGCGCCGTTTTCGAGCTTCACCTCGATGTAGTCATTGCCCGGCACCAAAGCAGCAGCACGCTGCAGGTTCATGATGTCGACTTCGTAGTCGCGCACATGTTCTTCAAGCGCGAGGGCGAACTTGGGCCCTTCGGTTTCGCGGATCGATATGAAGTTTTCGATGCCCATCGTGTCAAGCACCTGCCCGCCGAAGCGCTCCGACGCAACGCCGGTGCGGATGCCCTTTCGCGCTGCATACACGGCCGCAGCGGCTCCAGCGGGCCCGCCGCCGACGATCAACACATCGAAGGGTTCCTTGGCGGCAATCTTCTTCGCCTCGCGCTCGACTCCGCTAGTGTCGATCTTTGCGAGGATCTCTTCCAGGCTCATGCGACCCTGACCGAATTCTGTGCCATTGAGGAAGACGGTCGGTACCGCCATGACCTGTCGCTCCTTGACCTCGTCCTGGAAAAGCGACCCATCAATCATGGTCGTCTTGATGCGCGGGTTCTGAACAGCCATAAGGTTAAGCGCCTGAACGACGTCAGGGCAGTTGTGGCAAGTCAGCGAAATGTAGATTTCGAATTCGAAATCACCATCAAGCCCGCGAATCTGTTGCAGCACCGCCTCATCCACCTTGGGCGGATATCCACCGACCTGCAGCAGCGCAAGCACCAGCGAAGTGAATTCATGACCCATCGGCAAGCCTGCAAAGCGGGGGCCGTGGTTTTCACTCGGACGATTGATCGAGAACGAAGGCTTGCGATGGTTGTCGTCCCGGCTCTCCGTGATCTTCACCAGCGGAGACGACTCAGCAATGTCTTTCAGCAGCGATTGCAAATCGCTCGATGCCTTGCTCTCGTCGAGCGAAGCCACGATTTCGATTGGTTGAGCGATGCGATCGAGGTAGCTTTTGAGTTGCGATTTGGTGCCGGCGTCGAGCATGGGGGGACTCTCTCTTGGTGGTGCGAACGGAATAAAAAAGGCCCGGGAGCTATGCGCCCGGGCCGCGGCGCACGGAGGCGACTTAGATCTTGCCGACCAGGTCGAACGAAGGCTTCAGCGTTTCGGCGCCTTCAGTCCACTTGGCGGGGCAGACTTCGCCAGGATGTGCTGCAACGTATTGCGCGGCTTTCACGCGGCGCAGCAGTTCGGCAGCGTCGCGCCCGATTCCGTTGTCATGCACTTCGATGGTCTTGATCTTGCCCTCGGGGTCGATCACGAACGTGCCACGGTAGGCGAGGCCGGCGTCTTCGCCCTCTTCGATCAGCACCTGGAAGGCGCGGGCAAGTTGCTGGCTGGGGTCGCCGATCAGCGGATATTGGACCTTTGCAATGGTGTCCGATGTGTCGTGCCATGCCTTGTGCGTGAAGTGCGTGTCAGTCGACACACCATAAACCTCAACGCCGAGTTTCTGGAACTCTGCGTAGTGGTCGGCAAGGTCGCCGAGTTCGGTCGGGCACACGAACGTGAAGTCGGCCGGGTAGAACACCACGACAGACCATTTTCCCTTGAAGTTCTCGTTGCTAACCGGCACGAACTTGCCGTTGTGATACGCGGTGGCCTTGAACGGGACGATTTCGGTATTGATCAGGGACATGTTTACTTCCTTGGTGGCTGATGAAATGGGCGAGCAGTGAGTATAACTACCAGATCTACTATTTCAATAGTCATTTGCTATGAAAAGTATGCCTGTCACCTATTGGGCCGCTCCCCGGAGCTCGAATTTCGGCGAATGCGAACAGGTATGAGCCTCAAACGCATGCCGAGCGCTCCAGCATGGGATTGCTTGCGCCCCGTCCCCACGCGCTCACAATCGACCCTTTCAAGAACAAGGAAAATCCATGAAGGGCGACCCTCAAGTCATCGATCATCTCCAGGCGCAACTCAAGAACGAGCTGACAGCGATCAACCAGTACTTTCTTCACTATCGGATGCTCAAGCATTGGGGCTTGGACAAGCTCGCAAAGAAAGAGTACGAAGAGTCGATCGGCGAGATGAAACACGCCGACAAGCTCATGGATCGCATCTTCATGCTGGATGGGCTACCCAACTTGCAAGATTTGGCCAAGCTCAACGTCGGCGAAGACGTGCCGGAGATTCTGGAGTGCGACTTGAAGGCGGAAACGGGCGCTCAAGCAACGATCAAGGCTGGAATCGCCCACTGCGAAGCTGTACGCGACTATGTCTCACGGGATCTTCTGCAGGAGATCCTGGACGACACGGAAGAACATATCGACTTCCTGGAGACGCAAATCGACCTCGTCGACAAGGTGGGACTTCAGAACTATCTGCAAGCGCAGATGGGGGAGATCGACTAGCTTTGCCTGAGGCGATGCACGTGGGGCTTGCCCCGATTTTTTTTGGGACTTTGTGCGTTGGGAACGGTCGCCCTACTCGGTCCATAGTTATTGCAAATGCGAAGAATTCGTATTTATAATGAACCCGTTCCCAACAGCCAGCGAAGTCGCTTCAACCATGATCGTTTGTGTATGCCGCCGAGTCTCCGACCGCGAAATCGCACGTCATGTGCGGGCCGGCATGAGCTTTGATGAAGTGCAGTTTGAACTCGGCGTGGCCACGCAGTGTGGCCAATGTGAAGGCTGTGCACGCGATGTCGTCGCCCAGTGCAGCGCCTTGCATCCCGTCGCTGCGCTCAGTCGCGAAACGAACCAAAGGGCGATCCATCTTGCCGATTCCATCCAGGAAAGCAACGCATGGAACTGTTCGCAGCACTCGGTGGCAGTCTGATCTTCGTAGCTGGTTCGACCTGGTGGATCTTTCGCAAGTAGTTCGCTAAGTGGTCTGCTGATGCGGAGCGCTCAAAGAGTGCTTCCTTATCGAAAAATTGATTGTGTCTGACCGCTTCTCCTCCCCCTCCACTTCGGTCCTTGGGCTGTCGCGCAATGCTGTTATCGCGGGAGGTGTGGTTCTCGCGCACCTCGCGGCTTTATGGGCGCTTCAAAGCGGCCTTCTGCGGCGGGCTGCGGAAGTGGTCATTCCGGTCGAGATCCTGAGCGAATTCATCGAGCCGCCCAAGCCTGTTGATCCGCCGCCTCCACCCCCGCCCCCACCGCCGGAGCCGAAACGGCAAATCACGAAAACGCCACCTCCGCCCAGACCGCAGGCCATTCGAGAACCCAAGCCGACTCCGGCACCCAGTGCGCCGACCGGCAGCATCGAACCGCCGCCCCCACCTGCACCGATTGCGCCCCCGGCTCCACCGGAGCCGCCCGCCCCTGCACCTGCGCCGCCTGCGCCGCCATCGGTCCAATTGCCGTCAAGCGACGCCGACTATCTGCAGAACCCGAAGCCGGTTTTTCCTGCCATTAGTAGGCGGCTTGGCGAGCAGGGCAAGACGGTCGTGCGCGTGCTGATTGGCGTCGATGGTCTGCCCAAGCGGGCGAGCATCCAGACGTCGAGCGGCTACGAACGCCTGGATGAGGCAGCGCGCAATGCTGTGATGTCTTGGCGCTTCGTACCGGGAAAACGCGACGGCGTCGTCGAATCCATGGAATTCAATGTGCCGATCAACTGGGTACTTAAATAATTTTTTCTGGAGCAACTTCGTATGAACTCGCAATTCGGCCTGATGAATGTCTGGCATCAGGGTGACTTCGTTACCAAGGCGGTCGCTCTCTTGTTGATCGGCATGTCACTGGCGTCATGGGTAGTGATCATCATCAAAGCGCTGGATGTGATCAGGTACAAGCGCTTGGCCAAGCACTCGCAGGACTTCTGGCATAGCGAGGACTTTGCAACTGCACTCAATAAGCTCGGCAAGGACGACAGCAATCCGTTTCGTGCGCTTGCACTGGAAGGCCGAGAAGCCGCGGCGCATCACCGCAACACCAAAGCTCACCTCCATGATGCGCTCGACGTCAGCGACTGGATTACGCGCGCCCTTCGCAATGGCATCGATGAATTCACAGCGCGGCTTCAGACCGGGCTCGCAGTGTTGGCGTCAGTCGGTTCGACTGCTCCGTTCATTGGCTTGTTCGGCACGGTCTGGGGCATCTATCACGCCTTGATGAGCATCGGTTCCGCCGGTCAGGCAACAATCGACAAGGTGGCCGGACCGATCGGAGAAGCGTTGATCATGACGGCGCTAGGTCTCGCCGTGGCCATTCCCGCGGTACTGGGCTACAACGCGCTGGTCCGCGGCAACAAATTCGTACTAACCAAGCTCAACAGCTTTGCGCATGATCTGCACGCGTATTTCGTCACGGGCGCAAGAGTGCAAAGCGGCGGCGAAGCGACGGTCGTTCCACTCAAGAAGGGCTGAGCACCATGGCGTTCGGAACACAAGATGAACCCGATGAAGTGATGAACGAAATAAATATGACGCCGTTGGTCGATGTCATGTTGGTCTTGCTGATCATTTTCATCATCACCGTGCCGGTCATGAAGCATGCGGTAAATATCGACTTGCCGAGAGCCACGAGTGAGCCCGAGCAGGCCAAACCTCAGAACGTCTTGTTCACCGTGGCGGCGGACGGCACCTATTTCTGGAACGACCAGAAGATCGAGGATTCCGAACTGKCGGGGCGCCTCGCTGTCGAAGCGGCCAAAGAACCGCAGCCAGAGCTGCATATTCGCGGAGACAAGGCAGTCCGGTATGAACGCGTGGCTCAGGCAATGTCTGCCGCTCGTCAAGCGGGTGTACGCAAGATCGGCTTCATCACCGAGCCGGAGCCCAGATAGGAGTTCGGACGAAAGGTCGATCAGTTCGTTGACTTTTTGTTGAGAATAATTATCATTTGCAAATCGCCCGATAAACCCGGCAAGACACTTCATGCAAACCTCGCCCAACTCCCTCTCCGTCTCGAGTCATCGTTCGCTGGATCATGTCGGCCGTAGTAGAGCTTCGACTGTCGACGATTCAATAGGCCTACCGTCATTGGTCGAGAGCACCGAACTGCTCAAGGGCGGCAAGACGGTGGGTATTCTGCACAATGGTTCGCTCTATCGGCTGCAAGCCACCAAGCTGGGCAAGCTGATCCTGACCAAATAGTGGCCATTTCGATTTCGCGCAAGTTTCATCGTGGGGCGACCAAAGGAGAATCCTCCCAGGGTCGTTTTAGCTAGCCAACGGTTCGCCGACAGCCATGCTTTTTTTCCACGTTTGTCGATCAAACAAAAAAACGCCGACGCAGAGTCGGCGTTTTCGTTTGAGTCGCTGTCAGAGGCCAATTGCAGCAATACCAGCGCGTGCGATTTGCGCATCTTCATTGGACTTGACACCGCTTACCCCGACCGCGCCGATCACGTGACCGTCTTTCACGATCGGCACCCCACCTTCAAGCAATCCTTGGATGCCCGGCGCTGTCAAGAACGAGGTACGACCGCCGTTGATCATGTCCTCATACGTCTTGCTTTCGCGTCGCCCTATGGCGGCGGTGTGCGCCTTGGCAGGCGCAATGTGCGATGAAAGCGCTGCGGCCCCATCGAGCCGCTGCAGCCACAACAAGTTTCCGCCGTCGTCTGCGATGGCGATGGTGACAGCCCAATTGTTCTTGAGCGCCTCAGCCTCCGCTGCTGAAGCGATGGCCTTGACATCGGCGAGTTCGAGAAAGGACTTGGACTTCATGATCTTCAGGAAAAGTTGAGTAACCCGAGAGCATAGCGCTCGCTTTATCCCAGGCTCCGGTGCCCCCGGCAGCTAAGACCATCTCGGCGCAGGTATTTGTGATTTGACTCCCTTGCAACGACCTAGAATGCGCCCAACTGCAGCGTTGCAGCACATACCTGGAGTTTCAGCAATGAACGACCGTGTCACTACCCTCGATACCTCCTCCGCTTACGGCCGGCCGCTAGCCCAAGCGGATCGGCAGCGCGTACTGCGCAACACCTACTGGCTGCTTGCTCTGAGCCTGCTGCCCACCGTGCTCGGCGCCTGGCTTGGCGTCGCGACCGGAATCACTCGCAGCCTCACGGGCGGACTCGGGCTCATGGTGTTCATGGGCGGTGCCTTCGGCTTCATGTTTGCGATCGAAAAGACGAAGAACTCGGCTGCGGGCGTTCCCGTTTTGCTGGGTTTCACCTTCTTCATGGGCCTGATGCTCTCGCGCCTGATCGCAATGGTGCTCGGGTTCAAGAACGGCTCCGAACTCATCATGACCGCCTTCGGGGGTACCGCGGGAGTGTTCTTCCTGATGGCTTCTCTCGCCACGGTGATCAAGCGAGACCTCTCGGGTATGGCTAAGTGGCTCTTTGTAGGCGCGATGGTTCTGATGGTGGGCGCGATCATCAACGTGTTCGTCGGTTCGAGCGCGGGCATGCTGGCGATCTCGGTCGTCGCCATTGGAATTTTCTCTGCCTACATGCTGTACGACCTGAAGCAGATCATCGACGGCGGCGAGACCAATTACATCAGCGCGACGCTCGCGTTGTACCTCGACCTATTCAACGTGTTCCAGAGCCTGCTGATGCTGCTCGGTATTTTCGGCGGCGACCGCGACTGAACAATTTCGACCTAAACCAAAAAGGGCCCGCAGCAGCGGGCCCTTTTTTCATGCGCGGTCGAACACCGCTATAGATTCAACGTGTGCCGTATGAGGAAACATGTTGACCACACCGGCGAACGTACACCGATAGCCCGCTTGATGCACCAGAAGCCCCGCATCACGGGCAAGCGTCGAAGGGTTGCAGCTCACGTAGACAATCCGCTTCGGAGGTGTCCATTCTTCTCGCCCAAGCAAAGCCTGCTGATGGAGATCGGCGAGCGCCTTGGCGAGTGCGAATGCTCCCTCGCGCGGCGGATCCACGAGCCACTTTTCAGCAGCACCGTCTGCCATGAGCCTCTCAGGCGTCATGTCGAACAAGTTGCGTGCGACGAAGCTCGTCGCCGCGAGCGGCCGCCGGCCAGGGGTCGCCGCTCGATTGCGTTCGAAGTTTTCGGTGGCGCGCGCGACCAGCGTGTCGCTGCCTTCAATCCCCAGTACTTCACGCGCCCGGCTCGCAAGTGGCAGCGTGAAATTGCCAAGCCCGCAGAACCAGTCGATCACGCGTTCGTCAGACCTCACATCGAGCAGTCGAAGCGCCCGACCGACGAGCACACGATTGATATGCGGATTGACCTGCGTGAAATCGGTCGGTTTGAACGGCATCCTCACGCCGAACTCGGACAATTCATAAGCCAGAAGGGTGCCGCCCTCTTCCAGCAATTTCACCGTCTCGGGGCCTTTGGACTGCAGCCACCACTGGACGCCTGAGTGCTGCGCCGCAAATGTCTTCAGCCGAGCAACGTCAGCATTGGACAGCGGTTCCAAATGCCTCAGCACGAGTGCGATGACGCCCAGACCAAGGCCATCCGGTGCGTCGCCGCAGGCCAGTTCAATTTGCGGACAGGTTTCGCGAGCGTCCATCGAGCCGATGAGTTCACGCAGAGGCATCAGCATCTCGCTGACCTGCACTGGCAACACGGGGCATACCTTCATGTCCGCCAAATAGCGACTCTTGCGTTCGTGGAAGCCGATCAGCACGGTTCCTTTTTTCACGACGTGGCGCACGGACAGGCGCGCCCGATAGCGGTAGTGCCAGGCGGGTCCTTCGAGCGGACGCAGGATGTTGTCGGGCCGCACCTTCCCGAGGTGCCAAAGGTTGTCTTCAAGCGCGCGCTGCTTCACAGCAACCTGCGCGGCCGCGTCGAGATGCTGCATCTTGCAGCCACCGCAAGCGCCTGCGTGCAAACCGAAGTGCGGGCAGCCCGGCCGCACTCGCTGCGACGATTCGCGACCAATGGTCGTCACGGTGCCCTGCTCCCAATTGTTCTTCTTGCGATGAACGTTGAACTGCACCTCTTCGAAGGGCAAGGCACCTTCGATGAACACCACCATACCGTCCGCTTTGTGAGCGACGCCTTGCGCGTCGAGGTCGAGCGATTCGACCTGCAGCCATTCACCGCTCGAGCGCTGCGCCTCTTTCTTTTCTTTCGAATCCGTCATGCCCGAATTGTCTCAGGCCGCGGGAGGGGATCATCCCAGGTCTTATAAAAGTGCGTCGCGCTGCACACCGGCGCGAGCCAGTTGTCGCCGCATCTTCGCAAGCGCCTCATTCTGGATCTGTCGAACGCGTTCACGCGTGAGGCCAAGACGCGCACTCAGCACCTCGAGTGTTTCTGGATCGCGATCATGCAGACCGAAGCGCCCTTCCAGGACCTCTCGCTCGCGCTCGTTCAGAACGCGGATCCACTGATCGAGAAGCTTCTCTATTTCGTGCGTCTGCGTAACGCCTGTCGGGTCGGCACCGTCATCGACCGAAGCCACGATATCGGCGAGCGTAAAGCTTTCATCGCCACGTTCGCTGCCTGCGTCCAGCGAACGCGGCGCCTCCGCGAGCGCCATCAGGTCCGCCACCGCTTGCACCTCAAGGCCCAGGAATACAGCCACGTCTTCGACGCGCACGCCGTCGGGTCGGCGAGCGAGAAATTCTGGATCGCCTTCCAGCGCACGGCGCGCGCGCATCAACTGCTGGAGTTCGCGCACGACATGCACCGGCAATCGGATGGCGCGCGCCTGCATCATTGCCGCACGTTCGATGGACTGCCGAATCCACCACGTCGCATAGGTCGAGAAGCGGAACCCGCGCTCCGGCTCGAACTTGTTGATCGCATGCATCAGGCCGAGATTGCCTTCCTCGATCAGATCGCCCATTGGGACGCCGCGTCCGAGATAGCCCTTTGCGATGTTGACCACCAGACGAAGGTTGTGCTCGATCATCGATTGCCGCGCGGAAAAGTTGCCGCTTCGCGCCGCGCAGGCGGTTCGATACTCTTCTTCCGGAGTGAAAAGCTGGGTTCGGCGGACTTCGCGCAAGTAGAGCGTCAGCGAATCGCCGCCTTCGCCCGCCGTATCAACCAGGGTCGCATCGCGCGGATTTCCGATGTGCTTCTCTTCGCCGCTCCCGCCTAAATCGCCCTGGAAGGTGATCCGTTCAGTGTCGGTGAGTTGCGCGGGACCGAAAGCCGCAGTGCCGCCGTCGCCCGCCGCTCGCCGCACGGCCGCAGTGCGATAAGGGCGGGAAGCGGCCATGGCATGCTAGCGCTGTGGCAGGTACCGAGCCGGGTCGACCGGCTTGCCCTGACGACGAATTTCAAAGTGCAGCTTCACTCGGTCTGCGTCGCTGTTGCCCATTTCCGCGATCTTCTGTCCCTTTTGAACGGACTGATCTTCCTTGACCAGCAGTGTGCGGTTGTGCGCGTAAGCAGTGAGATAGGTGTTGTTGTGCTTGAGGATGATGAGGTTGCCATAGCCCCTCAAGCCCGCACCCGCGTAGACCACCCGGCCATCGGCCGCGGCGAGTACAGAGTCGCCAGCCTTGCCGCTAATATCGAGGCCCTTGTTCTTGGCTTCGTCGAAGCCGGCGATCAACGAACCTTGCGCCGGCCAGATCCAGCCCACATCTTCGTCACCGGATGCCGCAGCTGCGGGCGATGTTGGCGACGCTGTGATGGGCGAAGCTGGCTTTGCCGCTGCGGAGGCACCCGCCGCCGCTGCTGCCGCGGCAGTTGCCGGCGCTACGATGGGCTGCGTGACTGGCCGAGTGACGACGCCGGATGCTTCCGCACCGGCAGCCGCCGAAGCAGGCGATCCTGCAGCCGTCGCGCCTCCGGGGGCTGGAGGAATGACGCGCAACACTTGGCCGACTTCGATCAGATCGGGATTGTCGAGATTGTTCCAGCGCGCGATGTTCTGCCAGCTCTGGCCCGTTTCGGTGCCGATGCGGCGGATGGTGTCACCAGGACGAACGGCGTAATAGCCAGGCTTGCCATAGTTCTCGATTCCGGGAAGCGGCTTGCCCGACGCATCGGTGGTGATGGGGGGAACGCCCGGCGTCGCGCTTGCATTCGACCCTGCGACCGGTGCACGCGTCATGGTGCCGCGGTCTTCGACTGGCACCTGACCGCGTGGTGCTCCACACCCCGCAATCACGAGCGCGGACACCAGCGTCACGCCGGCGAGCCAGCCCCGATTGCCAAAACCCTGCATGTGTTCTTCCTTCAAGCAATTCCCGATTTTAGGGGGACAAAGTGGACCGCCTCAAGAATGCGGCGCTCGAGTCCGCGGGCAGTTTTATCGATCACGACCAAAGCTTGTCCGCCGGTCGCGGATGATGTCGGGGCAACGATCCGGCCACCTACCGCAAGCTGTGTGACCCACGCCTCGGGCACCGTCTCTCCGCCCGCCGCCGCAATGATGGCGGCGTACGGCGCACCTTTGGCGTACCCCACCATCCCATCGCCCAGCAGAAGGTGCACAGTGGCCAAGCGGAAGGGCCGCAGGTTTGCACGAGCACGCTCATGCAGTCCTCGCAAACGCTCGATGCTGTAAACCTCGCTTGCCACTAGACCAAGCACCGCGGCCTGATAGCCACAACCGGTGCCGATCTCGAGCACCCGGCCCAACCGCTGCGCAGGCTTGTTCGCCAAGGCAGGCGCACCAAGCAGCAACTCGATCATCCGTGCGACCACGTTCGGTTTCGAGATTGTTTGGCCCAAGCCGATAGGCAGGCTCGTGTCTTCGTAGGCCTGGTTGACCAACGCGCTGTCGACGAACCGATGCCGTTCAACCGTTCCCATTGCTCGCAGCACGCGTCCGTCCGCGATGCCCTGCGCGGCAAGGCGCTGAACCATGCGCGCGCGCACCGCATCGGATGCCATCGAGGGCGCTCCTTGAATCATCGGTCTGGTGGGCGTCAAGGGTGCCCGGCTGGGAGCGGGAGAAGAGGCCGACGATGTCAGCCGCACGGGAAATCCAGGTCGCTGTGCCGCCATGTCAGGATGGCTCACCCAGCCGAGCCACCGTGTCGCGCCACTGGTCGAGATGAGCGTGATCAGTCAGGTCGATCTGCAGTGGCGTCAGCGCGATATGCCCCGCTGCTGTTGCGTAAAAATCAGTGCCTTCGCCGCTGTCCTTGGCGCCACCTGCCCCGGCGATCCAATACATCGTCTCACCGCGCGGACTGTCCTGCGTGATCACCTTCTCAGCCGAGTGGCGGCGTCCCAACCTGCAGACCTTGACCGACTTCAGTGCATCGAAGGGAAGGTTCGGCACGTTGACGTTCAACAGAAACGCGCCGCCTCCGAGCATCTGATCCCGCTCGATCTGCTCGACCAAGCGCTGCGCAGCGCGAGCGGCAGCGTCGATGTGCGCCCATCCTTTTTCGATTTGCGAGAAGGCAATGGCGGGGATGCCGAAAAGATATGCCTCCATCGCAGCCCCGACGGTGCCCGAGTAGATCGTGTCGTCGCCCATGTTGGCACCGTTGTTGATGCCGGAGACAACCAGGTCCGGTCGATAGCCGAGAAGGCCCTTCAGAGCGACATGCACGCAGTCGGCCGGTGTTCCCGTGACGTAGCGAAACCCGTTGTGCGCGGTGTGCACGTACAGAGGCGCCGCCAACGTGAGCGCATTCGACTTGGCGCTGTTGTTGTGCTCAGGCGCGACCACTTCGACTTCCGCAATCTCCTTCAGCGCATCGTGCAAGGCAACGAGGCCAGGAGCCTGGTAACCATCGTCGTTTGAAATAAGTATTTTCATGGCGTCTATGGGTCCGCGCGATTGTAGGCGGCGGACGCGTCACGACTGGGACAACGCGGTCGTTGGAGCCCGCCTATCATGATCCGCATTCTTCACCATCCAGACTCATTGACAGGAGACACGAGCATGCACGCATGGCTTTGCGAAAACCCCACCGGCGTCGACGCACTGACGTGGAAAGAACTGCCGACGCCCCAGCCGGGCCCAGGTCAGGTGCTCATCGAAATCAAGGCGGCCAGCCTGAACTTTCCTGATCTGCTCATCGTGCAGAACAAGTATCAGATAAAGCCGCCGCTGCCCTTCGTTCCAGGCTCCGAATACGCGGGCGTGATCGCTGCGGTCGGTGAAGGTGTCACTCACCTGCGCGTGGGCCAGAACGTTGCATGCCTTTCTGGCACCGGCGGATTCGGCACGCACACGATCGCACCAGCGGCCCTCTGCATGCCACTGCCCGATGGTTTTGGGTATGTCGACGCAGCGGCATTCATCATGATTTATGCCACCTCGTGGCACGCCCTGATGGACCGAGCGCAATTGAAGGCCGGTGAAACCGTGCTCGTACTCGGTGCCGCAGGAGGCGTCGGCACGGCCGCAATACAGATCGCAAAAGCCGCAGGCGCGAAGGTTATTGCAGCGGCGTCGACAGACGAAAAATGCGAGCTCTGCAAATCGATAGGCGCGGACATCACCATCAACTACACCACACATCCAGTGCCCAACGCATTTCGCGATGCCGTCAAAGCGGCGACCGAAGGCAAAGGCCCGGACGTGATTTATGACCCCGTGGGTGGCGAATTCGCCGAGCCGGCGTTCCGTTCGATTGGCTGGCGCGGGCGTTATCTGGTCGTAGGCTTCGCTGCAGGGCCCATTCCCTCGCTGCCTTTGAATTTGATGCTCTTGAAAGGTGCATCCTTGGTTGGCGTGTTCTGGGGGGACTTCGCCAAGCGCGAGTCGAAAGCCAACGCGCAAATGATGGCCGAATTGGCAAAGTGGTATGGCCAAGGGAAGATCAAGCCGGTCATCGACAGCACGATGCCGATGGCGGATCTGAAAGCGGCCTACGCGCACATGGGATCGCGCGGCGTCAAGGGCAAGCTGGTGCTGGTCAACTGAACTGCCAGTCGATCCAACGAAAAAGGCCCGCCGATGCGGGCCTTTTCAATTACCAGGGAGTCCTTACTTGATTTCGAAGTCGGACAGCGATTTACCGGCCGCCAGAGCTTCGGTGACCCACCGCGGCTTACGACCACGGCCACCGGACCAAGTTTCACCGGTCGGGCCGCGATACTTGGCGGCCGACTTGGCAGGCACAGCTGAAACGCTCTTCTTGCCAGCGCGCGCCGAGAGTTTGAGGTCGGTTGCTGTCAACCCGTATTCAGCGATCTTCTTGCGCAGTTCCTCGATCACGCCTGCACGCTCTTGATTTCTAAGCTCTTCGGCTTGCTTTCGCAATTGCGCGATCTGCTCATCGTGCTTCTTGATCTGGGAATTGATGTCGGCAAGGGTTGAGGCCATCGGTGCTAATCCTCCGAATTGGAAAGCGAAAATTCTAATTGAAATCGCAATTGCCGCAACTGCATGAACCAAAAAAAAGCGCCGGCTTGAAGGCCGGCGCTTTTTTTGATCAAGTAGTTTGGGGTGGCTGATGGGACTCGAACCCACGACGACCAGAATCACAATCTGGGACTCTACCAACTGAGCTACAGCCACCGCAGAGCCACGAATTCTAGCGTGAAAAAATCACTTTTCCACGGCTACTGCGGAGTCGGACGGCTTCGACACCAAAATTTCTGCCTTGAACCGATCCTTCAGCATGTCGTAGTAGGCAGCGGTCTCGGCCGCTCCCACCGCTTGCCCTACCTGTTCCGTCTCCTGCTTTGCCACCTCTGGGCTCGGTGGAGTGCGTGGGACCGTCTTGTTGACGCGTACGACTGCGAACCCTTGCGCACCCAGATCCGCGCCGACAAGCGTGGGCAGTTTGGCACCGTCAGCGCGAAGGGCGCTTTCGATCACTGCAGCCGGTTGCGACTGCGTCTCCAGCCGAGAGACCGTGATTGGCGCACCGAGGTTTGCGCCAGCCGGATTCGCCTGCCATGCGGCAAGCTTGGCAAGGCCCTCTGCCTTTGCAAGCGCCGCGGAGCGTTCGGCGATCAGCTGCGTGCGAACCTTTTCCTTGACCTCCTCGAACGGCAGCGCGCGAGCGGGCGAATATTGGGTCACACGCCCGGAGGCTAGTTGATTCGGACCGATTTCAACCGCCTCGGTGTTGTGCTTGCGCTCGATCGAATCGGGGGCGAACAGGGCATTCAGGAAATTGCGGCTTGCCAATGGGCCGGTGACACCTGGGGCGGGAGTCCGTCCGACATTGTTGGCCGATTGAATCGTAAGCTTCAGCTTTTCGGCCGCGGGCTTGAGACTATCGGGCTGCTGATAAACGACGTCCGTGAAGATCTCTGCCGCCTTGGCAAATTCCTGCGTCGCTTGTTGGCTACGCACTTCGTTCTCGATGGTCGCGCGAACCTTTTCGAATGGCGGCACAACAGCCGGCTTGATGTCGTTGAGCTGGATGATGTGATAGCCGAATTCAGTCTCGACCACGTTGCTGATCTCGCCCTTCTTGAGCGCAAACATCGCGTCCTCAAATGGCTTCACCATCGCGCCGCGAGTGACGAAATCCAGATCGCCGCCTTTTTCAGCCGATCCTGGGTCCTGCGAATTCTTGCGTGCGACCTCTGCAAATGTGCTCGGCGCCTTTTGAACTTCTGCAAGCAATTGCTCCGCCTTCGCGCGCGCCTTTTCGCGTTCGGCTGCAGGAGCGCTGGCGGGCGCGGCAATGAGGATGTGGCTTGCTCGTCGCTCTTCCTTCGTGCCGAAGCGGGCGCTGTTCTGATCGTAGTAACTGCGAAGATCGGCTTCGCTGACGGAAATGTTCTTCTTTGCGGCCTCGAGATCGAGAACCAGGTATTCGACGCTGGCTTGCTCGGGTGCACGGAATTGCGCGGCATGCTCCCTGTAGAACGATTGGAGATCATCGTCGCTGACGCTGACCTTCGAAGCGAAGTCGGCCGGCTTGAAAAGCGACACCTGGATCTCACGACGGTCGTAGTAGGCATTGAGTGTTGTCGCGGCCTGGGCAGCGGTCGCGAACGAAGTGCCTGATACGCCGAGCGAGACTTGCTGCGTTGCCAGGTCCGCCCGAACCGCCGCCTCGTATTGCTCAGGCGTACGTCCCGTTGCGCGCATGAAGGTTTCCCGATCGAACTTGCCGTCCGGCGTGCGGAACGACGCGAGGCCTGCGTCTTCGGCGAAAAGGCGGGCAAGCCGCTCTTCGGACACGGTCATGTTCGACTTGGATGCCGCTGCCTGCAGCACACGCTCACGAACCATGCGCTCGAGCGTTGCATAGCGCGCTGCATCGGAGTCGAGCATTGCGGGTTCGATGTTGGGGGCCTGCTGGCGAATCCGGTCGACTTCATTGCGATGCTGCTGATCCCACTCGGGGCGCGTGATGTCGGTGCCCGCCACGTGCGCAACCGTCTCGCCTTGGCCGCCACCCTGATACCGGTCGACGCCAAACAGCACGAACGACGGAATGATCAGCAAGAACAAGAGCACCATGATGATCTTGTTGTACTTGCGGAAGGAATCAAACATGCTTGAGGCTCTCTCTGACGAATTGCGGAACGGCAACAAAAAAGGCGAACACTCTGTTCGCCTTTGCATCGGGGTGGTGGGTGCTGAGGGGCTCGAACCCCCGACCTACGCCTTGTAAGGGCGCCGCTCTACCAGCTGAGCTAAGCACCCCCGAAACAGTATCTCAGTTCAATGCGTCCTTGAGCGCCTTGCCTGGACGGAACTTTGGAATCTTGGCGGCCTTGATTTTAATCGCGTCGCCGGTGCGTGGATTGCGACCGGTCCGCGCGGCGCGCTTGCCGACTGCGAAAGTGCCAAAACCGACGAGCGACACGGAGCCGCCTTTTTTGAGCGTGGTACGAATGGCGCCGATGGTGGACTCGAGTGCGCGCGTCGCAGCGGCTTTGGAAATGTCGGCGTTTTTTGCGATGTGCTCAATCAGTTCGGTCTTGTTCACAAGGGCCCCTTGCAGAAAAAAATGTTGATCAGGGTCAGAAGCGATCCCGTCCCCGCGACCAAGCCGCGGGGTACATGAATGGATAAGGGTGGCAGTTCTGACGCGCCGGCAGCGCACTGCCGACAGGGATTACAACCACTGGTCTACGGGGTGTCAATACGACACTCACCCCATAGACCACGGCAAGGAGCGCGATTTTAGTGGCGTTTTCATGAAGCCGTTTTCAAAGCGCTTCAGCAATCGCTCGACCGAGATCGACCGTGTTCCCCGTACCACCGATGTCCGGCGTGCGCGGGGCACCGCTGTCGGGCGCGAGTACCTTTTCGATCGCCGCCAGGATCGCGTCGTGCGCGGCCTTGTGCCCCA
This sequence comes from Variovorax sp. 05N34, assembly GCF_056397405.1. Taxonomy (NCBI): domain Bacteria; kingdom Pseudomonadati; phylum Pseudomonadota; class Betaproteobacteria; order Burkholderiales; family Comamonadaceae; genus Variovorax; species Variovorax sp. 05N34. The sequence continues at coordinate 119,136 of NZ_JBFTNI010000009.1, forward strand.
GGAACTCGAGCATCATTGCGCCGCACCAGATCTGTCCGATGGGATTCGCGATGCCTTTGCCCGCGATGTCGGGTGCCGAGCCGTGGACGGGTTCAAAGAGCGAAGGCGTCGTGCGCTCGGGATTCAGGTTGGCACTGGGCGCGATGCCGATGGTGCCGGTGCATGCCGGCCCGAGGTCCGAGAGGATGTCGCCGAAGAGATTGCTCGCGACGACCACGTCGAAGAAATCCGGCCGCTGCACGAAATGAGCCGTGAGGATGTCGATGTGAAACTTGTCCAGGTTGATCCCCGGATAGCTCTTCGCCATCGCGGCGACGCGCTCGTCCCAATATGGCATCGTGATGGAGATGCCGTTGGACTTGGTTGCGCTGGTGAGATGCTTTTTGGGCCGTGATTGAGCAAGCTCGAAGGCGAACTCGAGCACGCGATCCACACCCACGCGCGACATCACCGTTTCCTGCACAACGATCTCCCGCGCAGTGCCCTCGTACATGCGCCCTCCGATGCTCGAATACTCGCCTTCGGTGTTCTCGCGCACGATGTACATGTCGATCTCGCCAGGCTGTCGCGGCGTGCCGTCGCGCCTCACCACCGGCGCAATGATGCCCGGCATCAGGCGAGCAGGGCGCAGGTTGATGTACTGGTCGAACTCGCGCCGGAACAGCAGCAGCGAGCCCCACAGCGAGATGTGATCAGGGATCTTCTCTGGCCAACCGACGGCGCCGAAGAAGATGGCGTCGTGCCCGCCGATCTGGTCTTTCCAGTCGTCGGGCAACATTTTTCCGTGCTTCTCGCAGTAGTCCCAGCTCGAGAAGTCGAAGTGGTCGAACTTCAGGTCGATGCCGAACTTGCGGGCCGCTGCGTCGATCACGCGCAAGCCTTCGGGCATGGTTTCCTTGCCGATGCCGTCGCCAGCAATGACTGCGATATGTTGGGTACTCATGTCTCGATGCTCGGGTGCCGCTTTGAAGAATGAAACGCCATTGTGCGTCGCTTGCACCAGGGATTCAGCGGCCGCCGCGAACCGCGAGGCTCACACCGACGGCCGTGATGGCAATGCCCGCGAGCGTCATGGCCGTGATCGGTTCGGAAAACAACAGCCACGCCATCACGGCCGTGCACGGCGGCACCAGATAGAGAAGGCTTGTGACGGCAGTGGCTGTGCCGCGCTGGATCAGCATGTAAAGCAGTGAGCTACCACCCAGCGATAGCGCCAGCACCGACCATGCCATGGCGCCGCCCGAAGCCACGTTCCAGTGGATGCTTTCCTGCTCCAGCGCAGCAAAGGGCAAGGTGACGATCAGCGCCGCCGCCAGTTGGATGGCGTTGGCGCTGCGCACATCGCACGGCGCCACGAAGCGCTTCTGGTACAGCGTGCCCGACGTGATCGACAGCAGCGCCATGATCGCGAGGCTCATCGTGAGCACGCTCACCTCGCCACCTTCGCCAAGCTTGCGCGATACGACGAGAAGCAATCCGATGAAGCCGAGCAGAAGCCCTGCCCATTGAGGACGCGTGACAGTGCCGCCGCGCAATGAAAGCCAGATCGCGGTCAATACCGGCTGGATGCCGACAAGCAGCGCGACCAAGCCCGAACCCATGCCCGCCCGTACTGCCGCCCACACACCGCCCAGATAACCCGCTTGCATCAACACGCCCGTGACGGCGAGATGACCCCACTGCATCCGCTCGCGGGGCCAAGTGACGCGCGCGAGCCTTACCCAGACCAGGAAGCAGGCGACCGACAGTGCGTAGCGCACAACCAGGAACTTCAAAGGTGGCGCATGGGGCATGCCATAGCGCGCCACGATGAAGCCGGTGCTCCAGATGAGCACGAAGACACCCGGCATCGCTCGCAACCAGCCCGCCGAGCGGGCTGCAACGCTCATTTGGCCCGCGCCCGAATTTCGGGGATTGCTTTTTGGAGGTAATAGACCATCGACCAGACCGTGAGGACTGCGGAAATCCAGATCAGCCACTGGCCCCAGGCACCGGTGTCGATCGAGCCGAACAAAGTGCCATTGAAGAGCAGGAACGGGATTGCGATCATCTGCACCGCCGTTTTGACCTTGCCGAGCATATGAACCGCAACGCTCTTGCCAGCCCCGATCTGGGCCATCCACTCGCGCAGCGCCGAGATGGCGATCTCGCGGCCGATGATGATCAGCGCCACGAACACATCGGCCCGATTCAGGTGCACCAGCACGAGCAGCGATGCGCATACGAGGAATTTGTCGGCGACCGGGTCCAGGAAAGCGCCGAAGGCCGACGTCTGGTTAAGCTTGCGCGCCAGAAAACCGTCGAGCCAGTCCGTCGCGGCGAAGACGATGAACATCACCGTCGCGATGAGATTGCGCATCGGCTCGGACAGCGGCAGATAGAACACGCCCACAATCAACGGAATCGCGACGATGCGCGCCCAGGTCATGATCGTTGGAAGTGTCCAGAACATCGGGTCGATTGTGTCATGGCATGAAGACGGTTCCGGCCTAGTGCAATGCGCGATAGATTTCCTCTGCGAGGTCCAACGCGATTCCGTCCACCGACGCGATGTCTTCCACGCTCGCCGCCGCGACGCCGCGGATGCCTCCGAAGCGTTGAAGCAATCGAGCGCGGCGCTTTGGGCCGATTCCAGGGATGTCTTCGAGTTGGCTGCCGCCGACGCGCACCTTGGCTCGCTTGGCCCGCATGCCGGTGATGGCGAAGCGATGCGCCTCGTCGCGGATCTGCGCCACGAGCATCAGCGCCGCAGAATCCCGCCCGAGGTAGACCTTTTCCCGACCGTCCGCGAAGACAAGTTCTTCAAGCCCGACCTTGCGCCCCTCGCCCTTCTCCACGCCGACGATCAGCGACAGCGGCAATCCAAGTTCGCTGAATACCTCGCGCGCCATGGAGACCTGCCCCTTGCCGCCGTCGACCAGCACCAGATCGGGCATGCGTGCAGAGCGCGTGCCCGGCGGGGCGTCCGAACCTGCGCCAGCGGCGTCCCCAGCGGGCGGCGCATCCGTTTCGGCCGCCATGGCCTCCGCCAGCTTGCCGTAGCGACGGTGCAGCACCTGGCGCATCGCGGCGTAGTCGTCGCCGGGCGTGATGCCTTCGATGTTGTAGCGGCGGTACTCACGGTTCTGCATCGCATGATGCTCGAACACCACGCATGAGGCCTGGGTCGCTTCGCCGGCAGTGTGCGAAATGTCGAAGCACTCGACCCGGAAGGTGTCGAGATCGTCCGGCGCGAGTTCGAGCGCATCGACCAGGGCTCGTGTGCGCGCCTGCTGCGAGCCCTCTTCCGCGAGCAAGCGTGCGAGTTGCAGGCTCGCGTTCTTGCACGCCATCTCCAGCCAGTGGCGTCGCTGCTCGCGAGGCTGGAACACCGCCGTGATGCGCGTACCGGCCTGCTGCGACACCGCCTCGATCAGATCGCGGCTGACAAGTTCGCTCAGGACCAGCGTCGCAGGCACGGGGACATCGATGTAGTGCTGCGCGATAAACGCTTCGAGCACCTGAACCTCGACAGCGACGGAGACAGGCGATGCGTCGTCGTCTTCGACATCGCGCTCGCCATGCTGCATCTGCGCGGCGTCCTCGACGTGCACCGGAAAGTACGCCCTGTCGCCCAAGTGCCGACCGCCGCGCACCATCGCCAGGTTGACGCAGGCCTTGCCGCCCTGCACCTTCACCGCGAGGATGTCGACGTCCTTGTCCGAGGCAATTTCCACCGACTGCTGGTGCAAGACGCGTGACAGTGCCGACATCTGGTTGCGCAATTCGGCCGCTTGCTCGAATTCGAGCTTCTCGGCGTGCGCCATCATCCGCGCCTCCAACTGCGTGAGTACGGCTTGCGTGTCGCCCATCAGGAAGGCTTCGGCATTGGCGACGTCCTGCGCGTAATCTGCAGGCGCGATGTAGTTCACGCAGGGTCCGCTGCAGCGCTTGATCTGATAGAGCAGGCAAGGCCGCGTCCGGTTGCTGAAGACCGTGTCCTCGCACGTGCGCAGCCTGAAGACCTTCTGCAGCAGTTGAATCGACTCCTTCACCGCCCATGCGCTCGGGTAGGGACCGAAATACCGGTGCTTTCGATCGACCGAGCCCCGGTAGTAGGCCAGCCGCGGAAAAGCATGCGAAGCAATCTTGAGGTAGGGATAGCTCTTGTCGTCGCGAAAAAGAATGTTGTAGCGCGGCTTGAGCGTCTTGATGAGGTTGTTCTCGAGAAGCAACGCCTCGGCCTCGGAGCGGACCACCGTCGTCTCCATCCGGGCGATCTTCGAGATCATGTGGCCGATGCGCGTGCCGGCGTGGTTCTTCTGGAAATAGTTGGCCACACGCTTCTTTAGATTGCGTGCCTTGCCCACGTAGAGCACGGCGCCCGCCGCGTCGAAATATCGATAGACGCCAGGCAACTGCGGCAACGCCGCCACTTCGCTGAGCAACTGTTCTGAATGCGTTTCTGACATGTCTTTATCGGGATTGCGCGCCGGGCAGCACCGGCTCGCATCGCACATCGGTCTTGACCGAATTGGCGATGAAACATTGATCGTGCGCCAAATGGTGCATCTCTTCGATCTGCTCATGGGACGGGAGCTTTTCGCCGGAAAAGCGCACGTCTGGTTGCAGCGTGACAACGGTGATCATGATCTTGCCGGTCGCGCCGCGCCCCATCTTTCCGGTCGCATGGTCGCTATACCGATCCACGCAGAAGCCGCGCTCCGCAGCGATCGACAGGAACCACAGCATGTGGCAACTGGACAGCGACGCCACGAAAGCCTCTTCGGGGTCGACCGCCGCGGGGTCGGACAGCGGCACCGGCACCACGTGCGGCGACGAGGATCCGACCCATTCGGCGCCGCCGTCGAAGCGAATCGCGTGGCGGCGGCTGTACCGGTTTCCAAGGAAGTCCTGGTCGCCGCGCTGCCAGAGGATGTCGGCCGAATGCTGTGACATGAATGCCGTCTCCGATGTCGTCATAAGGGGCTGTAGAGTATCCCGCGATGCGTTGGGACATTTTCTGCAAGGTGATTGACAACCACGGCGACGTCGGCGTCTGCTGGCGCCTCGCAGTCGCGCTGGCGAGCGCTGGGGAGACGGCTCGGCTCTGGATTGACGAGCCTTCCGCACTGAAATGGATGGCCCCCGATGGCTGCGAAGGCGTCACCGTCATCGTCTGGAAAAAACAGGTTGCGGCGGAGCAACTCGCTGCCCCGGGGCCCGACGTGCTGATTGAAGCCTTCGGTTGCGATCCGGCGCCAGGTGTCGTGGCGCTCTTCGCCCAGCAGCATCACGATTCCGGCATCGGCAACCGCTGGATCAACCTGGAGTACCTGTCGGCCGAGCCCTATGTCGAGCGCCTGCATGGACTGCCCTCCCCTGTCTTCCGCGAGCCAGCGGCCGGACTCACGAAGCATTTTTTCTATCCTGGATTCACGGCGGCGACCGGTGGGCTCTTGCGGGAGCCTGAGTTGATGGCGCGGAGGGAGCGCTTCGATCGTGCGGCATGGCTGGCGCAGCAGGGAATTCCGTGGCAGGGAGAACGACTCGTCTCTCTGTTCTGCTACGAGCCCGCGGCGCTTTCGGACTTGCTGGCGCAGTTGCAATCCGCTGGACAACCAAGCCGCCTTCTCGTCACGGCTGGCCGCGCGGCGGCAGCCTTGCCAGTTGGGCCTGCGCAACGGGGCGCCCTTTCCATTTCGTGGCTGCCCTACATGTCGCATCAGGATTTCGACCATCTGCTTTGGGCGTGCGACCTGAATTTCGTTCGCGGAGAAGATTCACTGACAAGAGCGCTGTGGGCCGGCGCGCCTTTCGTCTGGCAGATTTATCCGCAGGACGACGACGCCCACCACAACAAACTCAATGCGTTACTCGACTGGCTGCAAGCACCGCCCTCTCTGCGCAGGTTTCACCATCTCTGGAATGGCGTCGCCCCGGGGCCCCTTCCGGAGTTGGACCCGACGACGCTCGCAGTCTGGAACGCCGCGGCGCTCACGGCTCGCGCCCGCCTCCTGGCGCAGGATGACCTTTTGACGCGCTTGCGGCGCTTCGTCGCCCAAAAAAGCTAAAATTGCGGGCTTTGCAGATTTCCGGCCGGTTTCACCCGTAGCCCGCCTTCCGCTGAACCGCCGCAGTGCATGTGCAACGAGCGGCTTACATCCAGAGACCCTGAATATGAAAATCGCTCAAGAAATCCGTGCCGGCAATGTGATCATGCATGGCAAGGACCCAATGGTCGTCCTCAAGACTGAATACAGCCGCGGCGGCCGCAATTCCGCCACTGTTCGCATGAAGCTCAAGAGCCTGATTGCCAACTTCAATACCGAAGTGGTCTTCAAGGCCGACGACAAGATCGACCAGATCGTGCTCGACAAAAAAGAGTGCACCTACTCCTACTTTGCAGACCCGATGTATGTCTGCATGGACACCGAGTACAACCAGTACGAAGTCGAAGCCGAGAACATGGGCGATTCGCTCAATTACCTCGAAGACGGCATGCCCGTTGAAGTGGTGTTCTACGACGGCAAGGCCATTTCGGTCGAACTGCCCACCAGCGTCGAGCGCGAAATCACCTGGACCGAGCCAGCCGTCAAGGGCGACACCTCTGGCAAGGTCATGAAGCCAGCCAAGATTTCCACCGGCTTTGAAATCGGCGTGCCGCTCTTCGTTGCACAAGGCGACCGCATCGAAATCGACACCCGCACTGGTGAATATCGCAAGCGCGTCTAAGCAATTGAACGTCCTGGTGGATCAAAAAACTGGCTCCTGCGGGAGCCTTTTTTACGTCGCTCGAATGCCAGGTCCGAAAACTGCAGGGCGCACAATTCAGGATCGCTTTTTCGCAAGACCATGCCCAACAGTACACACGACCTTCACGACAAACGCCTCGCCGACGCCTGGGCCACCCTGCAGTCTCACGCCGACAAGGGGCTTCCGCTGAACACCGATCCATCGCGACTGGCGTTCGCCGATCCCGAATTCCTGCTGCGCCGCGAAACACGCGGGCTTCGCATGCAGTTGGAGCTGATGAAGCCCGACATCGAAATGCGTGCCCACGGAATTGAAAACACGGTGGTGGTCTTCGGCAGCGCCCGCTTTCGCAGCGAAGAAGAATCCGGAGCGCTGATCGCGCAGGCCGAAGCCGCCGGTGACACCGTTGCCGCGACACGCTGGCGCAAGCTCGCGCGCAGCTCGCACTACTACGAAAAGGCGCGCGCCTTCGGCAAACTGGTCGCGCAATACAGCAATGAGCGGGATCCGGAAGACAAGCTCTTCGTCTGCACCGGCGGCGGCCCCGGCATCATGCAGGCTGCGAACCGGGGCGCGTACGAAGGCGGAGGACTTTCCGTAGGCCTCGCCATTGCGCTGCCAATGGAAGAGGAAGCCAATCCTTACGTCACGCCGGCGCTCAGCTTCAAATTCCACTACTTCGCGATCCGGAAGATGCATTTCATGATGCGTGCGAAGGCGCTGGTCGCCTTTCCGGGCGGCTTCGGCACGCTGGACGAGCTGTTCGAGGTCATCACACTCGTGCAGACCCGCAAGGCCAAGCCGGTGCCGATCGTCCTTTTCGGCTCCGACTATTGGAAGCAGCTCGTCAATTTCGAGTTTCTTGCCGAGGAAGGGGTGATCTCGCCGGATGACGTCAAGCTGATCGAATACGTCGATGCGCCACAGAACGCTTGGGACTACATCAAGCGCTTCTACAAGCTCTGACGATCACCTGAGGCTCACGCAACGTCGGCCGCGCTGGGGACTCGCAAGCCCCAGACAGCGCGCGTGCCGAGCGCGACCACGCCGCCAACGATCCAGAACACACCCGCCACGCCGATCACCGCCCCCGCGGCGCCGAAGAGCATCGGCATCGCGACGCTGGATGCATTGAGCGTCATCACGCGCAGCCCTAGCGCCTCGCCGTGGCGTGCATGGGGCGTGATCTGGTGCAGCATGCTCATGACCATCGGCTGCACGGCACCGAGAGCAATGCCCAGCAGCACCGAACATATGCCCATGCCAACGGCCGAGGTCATCAACGGGTAGGCCGCAAACACCAGCGCAGTGATGACGTTCGATCCGGTGATCACGGTCCGCTCGCTCAGGCGAGAGGCCACGATCGGCAGCACGACCCGGATAGCGGCCGCCGCAACGGCAAAGGCTCCAAGAATGGAGCCGATCATCGACGCGCTCAGCCCGCGTTCGTGCCCGAGGATCGGCAAGACGAACGTATGCACGTCCCACGAGGCGGATTGCAGCCAATTGACGAACAACAGGCGCCGAAACATCGGCTGGCTCAGGAGATCCCACGCGCGCGGCTTGGGCGCACCATCGGGCAGGCGGATGGTCGGCAGTTCGGCTGTGCCGCGCGCCAGCATCCAGCACGCAATGGGCAGCAGCGCCAACAGCACGAAAGCCACCCGATAGCCAACCAGATCGCCCGGCACCGGCCCCGCATGGTCGATCAATAGGCCGGTCACGAACGGGCCGACGAAATTGGCAGCCGCCGGCGCGATCGCCAGCCAGCTGAACACCTGCTTGAGCTGTGTCGAATTGGTCGCTGCACGGCCGACGTGGCGCTGCAGTGCGATGACCGCGATGCCCGTCGCACCACCCGTGAGCAAAGCAGCAATGCAAAGCACGGGGAACACGGGAAAGGCCGCCGCCAGGCCGGCGCCCGAGGTGGCCGCGATGACGGCGATCGACAGCGGTCGCCGCAAGCCATGGCGATCGGCGAAGCGCCCCGCCGGCAACGCCAGAAAAACCTGAGTCAGTGCAAACAGCGACAGCAGCACCCCGACGGCCGCGGCACTATAGCCTTCGCTCAGCGCCAGGAGCGGCGACGCCAGCCGGGTGCCCGTCATCGCCGCGTGCAGGCACACCTGGGCTGCGATGAGCCGTAGCAAGCTCGCGTTCACGCGGCGCCGTCGTCCTCGACGTCGGCCATCGGCAGCATGCCTTGGGTCTGGGACTCAGGGAGTGCCTCGACCTTGCGCAGCGCGAGACGCATCTGCTTGGCGCGGGTGTCCGCCTTGTCGATCGTGTCGGACGCCTTTGCGACCTGCTCCTTGATGCGCGCCACCCATTCGCCGTAGCGCTCGAATTCGGTCTTGACGGCGCCGAGGACTTTCCAGACCTCCGAAGCCTGATGCTCCAATGCCAGCGTGCGAAAGCCCATGTGCAGACTGTTGAGCATCGCCAGCAGCGTGGTCGGGCCGGCCAGCGTCACCCGATGCTGGCGTTGGATCGCGTCCATCAGGCCGGGGCGGCGCAGCACTTCGGCATAGAGGCTTTCGACGGGAAGAAAAAGAATCGCGAAATCCGTGGTGTGCGGCGCCGCCAGGTAGTTTTCGGCGATGGACTTTGCTTCAGTGCGAATGCGCGCCTCAAGCGCCTTGGCAGCGACTTCGGCCGCGCCCGGGTCGGCCCGTTCATGCGCATCGAGCAATCGCTCGTAGTCGTCGCGCGGAAACTTGGCGTCGATCGGCAGCCACACCGGGGAGCCATCATCGCCCCGCCCTGGAAAGCGAATCGCGAAGTCCACGCGCTGGCCGCTGCGCGGCTTGGTCTCGATCTGCTTGGCGTATTGCTCGGTGGTCAACACCTGTTCGAGCAAGGCTTCGAGCTGGACTTCGCCGAACACCCCGCGCGTCTTCACGTTCGTCAGGACACGCTGCAGGCTTCCGACCCCCACCGCCAGCGTCTGCATCTCACCGAGGCCCTTATGGACTTGCTCAAGGCGATCGGCGACCTGCTTGAAGCTCTCGCCGAGGCGCGCCTCCAGCGTGCTCTGGAGCTTCTCGTCGACCGTCTTGCGCATCTCGTCGAGCTTGGCCGTGTTGGTCTGCTGGAGCTGCGCGAGTTGCGTCTCCATCGTGGCACGTACCTCGGCAAGCCGCCGCGCGTTCGATTCGCTCAGTCCCTGCAATTGCGTGTTGAGCGTGTCCCCGAGCGTCTTCTGCAGCAACGTGAGCTGCTGTGCGAAAGCATCGATCTGCGCGTTTTGCGTGCGCGTGTTTTCCGCGCCTTGCTGGACGAGCGCCTGTTGGAAGGTGGAAAACGCCTGCGCCGTCTCCTGGCGAGCGCCGCGAGAGGATTCGCCGATTTCGTGGCGCAGTTCGCGCTCGACGCGCTCGTTGCCGGCCGCCAGTGTCGCGATCAAGGAGGAATGGTCTGGAGGAGTGGGTGGAGGGGGTCTTCGCACCAGCAGCCAGATGACCAGCAAAAAATTCAGGGCCGCCAGGGCCAGGAGGATCCAGGTTTCGATCACGGGTCGCGTTGTCTTTTCAGGGTTTGCCAAGCACGTCCGGATTGAGCGGCGTGACGGGCTTGTTGTTGACGAGATAGCCAATGAGGTTGTCCGCAGCCAGGTCGGCCATGGCGAGCCGCGTCGGAACGGTGGCGCTCGCGATGTGCGGCGTCAGGACGACGTTCGGCACCTTCAGCAGGTCGGGATGGACTTTCGGTTCGCCCTCGAAAACATCGAGGCCGGCGGCGGCGATCCGCTTGTCGCGCAGGGCCGCAGCAAGTGCTGCGTCATCGACGATCCCGCCGCGCGCAATGTTGACCAGCGTGGCCGTCGGCTTCATCAGCGCCAACTCGGCGGCGCCGATGGTGTGGTGCGAGGCCGGCGTATATGGCACCACGAGCACCACGTGATCGGCAGTCCTGAGCAGATCTTCCTTGCTGGCGTAGCTGGCCTTGCAATCGGCTTCCAGCTTGGCATCGAGCCGCGATCGGTTGTGATAGATCACCTTCATGCCGAAGCCCAACGCGCCGCGGCGCGCGATCCCCTGCCCGATTCGGCCCATGCCGATGATGCCGAGCGTGGAGCCGTGAATGTCCGAGCCGGCGAACATGTCGAAGCTCCATTTTTCCCACTTGCCTGCGCGCAGAAAGTGCTCGCTTTCGGCAATGCGGCGGGCGGTGGCCATCAGCAGCGCGAACCCGAAATCGGCTGTGGTTTCCGTCAACACGTCGGGCGCGTTGGTGCCGAGCACCCCGCGGGAGGTCATCGCATCGATGTCGAAGTTGTTGTAGCCCACGGCCATGTTGGCGCAGATTTTGAGCTCGGGGCAAGCGCCAAGGACCTCGGCGTCGATGCGTTCGCTGCCCGTGGTGAAGACGCCGACCTTCCCCTGCAACTTCTCGATCAGCTGGGCCTTGGTCCAGCTTTCGTCGTTAGGGTTGGATTGGACTTCGAAGTGCTCCTCAAGCCTCGCGATGGTCTCCGGAAAGATCGCGCGGGCGACCAGGATCTTGGGTTTATTCATGATCGATGAAAGAAGATGAAGCTGACAAGAACAAAGAGCGGCATCAGGATGGCGCCTGACCACAGCATGTAGCCAAAGAAGCTCGGCATGCGCACGCCGCGGCTCTCGGCAATGGCCTTGACCATGAGATTGGGCGCGTTGCCGATGTAGGTATTGGCTCCCATGAACACGGCGCCCGCCGACAGCGCGGCCAGCGTCGTCGCATAGGTGGTCATCAGTGCCTGCGGATCACCGCCGGCGGTATTGAAGAACACCAGGTATGTCGGCGCATTGTCGAGGAACGAACTGAGAATGCCGGTGGCCCAGAAATACATGGCTGGATGGGGCTCACCGCCGGGGCGCGTGACCGCCGAGACGACCGCACCGAAAGGACCGTCCACCCCCGCCTTCAGCATAGCGATCACCGGCACGATCGTCAGGAAGATGCCTGCGAAAAGCTTTGCCACTTCGAGCATCGGTCCCCAGCTGAACTGATTGTCGAAGTGCACCTTGGGCGCCGTGATCTTGAGCGACAGCAGGATGATTGCGATGAGCGCCACATCGCGCACGACGCTCGGCAACCCCACCTCAGTGCCAAGAAAATCGAAGCTGATGGGAGATTTCCACAAACCGCTGAGCAGGACGAAAAAAATCGTGGCGGCCAGCAGCAGGAAGTTGACGGCTCCGTCTATGCCGATGGTTTTCGTGTCGGGCGTCGGGTCCACCGGGTACTTGCCCCCGTGCCTGTAGTACCAGGTGTCGAGCACATAGAAAAGGACCAGCAGGATGGCGAGCATGAACAAGGTTTCAGGCAGGATGTTCCTTGCGGTCCAGAAGAAATCGACGCCCTTCAGGAAGCCCAGGAAAAGCGGCGGATCGCCCAGCGGGGTCAACGAGCCGCCGATGTTCGACACGATGAAGATGAAGAACACGATCACATGCACCTTGTGCTTGCGCTCGTCGTTGGCGCGGATCAAGGGCCGGATCAGCAGCATCGATGCGCCGGTCGTCCCCATCAGGCTGGCGAGCACGGCTCCCAAGGCCAGAATTCCCGTGTTGAGCTTTGGCGATCCCCGAAGATTTCCGCGGATATGGATTCCGCCCGAAACGGCGAACAACGCGGCCAGCAGGACGATGAAGGGGATGTATTCGGCGACCAGCGCATGCACCAGTTGAACAAGCGCCAGAGGCAAGCCGAAGGTTGCCGCGAAAGGCAGCAGAAAGGCCAGCGCCCAAGCGGCCACGACCTTGCCATAGTGGTGGTGCCAGAACAATGGCGCAATCAGTGGCAGCAGCGCAATCGAAAGCAAGATCCCGGCGAAAGGCACTCCCCATAGCGGAGACAGGCGGGCGCCATCGAACTCGGCCGCCAACGCGATTGCCGGCAGCATGAGCCCGACGAGTGCCACTGCCAGCGATCGCGCGATCTTCCTTGCTGGAGCCACGACCGTCATGCGGAGGGCTGGGCGATCTCGAAGACCTGCCGCAGATAGGCCAGGTATCGCTCGTCTTCGCACATGTTCTTGGATGGCGTATCCGAGAGCTTCGCCACAGGCTGGTCGTTGCAGGCCACCATCTTGATCACGATCTGCAGCGGCTCGTAGCCCAGATCGTTGGTCAGGTTGGTGCCGATGCCGAAAGCAAGCTGGCAACGGCCGCGAAACTGCTGGTACAGCTCGACCGTGCGAGGCACTGTCAGGCTGTCGCTGAAGATCAGCGTCTTGGTGAGCGGATCAACGCGGTTGGTTGCGTAGTGTGCAAGCATGCGTTCGCCCCACTGGAACGGATCGCCGCTGTCGTGGCGTGCGCCATCGAAGAGCTTGCAGAAATACAGGTCGAAGTCGCGCAGGAACGCGCTCATGCCGTAGACATCGGAAAGCGCGATTCCCAGGTCGCCGCGATATTCCTTGGCCCACATCTCGAAGCCGAAGATCTGGCTGTCGCGGAGCCGCGGCCCCAGCGCCTGACAGGCCTGCAGGTATTCGTGCGCCATGGTGCCCAGGGGGATCAGGCCCAGCTTCATCGCATACAGCACATTGCTGGTGCCCGCGAATTGCGGCAGCTTCAAATGCCCCTGGGTTTGTTGCGGCGGCGCGGCCACGGCACCCAGTTGGCCGGCCAGCGTACGCAGCACCTCTTCATGCCAATCCTTGGAAAAGCGGCGGCGCGTGCCGTAGTCGGCGATCTTCAGGTCCGAAAGGCCGGCATGCTGTAGCTGCGAGATCTTGGTCTCCAGGCGCCGGCGGCCTTCCGCGAAGTCCGGCTGCGGCTGGGTATTGCGAAAGTACACCTCGTTGACGATCGCGAGCACCGGGATCTCGAAAAGAATGGTGTGCAGCCACGGCCCCTTGATACGGATCTCGAGCTCGCCGGAAGCCTGCGGGACGATATCGATGTACTTCTCGTTCAGACGGAACAGCCCCAAAAAGTCGACGAAGTCGCTTTTGATGAATCGCATCGAGCGCAGGTAGCTCAATTCGGCATCCTTGAATTGCAGCGAGCAGAGGTGGCGCACTTCTTCGCGGATCTGCCCGGCAAAGCGGGCGAGATCGATGCCGGGATTGCGGCATTTGAAGCGGTATTCGACGCGCGCTCCAGGGAACTGGTGCAGCACCACCTGCATCATCGTGAACTTGTAGAGGTCGGTATCGAGCAGGCTGTGGATGATCATGATGCGGCGCGCTGGTCTCCGTAGTCATTCGGCGTGCGTTCGATTATCACGGGGCGCGTCGGCAAGTGCCTACGGACCCTTCCCCGAGCGTCCTACCGACTTGCTGAGTCCATCACGAGACAGTGTTTTCACGCCGGCAATCAGCTCTCTGACGCCGGTGGAGAAACCCAAATTGAAGGAGCTAGTGATGAACAAAGACACCGTCGAAGGCAACTGGAAGCAGCTGAAGGGCAAGATCAAGGAGCAGTGGGGCAAGCTCACCGACGACGACTTCGATGTCATCGCCGGCAAGCGGGACCAGTTGCTCGGGCGCATCCAGGAACGCCATGGCGTCAGCCGCGACGAGGCCGAACAACAGGTGGCGGCCTGGGAAAACCGCGACGGCCGCACACCCGCCATCTGGATGGAACGCGTCTGAGGCAGCCGCTTCGCTCAGCCGGATTCATCCGACCCCAGTTCAGCAACTTCAGAGGAACCAAGCCATGAAAAAACATCTGCTCATGATCGCCATTGCATCGACCTGCTGCCTCGTCGCCGGGCAAGCCAGCGCAATGTCATCCGACGAATACAAGGCCGCAAAGGACAAGATCGAGGCTGACTACAAAGCGGACAAGGCGCAGTGCGACGCGCTGAAGGACAACGCCAAGGACGTGTGCGATAAGCAGGCCAAGGGCAAGGAAAACGTTGCCAAGGCCGAACTCGAACAGCAATACAAGCCCAGCGACGCGCACGCCCGCAATGTCGCCGAAGAAAAGGTAAAGGCCAACTACGAAGTCGCGAAGGAAAAATGCGACGACCAGAAGGGCGCAGCCAAGAGCGCTTGCGAGAAGGAAGCCAAGGCCGAGGAAGCGCGCGGCAAGGCCGACATCAAGTCGATGAAGATGTCGTCTTCCAAGCAATGAAGATGATGTAGATACATTCGCTTCATAAAAGAAATGGCGTCCTCGGACGCCATTTTTTTATCCGCGCTCGACGCGAAGTTCGTCGACGGCGGCAAGGAGCGCAGCTGAAAGCTTGACGGGGCGCTGTGTGTCGCGGTCTACGTAGACATGAACAAAATGCCCTTGGGCAGCCGCAGTGTCTGAGCCCTCGGCGAACAAGCCGACTTCGTAGCGCACGCTCGAACTCCCGGCATGGGTCACGCGAATGCCCGCCTCCACAGTCTCGGGAAAGGACAGAGGCGCGAAATAGTTGCATTGCGTCTCGACGACGAATCCAACGGTCGTGCCTCGATGGATGTCGAGAGCGCCGCGCTCGACAAGGTGCGCATTGACGGCAGTGTCGAACCAGCTGTAGTAGACGACGTTGTTGACGTGGCCGTACATGTCGTTGTCGGCCCAGCGCGTCGGGATGCTGCGAAAAGCCCGATAGCTGCTGCGGTTCTGAGGGGAGGGTCGATCACTCATGGCGCGGCATTGTGCCAGCGGCGCCAATACTCGAAAGCGACGCGAAACGTGCCCAACTGCACCTGGACGGTGTCCGCAATGTCGGCCGCATAGCCACCTGCCATGGCAAACGCCAGCGGAATGCGCCGCTGCCAGGCGAAATCGAACACACGCCGATCGCGCGCCTCCAGGCCGTCGAAGCTCAGCTTGAGCCGGCCAAGGCGGTCGCCTTCGAAAGGGTCGGCGCCCGCGAGATAGATGATCAATCCTGGCGTGAAGCGCCGTTCGAGCTCGTCGAGCGCCAGTTCGAGCGCCGCCAGGTAGTCGGCGTCTCCACAGCCATCGGGAAGCTCCACATCCAGGTCACTCGCCTCTTTTCGGAAGGGAAAGTTCTTTTGGCCGTGCATCGAGAGGGTGAAGACGCTGCCATCGCCACGGAAGATGCTGGCTGTGCCGTTGCCCTGGTGAACATCGAGGTCGACGATGGCCACCTGGAGCGGTAAGCGGCCGCGGCGCCCGTGTTCGGCCTGCATGAGCCTGGCGGCCACCGCTGCATCGTTGAAGACGCAGAAGCCGCCGCCCTTGCCCGCACTCGCGTGATGCGTCCCACCAGCCATGTTGCCCGACACCCCCTCGGCCAAAGCCGCTCGGCAGGCGGCGATCGTTGCGCCAGTGGAGCGGCGCGAGCGCTCGACCATCGCCTCGCTCCAGGGGAACCCGATCTCGCGCATGGCCTCCGTCGACACGCTCCCGTCGCTGATGGCGGCAATCCATTCCGGCGTGTGCGCGAGCGCGAGTTCACCGTCACTCGCCCGAGGTGCCTCGATCATTTCGACCTGCGGCTGATGACGCTGGAGGCCGTCGCGCAGCATGGCGTAGCGCCCCATCGGAAAACGATGTCCGGGCGGCAAGGGCAAAACAAACTGGCCTGAATAAAACGCACGCATCGGAAACATTGTCAGGTGCTGATTTAGAAATCACGTTCTAAATTGCTGCAACGCAACAAGAATCCTCTTGTTTACAAATCTCAGCTGCCTATACTTGCGTCCATGCTGCACCGCAACATGAGTCGAGGGGCAGCGCAACGCGAATCCACCTTTTACTTCTACTGGAGCACCTCATGGCCCTCACCGCAGACCAACTCATCGCAGTGCAAAAAGCAAACCTCGAAACCCTGTTCGGCCTGACCACCAAGGCTTTCGAAGGCGTCGAGAAACTCGTCGAACTGAACGTGACCGCTTCCAAGGCTGCTTTGACCGAAGCTGCCGGCACGACCCAAGCTCTCCTGAACGTCAAGGACGCGCAAGAACTGCTGTCCCTGCAAGCCAGCCTCTACCAGCCCCTGGCCGAAAAGACCGCTGCCTACAGCCGTCACCTGTATGACATCGCCCAAGGCACCGGCGCCGAGTTCACCAAGGCTTTCGAAGTCAAGGCCGCTGAAGCTCAGCAAGCATTCGTCGGCCTCGTCGACAGCGCTGCCAAGAACGCTCCGGCCGGTTCGGAAACCGCCGTTGCCGTGATGAAGAGCGCAGTGGCCGCCGCCAACAACGCTTTCGAATCGGTGCAGAAGGCCGTCAAGCAAGCGAGCGACGTTGCTGAAGCCAACTTCCAGGCCGTGTCGACCACTGCCGTGAACGCAGCCAAGAGCACCGCTCAAACCGCTACGCGCAAGCGCTAAGCAAGCAAGCAAGCAACGATTGTCTCCTTGGGTCCTTCGGGATCCAATTCAGGCCCCCGTCCTCGGACGGGGGCTTTTTTTATGGCCCGTTGCTCGCCGCCCCCAGGCTCGCGCACTTCGTGTCGCTCTCCACCCCCAACCGGGGGCAACACCGGTGGCCCGGCGAAGCCGGTACCACGGTGTTTCTGGAAATTCGCTCGCTTTGCGGGCTGCTCTTTGATAATTGCGCAATTCTTTTGGAGACTTGGATGCAAATCGACGGCAAGGTTTTTATCGTGACGGGTGGGGCTTCGGGGCTTGGCGAGGGCACGGCTCGGATGCTGGCAGGCAATGGAGGCAAGGTGGTGATTGCCGATATGCAAGCCGAGAAGGGGGAAGCGGTCGCCAAGGAAATCGGCGGGGTTTTCGTCAAGTGCGACGTGAGCCAGGAGGCGGATGGGCAGGCTGCGGTCGCTGCGGCGCAGAAGTTGGGCAAGCTGATGGGGCTGATCAACTGCGCGGGCATTGCGCCGGCGGAGAAGACGGTTGGCAAGACGGGGCCGCATGCGCTGGCTGTTTTCAGCAAGACCGTCACCGTCAATCTGATTGGCAGCTTCAACATGATTCGCCTTGCGGCGGATGCGATGAGCAAAAACGAGCCTGAGGCTACGGGTGAGCGCGGTGTGCTGATTTCCACTGCCTCGGTCGCGGCCTATGACGGGCAGATCGGGCAGGCCGCGTACAGCGCATCGAAAGGCGGCGTCGTGGGCATGACGCTTCCCATCGCCCGTGACCTGGCCCGCAACGGCATCCGCAACATGACGATCGCACCGGGCATCTTCGGGACGCCGATGCTGTTCGGCATGCCGCAGGAAGTCCAGGATGCGCTCGCCGCCAGCGTGCCCTTCCCTTCGCGCCTCGGTACGCCTGACGACTACGCCAAGCTCGCCAAGCACATCATCGAGAACGACATGCTCAATGGCGAGGTGATCCGCCTCGACGGCGCGATCCGTCTGGCGCCGCGCTGACGCTTCCCAGGGCGCCTTCAGTGTCGCCGTCCGGGATCAGGTTGCCCGTGCGCTCAAGGCGCTCGTATTGCGCGATCACCTGGGCGCCGAAAAGCACCAGCGTCGCCGCGATTTCCAGGCTCAACAGGACCACGATCGCGGTCGTCAACGAGCCGTAGACCACGTTCACCTGCGAAAGCGTCGCGAAATAGAGCACCAGCAGGCGGCGCGTCACTTCCCACAGCAACGTGGCGGTGATTCCGCCGAGCAGCGCATGCCTCAGCCTGAGGTGGCCGACCGGCATGACGAGGTAGAGCGACGTCAGCATCAGGATCTCACCGGCCAGTCCCAGCAGATACAAAAGCAGGCCGGAGACGCCCGACAACGACCACCTGTGGCCGAGCAGATCGATGCTCTCCTCCCCGATGATCTGCAGCGCTCCGGACACAAGGGTGACCAACAACAGGCCTACGCACAGGCAGAGGATGTAGACATACGGCATCACCACCGAAACGAGAAAGTGCCGGGAGTGATCCGCCTTTCGATGATGAAAAATCACTGCCATCGCGCTTTCGAGCACCGTGAAAGCGAGCGAGCTGAAAAAGATCATCGTCACCAGCAGCACTGGCCCGAGCACGTCCGCGTGCGTCAGAAAATTCGAGAGTTCGGCGACGATGGCGCGCGATTGCCCGGGTAGCAGCCATTCCAGATAGCGCCCCACGGCTTCGAGCAGCGCGGCCTGTTCGATGAAGTGCGACAAGGCGATCACGCTCACGATCAGAAGCGGCACGATCGACAGCAGCGCGTAGTAGGCAACAGCACCGGCCAGCAACAGCCCCTGGTTGGCCCTGAAGGCTTTGAGCGCCTGCCAAATGAACCGCAACGGGTGGCGCAACAAGGGCGGTGCGTGGATGATGTTTCGGCGAATCATGCGTCTACTTCGGGAAGGCCAGTATGCCGCCGGCCGGCGACTGATCGATGGCTTGCGTATCATCTGCCGCTCTCCGCCTACATGACCATCCCCGCTTCATTCATCCAGGAACTGATCGCGCGCGCCGACGTGGTGGAAATCGTCGGGCGCTATGTTCAGCTCAAAAAGGCGGGCGCCAATTTCATGGGGCTCTGCCCCTTTCACGGGGAAAAGTCCCCTTCGTTCTCCGTCAGCCCGACCAAGCAGTTCTATCACTGCTTCGGCTGTGGCGCACATGGCAACGCGATCGGCTTTCTCATGGAACACGGCGGCATGGGTTTTGTCGAAGCCGTGCAAGACCTTGCGGGCCAATATGGCCTGCAGGTTCCCGAGGACGATGCCTCCCCCGAAGAACGCGCCCGCGCCGCTGGTCAAAGGCAGAAGCAGGTCACCCTTTCCGAAGTACTCGAAAAGGCCGGCGAGGCGTACCGGAAGCACCTTCGACAGGCGCCGGGCGCGATCAACTACCTGAAAGCTCGGGGAGTGTCCGGCGAAATCGCGCGGCAGTTCGGCATCGGCTACGCGCCGGCGGGCTGGCGCACGCTGGCCAGCGTGTTTCCCGACTACGACGACCCGCTGCTGGTCGAAAGCGGCCTGGTGATCACGGGCGAACCCGAGGAAAACGGCGAAGGCAAGCGCTACGACCGCTTTCGGGACCGCGTCATGTTCCCGATCCGCAACGTCAAAGGCGAATGCATCGGCTTCGGCGGACGGGTATTGGGCGACGAAAAGCCCAAATACCTGAACTCGCCCGAAACACCGGTCTTCAGCAAGGGGCGTGAGTTGTACGGGCTCTACGAAGCCCGCGCTGCCTTCCGTGACAGGGGCTATGCCCTCGTTACCGAGGGATATATGGACGTCGTGGCGCTCGCCCAACTGGGCTTCCCGAACGCGGTCGCAACCCTGGGCACCGCCTGCACGCCGGAGCATGTCCAAAAGCTATTTCGCTTCACCGAATCCGTCGTCTTCAGTTTCGACGGCGACGCCGCCGGCCGCCGCGCTGCCCGAAAGGCACTTGACGGCGCGCTCTCGTACGCGACCGACGTGCGCAGCATCAAGTTTCTCTTCCTGCCTGCCGAACACGACCCGGACAGCTTCATTCGAGAGTTCGGCGCCGACGCTTTCGCGCGCTTCGTCAACGACGCGACACCTCTCAGCCGCTTCTTGATCGAAGCCGCCAGCGAAGGTTGCGACCTCGGCACGGCGGAGGGCCGCGCCCACATGTCGAGCAATGCGCGGCCACTCTGGACCGCTCTCCCGGACGGCGCCCTGAAGCGCCAGTTGCTCGCCGAAATCGCCGCGTTGGCGCAATTGAGCGGGCAGGACCTTGAACGGCTGTGGGCGCCGTCGGCCGCGAGACCCCCCGCTCCCGCGACCCCATCGCTGCCGCCGGATGAGGACTGGAGCGCCTGGGACGGTCGAAACGAGTGGGTCGACGAGCATCCCCGGAGTTCGTCCGAACGTCGGCGATTCAAGTCTTCCAGAGCGCCTGTACCTCGGCCGCCACCCGGGGGGCGCAAGCTGCCGACCAGTCGGCCGGACGTCGCGGCAAGACTCATCCTGTCGAACATGGCGGAGTGGGAGGGCCTGTCCCATGAACTGCACGCCCTGCTCTGCGACCTGCCCGGCGAGCACGGGCTGCTTTTTGCCTGGCTCGACAGCCAATTGCACGAGCACGGGATCCAATCCTGGGCCGGATTGCGCGAGGGCCTGCGCGGCCAACCGCTCGAAGCGCTGGCTCTTCGCGTAATGACAGGCCCCGACGGAAGCCTCATCGGCAATTCAGAGGGCGAACAAGCGGCCGACGCCGCCCGGGAATTGCGCAGCGTGCTCGACTACATGCTGGACGACTTGCTCAAGTCGCAACAGACGGAGGCCATCGAAGCAGCCAAGACCGACCCGCATGCGCTGGAACGCTACAAGGCCCTCCAAGCACGTCGCCTCGAACTGCGACAGCGCCTTAAATCAAGCACCACGGACGGGGCTTGAAAAAGCTGTAACAGCTATAATTTAAGGCTTCGCCAGAACGCGAAATAGGCAAGAGCGACAGCAGCACCTCCGGGCCGACCCCAAGCGCAATGCACTTCCCAACGGGAAACGGGTCAATTCACCGCAAGGACTGCACACCAAATGTTCGCCCGACATCTTGCCTTTTGATGGCCGTTCGAGGACCTCGCGTCCTCGCTGCCTCATTGTTTGTGCTCCCGCCTGCGCCGGTTTTGGCGCGTTGATTCCGTTGGTCCATCTTGTTGTACGAGGTTTTATGCCCAGTTCAAAGAAGCCTGCCGTGTCTACCGCCAAAAAACCGGCTGCAGAAAAGCCATTGAAGCCATTGAAAAAAGCCGCGCTGCCGGCAACCAAGACGGGCGCCGCCGCGTCCAAGGCGTCTGCAGCAACGAAAGTGAATACCGTGCCTACGAAAACGACCACCACCGCTGAAACCCTGAAACCCGCCGCAAAGAAAGTCGGCCGTCCTCCCAAGGCAGCCGGTGCGCCCGCCGCAACGGGCGGCGCAAAGCGCGGCCGCAAGCCCAAAGCGGGCAACGAGTCCGTCTCCAGCGACATCGATCTGTCCGACATCGAAGACGATCTGGCGGGTGAAGAACCGGTCGTCGCCGCGACCGAAGAAAAGGTCAAACCGCTCCGCATGAAGATCAGCAAGGCGAAGGAACGCGCCTTGATGAAGGAGTTCGGCCTTGACGAGACCGTGCTGTCCGAGGAAGACCTCGCAAAGCGCCGCTCGCGCCTCAAGACCCTGATCACGCTCGGCAAGACCCGCGGCTACCTGACGCACGGCGAAATCTCCGATCACCTGCCGGACAAGCTGGTCGACGCCGAAACCATGGAAGTGGTGGTCACCATGCTCAACGACATGGGCGTGGCCGTGTACGAGCAGACGCCCGATGCCGAGACTCTCCTGCTGAACAACACCGCTCCGACCGCCACGACGGTCGAAGAAGCCGAGGAAGAGGCCGAAGCGGCGCTTTCCACGGTCGACAGCGAATTCGGCCGCACCACCGACCCCGTACGCATGTACATGCGCGAAATGGGCACGGTCGAACTGCTCACGCGTGAAGGCGAAATCGAAATTGCCAAGCGCATCGAAGGCGGCCTGATGGCGATGATGGAAGCCATCTCGGCTTCGCCCGCCACCATTGCTGAAATCCTGCGCCTGGGCGAAGACATCCGCGAAGGCAAGGTCGTCATCTCGACCATCGTCGATGGCTTCTCGAACCCGAACGAGGCTGACGACTATGTGGCCGAAGAAGACTTCGACGAATTCGACGAGGAAGACGACGACGACGGCAAGGGCGGTTCCAAGGCGCTCACCAAGAAGCTCGAGGAACTCAAGCGCGACGCACTCGAACGCTTCGACCGTATCGCAGTGTTGTTCGAAAAGATCCACAAGATCTACGACAAGGAAGGCTACGGAACGCCGTCCTATCAGAAGGCACAGCACTCGCTCTCCGAAGAGCTGATGACCATCCGCTTCACCGCCCGCACCATCGAGAAGCTGTGCGACCTGGTGCGCACGCAGGTCGATGACGTTCGCAAGAAAGAGCGCGAACTGCGCCGCATCATCGTGGACAAATGCGGCTTCCCGCAGGACGAGTTCATCCGCGACTTCAGCGGTTACGACAAGAACGGCAACCGCGTCCCGTCCAACCTGCTCAACCTCAAGTGGGTCGAGAAGCAGGCTGCCGCAGGCAAGCCCTGGAGCGCCGTGCTTTCGCGCAACATTCCGCCGGTGCAGGAACTGCAGCAACGTCTGGCCGACATCCAGTCGCGCGTCGTGGTGCCGCTCGCCGAGCTCAAGGACATCAACAAGCGCATGAACGAAGGCGAATCGTCTTCGCGCGATGCCAAGAAGGAAATGATCGAGGCCAACCTGCGTCTCGTGATCTCCATCGCCAAGAAGTACACCAACCGCGGCT
Organism: Variovorax sp. 05N34; assembly: GCF_056397405.1. Lineage (NCBI taxonomy): Bacteria > Pseudomonadati > Pseudomonadota > Betaproteobacteria > Burkholderiales > Comamonadaceae > Variovorax > Variovorax sp. 05N34. The sequence goes on from NZ_JBFTNI010000009.1 coordinate 141,992, forward strand.
TGCARTTCCTCGACCTGATCCAGGAAGGCAACATCGGCCTGATGAAGGCGGTCGACAAGTTCGAATACCGTCGCGGCTACAAATTCTCGACGTATGCGACGTGGTGGATTCGCCAGGCGATCACCCGCTCGATTGCCGATCAGGCGCGCACCATCCGCATCCCGGTGCACATGATCGAGACGATCAACAAGATGAATCGCATCAGCCGCCAGCATCTGCAGGAGTTCGGCTTCGAGCCCGACGCCGGCATCCTGGCTGCGAAGATGGAGATCCCGGAAGACAAGATCCGCAAGATCATGAAGATCGCGAAGGAGCCGATCTCGATGGAAACCCCCATCGGCGACGACGACGATTCGCACCTGGGCGATTTCATCGAGGACAGCAGCAACACGGCGCCGATCGAGGCCGCGATGCAAGCCGGCCTGCGCGACGTGGTCAAGGACATCCTCGACAGCCTCACGCCGCGCGAAGCCAAGGTGCTTCGCATGCGCTTCGGCATCGAGATGTCGACCGATCACACGCTGGAAGAAGTCGGCAAGCAATTCGACGTGACCCGCGAGCGCATCCGCCAGATCGAAGCGAAGGCGCTGCGCAAGCTCAAGCACCCGTCGCGTTCCGACAAGCTGCGCAGCTTTATCGATACCCTGTAAGCTCGCATTCGCTGCAAGCAAGAAGATGGCGCCCTCGGGCGCCCTTCTTTTTTCCGAACGCCAAGAATCGACTGGAGCCACCGCGCATGAATCCCGACGCCGACAAACTCTGGCTGGCCCCGCGCTGGGCGCTGGCCATTCTGCTGGCAGTGCTGGGCATGCTCGGTCCGTTCTCGATCGACACCTACATCCCCGCTTTTTCAGGTATCGCCCACTCCATCGGCGCCACGCCCGTGGAGATGCAGCAGACGCTCTCGGCGTATCTCTTCGGCTTTGCTTTCATGAACCTGTTCCACGGGGCACTGTCGGACAGCTTCGGCCGCCGCCCGGTGGTGCTCTGGGGGCTGGTCGTCTTCACGGTCGCTTCGCTCGGCTGCGCGTTGTCGCAGACCATCGGACAGCTGGTGCTTTTTCGCGCGCTTCAGGGCTTGTCGACGGGGGCCGGCATCGTGGTGTCCCGGGCAGTGATCCGTGACATGTTTCCGCCCGCCGAAGCGCAGAAGGTGATGAGCCAGGTCACGATCTATTTCGGCATCGCGCCGGCGATCGCGCCGATCGTGGGTGGATTCCTGTTCGTGAACCTGGGCTGGCACAGCATTTTCTGGTTTCTGGTCGCGGTGGGCGTGGTGCTGTTCATCGCCAACTACAAACTCCTTCCCGAGACGCTGCACGCCGAGCACCGCCAGCCCTTCGAGGTAAAGCACCTGATGCGCGGCTACTGGGAGCTGTGCTCCGACCCGCGTTTTCTGCTGCTGGCGCTCGCGAGCGGGGTGCCTTTCAACGGCATGTTCCTGTATGTGCTCGCCGCGCCGGCGTTTCTCGGCGAGCACCTGTCGCTCGCACCGACGCAGTTCTTCTGGTTCTTCCTGCTGACCATCGGCGGCATCATGGCTGGCGCATGGGCGAGCGGCCGGATGGCCGGCAAGGTGGCCCCCAAGCGGCAGATCCGCGATGGTTTCGTCATCATGTTGGCGACTTCCCTCGTGAACGTCGTCGCGAACGCGTTGTTCACCCCGCATGCGGGCTGGGCGTTGTGGCCGCTGGCGGTGTTCGCCTTCGGGTGGGCGCTGATGGTGCCGGTCATCACGCTGCTGGTGCTCGACTTGCATCCCGAGCGCCGCGGCATGGCTTCATCGCTGCAAGCCGTGATCGGATCGACCGCCAACGGCGTCGTCGCAGGCGTGATCGCGCCGCTGGTGATGCATTCGACGCTGGCACTCGCGGGCACCTCGATCCTGATGCTGGGCATCGGGCTCGTCGCATGGGTCTGGCTGCACGGGCGCTGGCCGGAGATCGGGCGCCTTGTCGCCGGGGCAGCCGCATGAGGCTCATGAGAATCGACGCGCTGCCCACTTTCGCTCGGGCCTGGATCCCAGGTCGCACTGCTGTCAATGGGCGTGAGCGCCTGCGGGCGGCAACCGGCGCCTTGGCCGGCTTGCTCGTCACGGCAGTGTTGTGCCAATGGATGGTTCACATGGCGTGGGGCAGCACCTGGCTGATCGCGCCGCTCGGGGCCAGCGCCGTTCTGGTTTTCGCAGTGCCGGGGAGCCCGCTGGCGCAACCTTGGTCCGTGATCGGCGGCAATACCGTCGCCGCCCTGGCGGGCGTTGCCTGTGTGCAGTGGCTGCCGGACGGCCCTTGGGTCGGCGCCATTGCAGTTGCGCTCGCCATCTCGTTGATGTTCGCGCTTCGCTGCCTGCATCCACCGGGCGGCGCCGTTGCGTTGCTGGCGGTCCTGACACACGCGACGCAATTCTCCTTTGCCCTTTTCCCGACTTTCGCCAATTCGCTGCTGCTGGTGCTGGCAGGCGTGCTCTACAACAGCTTGACGGGCCGCCGCTATCCGCACGTGCAAATCGCGCCGCGGCAGCCCACTACAGACAGCCGCTTCAGTTCGGCGGACGTGGACGCGGTTCTGGCGCGCTACAACCAGGTGCTCGACATCAGCAGAGACGATCTCGAATCGCTGATCCGCGAGACCGAAATCGAGTCATGGCACCGGAGGCTGGGCACGGTGCATTGCGTCGACATCATGTCGCGCGACCTCGTCTCCGTCGAATTCGGCACGACGCTGCAGGAAGCGTGGTCGCTGATGCACGCCCGGCGCATCAAAGCCCTGCCCGTCGTCGACAAGACCCGGCGCGTGGTCGGGATCGTCACGCAGGCGGATTTCTTCAGGCATATCGATCTGCAGCACCACGAAGGCTTGGGCGGCCGCCTGCGCGATTTCATCCGGGCGACGCGCACCGTCATGTCGAGCAAGCCTGAAGTCGTGGGCCAGATCATGACGCGGCAGGTGCGCGTAGCCAGCGAGGACCGGCCCCTCGCCGAACTGGTGCCTTTGTTCTCGGAAGGCGGCCACCATCACATCCCGATCATCGACGACGAAAAGAGGCTCGTGGGAATGATCACGCAGTCCGACTTCGTGCGCGCGCTGTATCGCGCCGTGGGGCCCCAGGACTGAGCGGCCAGAAGGCCGGGTCTGCGAAGCACTTCACTAGAAAGTCGAGCAGCGCACGCAGCGAGGCCGGCATCTGGCGCCGTGAACCATATAGCCCGTATACACCGAGCGGCTGCGGCACCGCGTCCGGCAGGAGTGCCACCAAACGCCCGCCCGCAATCGGCGCACGAACGGCATACGCCGGCTGCATCGCGATGCCCGCGCCTTCGATGGCCGCCGAAAGCAGCACCTGCGATTCGTTGGCGCTCAGATTGCCGCTGACCGGCACCGCAACCCGCTCGCCCGCCCGCTCGAACTCCCACAGGCTTTTGCCGAAGTAGGAGTAAGTCAGGCAGTTGTGGGTCGCCAGGTCTTCCACGCTCGATGGCTTTCCTTTTGCAGCCACGTAGGCGGGCGCAGCACAGATCACCGAATCGCATCGGCCGAGCGGGCGGGCGATGAGGTTGGGATCAAGATCGTTGGTGATCCGGATCGCCAAGTCGATCCGTTCTTCGACCAGGTTGACGGACTTGGCACCCATGTGGAGGTCGATGGAAACCAGCGGATGGCGGCGCAGGAATTCGGAGACGGCGGCGGCAAGCACCTCCTGGGCCAGAGAGTGCGAACTCGCTACCCGTAGCAGTCCTCGCAGCGTGTCGGCATCCGCCGCGGCGGCGGCTGGCATCTCCGCGGCCACTTCGAGCATGCGCCGGCAGCGCACAAGGGTTTCCGCCCCCGCTTCAGTCAGGCTCACGCGTCGGGTCGTGCGATGCAGGAGCCGCGCTCCCGCCCACTGCTCCATCTGTGCAAGGTGGCGCGAGACCATGGCGCGTGACATGTCGAGCGCCTCGGCCGCAGCTGTCATGCTGGCCCGCTCGGCAATCGATACGAAGACTTCAGCGGCGGCAATACGGTCCATATTCGACCGAATTCTGCAACAAACCTGCGCGCTCAACGGTGTTTTTAGACCGACCGGAGAAACATACGATCGATCGCACCCATCTTCGTACAAGGATCACCATGAGCAAAATCGCCCTCCTCGGTATCTCCGGCAACGCCGGTTCTCGTATCGCCCACGAACTGCTTCAACGCGGCCACACCGTGACCGGAATTGCCCGCAAGGCGGAAGGCGTCGCGCCACACCCGCAACTCACCGTGAAGACTGCGGATGCCACTTCCGTCGATGCGTTGGTCCCGCTCCTTCGGGGCCACGATGCCGTGATCAGCGCCACCCGCTTCGTCGGCGGGAGTGATGCCGAAACGCTGATTGCAGCGACCAAGAGCGCGGGCGTGCCACGGCTGCTGGTTGTCGGCGGAGCAGGCAGCCTGGAGGTAGCGCCCGGCAAAGCCTTGATCGATACGCCGAACTTTCCAGACGCCTACAAGGCGGAGGCCGGCGCCGGCGGCGCGCTCCTGAAGCGGCTGCGCAGCGAGAAGGAACTGGACTGGACCTTTCTTTCGCCATCCGCGCTGTTCGCGCCCGGAGAGCGTACGGGCAAGTTCCGGCTCGGCGGCGATCAACTGCTGACGGACGCCAATGGCAAAAGCTGGATCTCGATGGAGGACTACGCCATCGCGCTGGCCGACGAGCTCGAAAGGCCCAAGCACTCGCGCGTTCGCTTCACCGCCGGATATTAGGCACACCCCCAGGCTCCGCGCACTTCGTGTCGCTCCTCCACCCCCTTGCAGGGGGCAACACCGGCGGCCCGGCTTAGCCGGTTCCGCGGTGTTTCTGGAAGAGAGGCGCTGCTGTGTTCAAGGGTTTGCTTCGAGGGTTCGCTTCATTGCGCGCATGCCCTCTTCGATCATGGCAGCGATCGGGGCGGCCATGGCATTGGGCAGGAGGTCGGCGATCCAGACAAGCCTGCTGGTTCCGGCCTCCTCTGCGAATACTTGCAGGGATGCGTTGTGATGCGTGAGACGGCCGCCGCTGGCGGACCAGACGATGCGGCGGGCGGCTTCGTCGAGGTCGACGATCACCTCTCGCGCGACGATGCCGTTGGCGAAGGTGACGATTCGGGCATCGTCGCCGTCCATGCGGCAATCACTGACGAAGCCCGGGACCAGGCGGCGATGAATTTCGCCGACGTCGCGGACGGCATCCCAGATGGCGGCGGCGCTTGCCGCCACCTGAATCTCGCGTCGAATGGAAGCCATGGCCTGATCTCCTCACGAAGATGAAGAACTGAGGCCGGAGATTAGCGCGAAACCCCCAGCAAACGCTCCAGCACTTCGGGTTGCGTGCGCAGCGTGGCCGCCCGGTCGGCATGGACGACCGTGCCATGGTCCAGCACGACCGCTTCGTCGGAAATCGCAAGGATCGCCTGTGGATGCTGTTCGACGACGATGGCTGACAGCCCCTCGCCTTGCGTGATGCGGCGAATGGCGCGAAGCAGTTCTTCCACGATGATGGGCGCGAGGCCTTCGAGCGGCTCGTCGAGCAGCAGCAGCGTCGGATTGACCACCAGCGCGCGCCCGACCGCGAGCATCTGCTGCTCGCCGCCCGACAGTTGCGTTCCGAGGTTGGACTTCCGCTCGGCCAGTCGAGGGAACATCTCGTAGACGCGCTGCGGGTTCCACTTGCCCGGGCGGGCGACGGCGGTGAGGTTCTCGTGCACGGTCAGCGACTTGAAGATGTTGCGCTCCTGCGGCACCCATCCGATGCCCGCTGACGCGCGCTGGTGTGACGACAGCTTGTGCAGCGCCACGCCGCCGAGCGAAATGCTGCCGCCGTGCTGGCGCGTCGCGCCCGCGAGCGTGTTGATCAGCGTGGTCTTGCCGGTGCCGTTGCGGCCCAGCAGCGCCAGGGTCTGGCCTTGTCCGATGGCGAGGTTGACGTCGTGCAGCACGACCGCCTCGCGGTATCCGGCACTCAGGTTTTCGATGCGAAGCAATTCAGACATGTCAGGTCTCCCGCCGGGCCGCCCCAAGGGAGGCCTGCGCCCCCTCGGGGGGCTGCGAACGTATGTGAGCTTGGGGGTCCACATCACTTCCATGGCCCAGGTAGACCTCTTTCACCCGCGGGTCGTTGGCGATCGTGTCGGGGTCGCCTTCGGTCAGCAGGGTGCCGTTGACCAGCACGGTCATCCGGTCGGCAAAGCTGAAGACGAGGTCCATGTCATGCTCGATCAGCAGCACGGACACGTCGGCCGGCAGCGCGGCGACGGTTTCGAGCAGTTCTTCGCGTTCGCCGGCAGGCACGCCAGCGACGGGCTCGTCGAGCAGCAGGACGCGCGGCTCGCAGGCCAGCGCAATGGCGATTTCCAGCAGACGGCGCTTGCCGTAGGCCAGATGCTTCGTCTGTTGCTGGGCCACGTCCGCCAGACGGAATTGCTCCAGCAGTCGACCGGCGCGTTCGGCCACCTGCTTCGACGCGCCGAGCGGCCGCCACCAGTCGGTGCCCACGCCGGTGTGCTGCGAGACCACCAGGGCGAGCGTCTCCAGGGGCGTCATCGAATCGAACAGCTGATTGATCTGGAAAGTGCGAACCATCCCTCTCGCCACGCGGCGGTGCGGCGCAAGGCGCGTAATGTCCTCGCCTTCAAGGACGATGCGGCCCTCGGTGGGCGTGAGCACGCCGGTCAGCAGATTGATCAGCGTCGTCTTGCCGGCGCCGTTCGGGCCGATCAACGCATGGCGTGCGCCGCGATGCAGGTTCAGCGTGACATTGTTGGTGGCCGTGATCCCGCCGAAGCGCATCACGAGGCCCGTTGCGGAAAGGACGATGTCGTTTGCCGTAGCGGTCATGGCTTGACTCCCGCGCGGGCGCCAAACCACGTCCACGGCTTGAACAGCCGATCGCGGCCGACCAGCACCATCAGCACAAGGATCAAGCCGATCCAGAACATCCAGTACTGCGGCGTGACGCTGGAGAGCGTGTCCTGCAACAGCTTGAAAACGATGGCGCCAACCACGCCGCCGTAAAGCCAGCCGACCCCGCCGATCACCAGCATCAACAGCACGTCGGCCGAGCGGTCGAACGAAAGTACGTCGAGGGACGCGAAGCCGGTGGTCTGCGCAAGCAGCGCGCCGGCCGCTCCGGCCGCTGCCGCAGCGATCGTGTAGATCACCGCGAGGCGCCAAACCACGGGAATGCCGATCGCCATCGCGCGCAGACGGTTGTCGCGCACGGCCATCAGCGTGGCCCCGAAGGGCGAATGCACAAGGCGGCGCATCAGCAAAAAGAGCAGCAGCAGTACGGACATCGAATACCAGGCCGCCGTGCGACCGAAGAGATCGAAGTCGAACAAACCGAGGACGGGACCCATCACCACGCCCTGCAATCCGTCGGCGCCGCCGGTGAGCCAGTCGAGCTTGTTGGCAAGCTCCAGGAGAAGCAGCGCGGTTCCGAGCGTGACCATCAGTCGCGTGAGATCGGTGCCGCGCAGGATGGTCACGCTGGCCATTGCGCCGACGACCGCGCACACCACGATCGCGACCAGCAGTCCGACAGTCGGGTCGGGCATCACGTGCTTGGCAAAGAGCGCCGCCGCATAGGCACCGAGCCCGAAGAACCCGGCGTGTCCGAGCGACACGATGCCGGTGTAGCCGAGGATGAGATCGAGCGACATCGCGAACAGCCCGACGATGGCGATCTCGTTGATCATGAGCGCATGGGAGGGGAAGATCAGCGGCAGTACGAAAGCCACGGCCCAGACGACGAACTCCCAGAGTCGCCAGCGCGCCTTGCGCAAGAGCGGTTGCTGAAAGTCCATCAACGCGCTCCCTTGCGCGTAAACAGGCCCTGCGGCCGCCACATCAAAATGAAGATCATCAGCAGGTACACCGTGAAGGCGCCCATCTTCGGAATGAAATACTTGCCGGCCACATCGGCGATGCCAAGCAGCAGCGCAGCCAGCAGCGGCCCGGTGATCGATGAGGTGCCGCCGACGGACACCACGATGAGGAAGTAGATCATGTACTTCAGCGGGAAGGTCGGATCGAGGCCGAGGATCTCGGCGCCCAGCGCACCCCCCAGGCCGGCCAGCCCCGAGCCCACTGCGAAAGTCAGCAGGAACACCACGTTCACGTTGATGCCCATGCCGGCGGCAACCCGCGGATCATCGACGGCGGCGCGAAGCCGGCTGCCGAAGCGCGTCTTCGTGAGGATCAGCTGAAGCACCACGGTCAGCAACGCGCACACGGCGATGATGAAGATCCGGTAGTGGCCCATGCCCAGCATCAGCGCGCCGTCACCGATCTCGGTGCGTCCGCGAAGCCATTCGGGCAGGTGGATGTTCTGCTGCGAGGAGCCGACGAAGTAGTCGACCGCTGCGACCGCCATGAACGCAAGGCCGATGGAGAACATCACCTGGTCGAGGTGCGGCTTGCCGTACATCGGACGATAAAGCGTGCGCTCTAGCAGCGCGCCCGCGGCGCCGACGACGATGAACGCGAGCGGCAGGCAAAGGAGAAAAGGCACGCCGAGCTGTTGCATGGCGAATACCGTCAGGTAGCCGCCGGCCATGGCGAATGCCCCGTGCGCGAGGTTGATGAAGTTCATCAGCCCCAGCGTCACGGCCAGGCCGACCGCGAGCACGAACAGCAGCATGCCGTAGGCGATGCCGTCAAACAGAATGGTTAGCATGGCTCGCCCCCAGTCTTCGCGCACTTCGTGTCGCTTCGCCTACCCCCTACCGGGGGCAATACCAGTGGCCCGACGGAGCCGGTTCCACGGTATTTTCCGAATGGGGTGGGGGCGGATTTTGCGTTGTCAGCGGTCAAGGGCGGGGGGTGCATCACTGCTTGGTCTTGCCGGGGTCTTTGACGTTTTTGATGACGTCGAACTCGACGTTGTAGAGCTGGCCGTCTTTTTTCTCGACTTTGCGCAGGTACACGTCTTGCACGATATCGCGGGTCTGGGCGTCGATGAGGACTTGGCCGCGGGGGCTTTCGAAGACTTGGCCCTTCATTGCGGCGAGGAGTGCTTCGCCACCGCCTTGGCCCTTGGTCGTCTTGAGGGCGTCATAGATGACGCGCATGCCGTCATAGCCGCCGACGGCCATGAAGTTGGGGCGCATGTTCTTGTTGGCCTTTTCGAAGGCTTCGACGAACTTCTTGTTCATCGCCGAGGGATGGGCCGCCGAATAGTGGTGCGAGGTGACCACGCCCAGCGCGCCGTCGCCCATGTCGTTGAGCTGATCGTCGTCCGTCACGTCGCCGGTGGCGATCAGCTTGATGCCAGCCTTGTCCATGCCGCGTTCGAGGAACTGCTTCATCACGGCCGAGCCCGCGCCGGAGGGCACGAAGACGAACAGCGCGTCAGGCTTGGCGTCGCGCACTTTCTGCAGGAAGGGCGCGAAGTCGGGATTGCGCAGCGGCACGCGCAGCGAATCGAGCACCTTGCCGCCGTTGAGCTGGAAGCGCTCCTTGAAGTACTTCTCGGCGTCGTTGCCGGGGCCATAGTCGGAGACCAGCGTGACCACGGTCTTGATTCCGTTCTTTGGCGCCCAGTCGCCCATGGCCACCGAGACCTGCGGCAGCGTGAAGCTCGAGCGCACGACGTACGGAGACGCTTCGGTGATGCTCGACGTGGCAGCCGCCATCACGACCAGCGGCGTCTTCGACTGCGTGGCAATCGGTGCGACGGCCAGCGCGGATGGCGTGATGCCCATGCCGGCGAGCACGTTCACCTTGTCGTTGACGACCAATTCCTGCGCCAGGCGCTTGGTGACGTCCGGCAAGCCGGTGTCGTCCTTGACGATCAGTTCGACCTTCTTGCCCGCGACCGTGTCGCCGTTCTGCGCCATGTAAAGACGCGCGGCGGCCTCGATCTGGCGCCCGGTGGAAGCTTGCTGGCCGGTCATCGGAAGGATCAGGCCGATCTTGAACGTGTTGTCCGCGGCGAATGCCGAAGGCATGGCCAGCGCAATGGCGGTCAGGCTGGCAGCCTTGACGAGATGACGACGAAGCATGGAGCTCTCCTTTTCGATAGGTGCTGAATTGGCGAAACGGTGGATATTGTGACGAGATGCAAGTGGACGCGGGCTTCGGCAAACACCTAGCTTGCCGCCGCAGGATCGGATTTCTGCGCGATCATGAAATTGGACGCGCGATCATCGCGCAATGGGGGGTGGCAGAGGCAAGTCATGCAGGTCCATCGTGCGGGTGCAATGTTCAGGTTCGGCGGCGGATGAGATTCACGCCCGGCAAAGGATGCGCCTGCAGGCCGTGCAGCGCCTCGCGGAGGTTGCGCTGGGCGATGCGGCTGTGCTCGCGCATCAGCGCCTCGGCGCGGGAACCCTCGCGGTTTTCGATCGCGTCCAACACCTGCCAATGCTGGTCCTGTGCGATCAGCAGCATGTCTCGAGCGGCAGGCGCATTGGCCTGCACGACGACGAAGGCCGATGGCGATGCGAAGGGCAAGTTGGTGACGCGCTCGGTCTGCATGCTGATCAGCGGGCTCGCGGACAGCTCGGACAGCAGGCGATGAAACTCTTCGTTGAAAGCCACATAGCGCGAGAACGCGGCATCGTCCAGCGCCGGTTCGCACAACAGCTCGTCGATGCGCTTGAGACACGCACGGGCCTCGCGCAGCACCACCGGCGCCACGCCGCGCTCGGCTGCGAGCCGCGCCGACAAACCTTCGAGCGTGCCGCGCAGTTCGATGGCATCCGACACGTCACGCTCCGAGAAAGTCCGCACGGCATAGCCACCATTGGGCAGCGCCTCCAGCAAGCCCTCCTGCTCGAGGCGCATTAGGGCGCTGCGCACCGGGGTTCGGGAGACGCCGAGCAATTCGGAGATGGCGACTTCGGCAATGCGGGCACCGCCGGCCAGTTCGCCGGCCAGCACCATCTCTCGCAGCCGCAACTGGGCCTTGACGGCTTGCGAGCCGCCCGCTTCGGGTTCGCCGGACACGGCGGCGACGGCATGGCTGCTGGCGGGATGGATGCGATCGTTCACGGGATACGGACTGTATACATACGAACCCAGAAGATTGACCAGGCCGCCCAGTTTCGAGGGTAAACACTCATCCCGGTGTATCCGCTGCGCATCAGTCCTGTGCGGATACGATCGACCGTTCTATTCCAGTTTTGACGGAGCCACCTATGTCCCAGCATGCCCAACTGCCTGCCCGCTATGACCATGTCGGCAGCTTCCTGCGCCCCAAATACCTGCTCGAAGCCCGAGAGCAAAAAGCCAAGGGCGAAATCACGCCCGAGCAGCTTCGCAAGGTCGAAGACAAGGCCATCACGGAGATCGTCAAGTTCCAGGAAGACGTTGGCCTCAAGAGCATCACCGACGGGGAATTCCGCCGTACCTATTTCCACATCGACTTTCTCGAACAGCTCGGCGGCGTGAAAACGGATATTCCGGTCACGATCCGCAAGGCCGACGGCACAGAGGAACTTGCCCCGCCGGTGATGCGCGTGATCGACAAGGTCCGCCACGCCAAGAACATCCAGCTGGCGGATTTCCAGTACCTCAAGAGCCAGGTGTCGGCCGGCAACACGCCCAAGGTCACGATCCCCTCGCCCACCATGCTGCACTTTCGCGGCGGCCGCGCCGGCATCAGCAAGGAGGCTTACCCGGAACTCGATCCGACCTTCTACGACGATGTGGCCCAGGCCTATGGCGACGAGCTTCGCTCGCTGGCCGACGCCGGTTGCACCTATGTGCAGATGGACGACACCAATCTCGCCTACCTTTGCGACGAAAGAATGCGCGAAGCAGCCCGCCAGCGCGGCGACGACCCGAACGAACTGCCGCACCGCTATGCCGCCTTCATCAACAAGGTCGTCGCGCAAAAGCCGGCCGGCATGACGCTGGCAATGCACCTGTGCCGCGGCAACTTCAAGAGCACGCACGCCGCAGCCGGCAACTACGAGCCGGTGGCCGAGGCGCTGCTCAAGGAAATGGATCTCGACGCCTACTTCCTCGAATACGACGACGCGCGCTCGGGAGATTTCCGTCCCCTGCGCTTTCTGCCGAAGGGCAAGACGGTCGTGCTTGGCTTGGTGACCACCAAGTTCGGCGAAATGGAAGACAAGGACGAGCTCAAGAGCCGCATCGAGGCCGCCGCCAAATACGTTTCGCTCGACCAGCTCGCCCTGTCGCCGCAATGCGGTTTCTCCAGCACGGTGCACGGCAACAACATCGCTGTCGAGGCGCAACGTGCCAAGCTGCGTCTGGTCATAGAGACAGCCCAAGAGGTCTGGGGGGGCTAACGCTAGGCTCGCCCCCAGGCTGCGCGCACTTCGTGTCGCTCGCCGACCCCCTGCCGGGGGCAACACCAGCGGCCCGGCAAAGCCGGTTCCGCGGTGTTTCCCGAAGATGCCGTTCCGGCGGGCGGTTTGTTTTGGCGCTGGGGTGAAGTAGGCTTCGGGGATGAAGCTCTTCACCGGTCCCCTCAGCATGTTCGGCGCCAAGGCGCAGATCGCGGCTCTTGAGAAAGGCCTGCCGTTCGAGTGCGTGATGGTGCCTTTCGACCGCGACGACAACTACGAGCCCAAGCATCCGGATGTGCTGCGGATCAACCCGAAGCAGCAGGTGCCGGTGCTGGTCGACGGCAACCTCGAACTGTTCGATTCGACTCAGATCTTCGAGTACCTCGAAGACCTCGTTCCCGATCCACCGCTGTGGCCCGCCGAAGTCTCCGCGCGTGCCCGGGCGCGACAACTCGAACTCAAGTCGGATGAGGTTTTCTTTCCCCACGTCGTGAAGCTTTTTGGGCTGCAGGACGACATGCAGAGTCCCGCGGCGCGGGCGGCGTGTGCTGCGTGCGACCGCTTTTGCAAGGACCTGGATCTTCTTCTCGAAGGCCGCGACTATCTCGCCGGCCCCTATTCGTACGCCGACATAGCCTTCTACATGGCGCATGTATTCGCCGACCGCAAGGGAGCCGGCATGACATCCTCCACCCCGCGGCTGGTGGCCTGGCGTGATCGCGTTGGCGAGCGGCCCGCCGTGCGCGAAGTGGTCGGCGCGATGATGCGTTTCCTCGCATCGCACGGGCGGCCGGTGCCCGCTTTCCTGCAGTCGCATCTCCGCACGTGAATCAGATCGACGAGTTGCTCGACTGGCTGCCCTCGCCGTCGCAGCATTTGCTGGTCGTCACGTTCGCGCTGCTCGTCTATGTGCTGACGACCCGCGGGCGGCGCGAACAGCGCGCGCCTTCGACGGCCATCGCCTGGGTCATGGGACTTGCGCTGATGCCCTACGTCATCCTTCCCATGTACCTGTTGTTCGGCCAACGCAAGCTCCGGCCGGCGGGCTCTCCCCGTCCGCCGCGCACCGGCCCGACGGGGCATTGGGCCGCCGACTTGATCGAGAGCTTCGGCCTGGCGCCGCCCGGGCCCTGCGACATTCATTTCCATTCCGATGGCGCGGCTGCGCGCGATGCGCTCTTCGAGGTGATCGAACGCGCACGGACGCGGCTCGACGTCGGCACCTTCATCATCGGTGACGACGCGCTGGGCCATGAAGTCATCAACCGGCTGTCGCGGCGCGCGCGCGAAGGGGTGGCGGTGCGCGTGCTGCTCGATGGCTTCGGCGCGCTTTCACTGCCGCGCTCGCACTTCGACACGCTGCGCGAAGCGGGCGCCGAAGTTGCGGTGTTTCGTCCCATCTTCAGCTTGCGGCGCACCGGCCCGCGAAACCTGCGCAACCACCGCAAGCTCACCATTGCCGACGACCAGTGGCTCTGGTCGGGCGGCCGCAATCTTGCTGGCGAGTACTTCACCGGCAACGACGATCATCCGATTCCATGGCGTGACCTGTCCTTCGATCTCCGGGGCAGCGTGGCCGCCGCGGCGGCGCGGCAGTTCGACCATGACTGGTCGTCGGTGCGCAAGCGCAAGGCGCGCGCTTCGGCCGCCATCGAAACGACCGCTGGAGGCGACCTCGCGCAGTTCCTGCCGAGCGGGCCCGACCAGACCGAAGACACGGCACACGCCCTGCTCATCGACGCCTGCTTTCGCGCCGAGCAGCGACTGCTCGCCATCACTCCTTACTTCGTTCCGGGCGACGGACTGCGCGACGCGCTGCGCCTGGCCGCGCGGCGCGGCGTGCAGGTGACGATCGCCATCCCGGCCCGATCGAATCACCGTCTGGCCGACTTCGTTCGCGCACGCGCGATGCGCGACCTCGCTCGCGCAGGGGTCACCTTTCGCATGTTGCCTTTCATGGCGCACGCCAAGGCCGTGGTGGTGGACGAAGACCTCGCGATGTGCGGATCGATCAATCTCGACCTGCGCAGCTTGCTCATCAACCATGAGGCGGCCGTGGTGTTCTACGGCCACCGCCAGATCGACTGGCTGGCTCAGTGGATCGAAACCACCGCTTCGGCCGGTGAGACCTACCGGGCGCGCCGGCCGGGCCTCCTTCGCGATCTGGCGGAGGGGCTGCTTCTCACCATCGCGTTCCAGCTCTGACCGAGCGCCGGGCGGGCATGCCGGCAATGCCTCGTTGTCCGATACTCGCCTTCTCGTCGCAAGCAACTTCAGGAGAGATGCATGACAAAGCTCGTCCAGTTCAACCGGCCCGATGGCGGCGCCGTTCAAGGCTACCTTGCAGAAGCCGACAAGCCCTTCGGCTCCGTCGTGGTGATCCAGGAATGGTGGGGATTGAACGATCAGATCCGCGGGGTGGCCAATCGGTTTGCAGAAGCAGGGTTCACCGCCCTGGTGCCAGACCTGTATCGCGGAAAGTCCACGGTCGAAGCCGAGGAAGCCCATCACCTGATGGACGGCCTGAACTTCGCGGACGCGGCGTCACAGGACGTCCGCGGGGCGGTGCAGTTCCTGAAGGCGCGCGGCGGCAAGGTCGGCGTCACCGGCTTTTGCATGGGCGGAGCGGTCACCCTCCTCGCCTCGACCATGGCCCCCGAGGCCGACGCCGTGGTCGTGTGGTACGGCTACCCGCCGCTGGAGTACGTCGATGCGTCGAAGATCACTGCGCCGCTGATGGCTCACTGGGCCACGCAGGATCAGGCCTTTGCGATCGCAGGCGTCGAAAGCCTCGAAGAAAAACTGAACGCCGCGGGCGTGCGATACGAGGGGCACCGCTACCTGGCGCACCATGCCTTCGCCAACGAGGAAGCGCAGGGCCCGGGGCGCATCCCGATCACGCAATACGACGCGGTCTGGGCGGAGCGTGCCTGGGATCGCACCTTGCGATTCTTCGGCCGCGAACTCGCCTGAAACCAGGTGCGCTTCAGCGCTTCGTTTTCTTCTTGATGCCCTTTCCCGATTCGGCGGACTTGTTCGTGTAGCTCGCGTTACCGAGCCCGGTACCGATCGTCAGGATCGCCCAGCGCTCCACGTCCTGCATGAAGGGCAGTTCGCTCAGCCCTTGGACCACCGCATCGTTGTGCATCAGCGCGACCGTGGGGTGTCCGCCGATCAGCGGGATTTTTTTGCAAAGCTCGCTGGGCAGATGGAAATGCTCGCTCTCCCAGTCGCCCGGCAGGTTCTGCGCACCGCGCGCGATCGATCCGTCCTTGCGAATCAACCCGGGACATCCGATGCCGATGAACGGGGCAAGTCGAATGCCCTTCTTGTCGCAATGCCGCATCTGCCTGGCGAGCATTTCCGCGAGCGTTTCGACCAGGACCTTGCGGCTGGGACCATCGTCGGCATGGCGCCATTTCTCGCGGTGAACCACCTTGGCCTTGGAGAGGTCGGCTGAGCGCCTGATCCGCGTCTTGACGACGCCGCAGCGCACATTGGTGCCGCCGATGTCGAGCGCAAGAATGGCGTCGCGGCCCTTCAGCAGCGGCGGCGGAACCAGGTGCACCCAGCCGAGAAGGCCGCCATCGTCGGTCTCATGCGAGATGCGGCCCAATTGCACCGACTGCCCCATTTCCTGGAGGATGGCCGCGGCCTGCAGGATCGCGCGTTCGCCGACGTCGCTTTCCGGAAAGCCGCCGCCGATCACGACCCGCTCGACGCCCTTCCATGAGGGGTGACGCATAAACCGGTCGATCACCCAAGCCAGGTCTTCCGCGAATTCCTCGATGACGGCATGCACGACATCGGCGGCCCGTGAGGCCTCTTCGCCGATGGCCTTGTCGAGGACCCGCTTGCTCAGATCCCTGGAATGACGCCTTCCCAGCGGGTCAGTCCCCTTGCGTCGGCTGCGGCGGCGCCAGCGCTCGAGCAGTTCCCTGAAGGCCGTCTGGCTGGCCGCGTCACCGACAAAACCGTCCTTGTCGCGCAATTGCAGGCTATAGCCCTCGACCACCACCGAAGGGAGTTCGCGTGCGCCATGCACGTCCGGTAGGGGATGCGCGTCGTTGTCGTTCCCATCTTTGCTTTCGTTCTTCTCTTTCTTGTCTCTCTTTTCTTTCTTTTCTTTTGCCATCGTGTTCCTCGGGTGCGCCGTTCAGTCGGCCGTGGTCGCTAGTATCAACTTTGCGGTTTCGTCCGGCGCATCCCAATGGGGATAGTGTCCGCACCGGTCGAACCAGTGGACGCGAGCGTCCGGGAAGAGTTGCTGCGCGCGAGCGGCCTGGATCGGGAAGCAGAGGCGGTCGAAGCGCCCCCAGCCGATCACGAGTTGCTTTTCGAGACTGCCGACCAAAGCGCCTTCCTGCGGCGACCCTTGTATGAGGTTCTTCAGGACCAGGTTGAAGGAAGCTGCCGATGCGAAGTTGCGCATTTCATCCAGGACCAGCGAAGGCGAAAGACCGGCCGGGCGCGCCGAGACGTGCCCCAGCAGCAGCACGCGCGACCATTCGTTCGCCGTGATCGCCGGCATGGCGAATTGCAGTGCACGCGCCATTCGCCAGGAAAGGCACACGGATGCTCGATACGCATGGCGCTCCCAGCCTTCCCAGAAGCCGAGCGGCCCGAGCGACACGACCGCCCCGACGACACCGCCGCGCCGCGCCAATTCCAGAATGAGTTGCGCGCCCACTGAACTGCCAGCGGCATCGATTCCCATGAGATCGTGTTCCTTGAGAAACAAGGCGACCGCATCGCAAAGAGTGCCAATAGAAACTTCGCCATCCAGTTCAGGGCTCTTGCCGAACCCCGGCAGATCGATCGCCACCACGCTGCGCTCCGCAGCCAGCGGCGTGAGGATGGTCCTCCACGAACGCCAGGTGCCTCCCAGGCCGTGGATGAGCAACAAGGGCTTGCCTTCACCGCGACGGATGTAGTTGATGCGCACGCATTCATTCTGGTTCAGGCGCTGCACCGCAGCATCGGCACGGCGCACGATCGTCTGTAGGAGACGAACCAGTCCCTCGAAACGCCTCATCGGAGTCGCGGCGCCGATACACTGCCTCGATGCGTTCTCTGCGCCGAACCTGGCTCATCGCCTTGGCCTGCCTGGGCCTTCTCGGCGCAGCCTTGCCGTCGCACGCCCAAGGAGGCGCCGGCGAGCTCCGCATCGGATCGAAGCGATTTACCGAGTCGTACATCCTCGCGCAGGTGCTCGCGCAGACCGCGGCAGCGCACACCACACCCGCGCCCGTCGTGCGGCAAGGACTCGGCAATACGGCCATCGTCTACGAAGCGTTGACCTCCGGCGGCATCGATCTCTATGCCGAATACACCGGCACCATTGCCCTCGAAATCCTCAAGAGCGCCCAGCCCATGACGCTGGAGGACATGAACGCGGCGCTTCGTCCATTGGGACTTGGCATTGCGATTCCATTCGGCTTCAACGACGGCTATGCGCTCGCCATGCGCGCGGCCGATGCCGAGCGGCTGGGCGTGCGAACGCTCGGCGACCTCGCTGCCCACCCTGAGCTGAAACTCGGCCTGTCGAACGAATTCCTCGGACGCGCCGACGGCTGGCAAGGGCTGGCCGCTCGCTATGGCTTCACGCAGACGCCGACCGGGCTCGACCACGGACTGGCCTACGACGCGATCGCCGCGAAGCAGATCGACGTGACCGACATCTACACGACCGACGCCAAGATCGATCATCTCGGCCTGCGCGTGCTCGAAGACGACCGCCATTACTTTCCGCGCTATGACGCTGTGGTGCTCTACCGCCTCGACGTGCCCACGCGCTGGCCGCAGGCATGGGCGGCGATGCAGAAGCTGGAAGGCCGGGTGGACGAGCACGCGATGATCGAGATGAATGCGCGTGCCGAATTGCAGGGCGTGGGCTTCGATGTCATTGCGCGCGACTTCCTCGCGCAAAGCAAGATCGTCGCCCAGCCGGCCAACGCCAACACGACCCAGGCAGCCGGCGCCGCGCGCCCGAAGGATGCCGCGGCGCGCGGTTTCCTCGCCAAGCTCTTCGGCCCGGACCTCGGCCGGCTCACGCGCCAGCACCTGCTGCTGGTCGCGGTTTCGGTGGGGCTGGGCATCCTGATCGCGGTGCCATTGGGCATCCTCGTGTTTCCACACCTTCGAACGCGTGCGCTCGTGCTCGGGCTCACGGGGCTGCTGCAGACGATTCCTTCGCTTGCGCTGCTGGCGATATTGATCTCCGCAGTGGGCGCGATCGGCCTCGTTCCGGCGCTGATCGCGCTCACGCTTTATTCGCTGTTGCCGATCATGCGAAACACGGTCACGGGCTTGGCCGAGGTTTCGGCAGGGCTGCGCGAGGCCGGCACCGCCTTGGGAATGACCGCCGGGCAGACGCTGCAAGTGGTGCAGTTGCCGCTGGCGCTGCCCACCATCCTTGCCGGCGTACGGACGGCGACGACCATCGCCATTGGCACCGCGACGATCGCGGCCTTCATTGGCGCCGGAGGTTTCGGCGAGCGCATCGTGACGGGGCTGGCGCTCAACGATCGCGAACTGCTGCTGGCTGGCGCAGTGCCGGCCGCAGTGCTGGCATTGCTCAGCGAGGCATTGTTCGAATCGATCGAATACTTGATGCGCCGCAGAGGCTGAAGGCGCGGCGGAACAAGCCTTGCCCGGCTGGGCGATCGCACTGAAATCGCCGTTGAACGAGCTTTCGATCCCTTACACTGGCGCAGTCAGGAGAGAGCCCCGCTGCGCCGGGGCCGCCGAAGGCGCAGGTCCCACCAAAACACGGGCCCGAACGCTCAGGCAAAAGGACTGGCGAAGCGCCCCGCATCAGGGCGTTTCCTTGCTGGAGAGAGGCGACCCGTCGCACGACGGCCTCGCCCACCGAAGGAGCAAGCCCCAATCGTGGGGTGAATCTCTCAGGTAAAGCGGACAGCAGGGGTGGCCCATGGCTTCGGTCATGGATCTGGACTGCCCCTTTTGGAGAGAGCCTTGGCCTCCGCATCGACCGACCTTCTGAAGACTCCGCTTCACGACCTGCACGTCGAACTCGGCGCACGCATGGTGCCCTTCGCCGGCTACTCGATGCCCGTGCAGTATCCGGCCGGCCTCATGGCCGAACACAAGCACACGCGCGATGCCGCGGGTTTGTTCGACATTTCCCACATGGGCCAGTTGCGGCTTTCAGGCCCCGAGGCCGCGGCCGCGTTCGAGACCCTGATGCCAGTCGACGTCATCGGTCTCGCACCTGGAAAGCAGCGCTACGGGCTGCTGCTGAATGAAGACGGCGGCATCCTCGACGACCTGATGTTCTTCAACGAGGGCCACAACTCGCTGTTCGTGATCGTCAACGGCGCCTGCAAGCAGGCGGACATCGCGCATATCACCGTCAAAATCGGACACCGCTGCCAGGTTTCGCCGATGCCGGACCACGCGCTGCTCGCCCTTCAAGGACCGCAGGCTGCCGCAACACTGGCGCGGCTTTCACCGGGTATCGAACGGTTTGTCTTCATGACCGGCGGCGCAGCGCAAATCGGCGGCATCCCGACTTTCGTCACTCGCAGCGGCTATACCGGCGAGGACGGTTTCGAAATCTCCGTTGCCGCTGCGAACGCCGAGCGCCTGGCCCGGCTGCTGCTCGCCCAACCCGAGGTCAAGCCCATCGGCCTGGGAGCGCGCAACTCCCTGCGGCTGGAAGCCGGACTCTGCCTCTATGGCAACGACATCGACGAGACGACCACGCCGGTCGAAGCCTCGCTGGTGTGGGCCATGCAGAAGGTCCGGCGCACCGGCGGAGCCCGCGAAGGCGGATTTCCGGGTGCGGCCAAGGTGCTGGCACAGCTCACGGCTGCGGACGGGACGGCGGGCCACCTCGACCATCACACCCTCAAGCGCAAGCGCGTCGGCCTGGTCGCGATCGATCGAGTGCCAGTGCGCGACGGCACACTGCTCGAATCCTTCGAAGGCGTTGCGATCGGACAGGTGACCAGCGGATTGCTCGGCCCCACCGTCGACCGGCCGATCGCCATGGCGTACGTCGCTCTGGCCTATTCAGAGCCCGGCACGCGCATGCAGGCGATCGTCCGTGGCAAGCCGGTCCTGATGGAAGTGAGCACGATGCCTTTCATTCCCGCGCGCTATTTCCGCGGCTGAGGCCGATCCGCACGCGGCGCTCTTTTTTGCCTTTTTTCTTTGCTTTTTCCAGCCCACTTTCTCATCTCAAGGAGCTTCAGTTCATGACCACCAGGTACACCAAGGATCACGAGTGGGTTCGCCAGGAAGCCGACGCGGCGCTTGTCACGGTTGGCATCACGGTTCACGCGCAGGACGCGCTGGGCGACGTCGTTTTCGTCGACCTGCCCGAGGTCGGCAAGTCCTTCGCGCAAGGCGAAGTGGCGGGCGTGGTCGAGTCGGTCAAGGCTGCCGCGGACGTTTTCATGCCGGTCTCCGGCGAGATCACCGAAGTCAACGAAGCGCTGCGCGCCGACCCGTCGCTTGCCAACAGCGCTCCGATGGACGCTGGCTGGTTCTTCAAGGTGCGCGTCAGCGACGTGACACAGCTCGAAGCCCTGCTCGACGACACCGCGTACGAGAAATTCTCGGCGGAATAATGCGCACCCCCAGGCTTCGCGCACTGCGTGTCGCTCTCGCCCACCCCCTGCAAGGGGGCGACACCAGCAGCCTGGCAAAGCCAGTTCTGCGGTGTCCCTGACAACTTGCCGAAACCAGAACCTTCTCAAGCTACCCCATGTCGACACCCGTCCTGCCCCTTTTTCCTCCGCTCAGCGAGCTCGAGAACGCCGAGGAATTCATCGCGCGCCATATCGGAATCGAACCGGCCGACGAGACGCGAATGCTGTCGGCCATCGGATCGGCCACGCGGGCCGAACTGATCGACGGCATCGTCCCGCCCGCCATCCGGCGCGCGCGGCCGATGCGCCTGCCTGCCCCGGTCACAGAGGCTGAGGCGCTGGCCGAACTCAAGGCGATCGCCGCGAAGAACAAGGTGGCGAAGAGCTTTATCGGGCAGGGCTACTACGGCACCCATACGCCGGGCGTCATCCTGCGCAACGTGCTGGAGAACCCCGCCTGGTACACCGCCTACACGCCCTACCAGGCCGAGATCTCGCAGGGCCGGATGGAGGCACTCGTCAATTTCCAGACCATGGTGTGCGACCTCACAGGCATGGCCATTGCCAATGCTTCGATGCTCGACGAGGCGACCGCCGCGGCAGAGGCGATGACGCTTGCCCGCCGTAGCGTCAAGAGCAAGAGCAACGTGTTCCTGGTGTCCGGCGACTGTCATCCGCAGACCATCGAAGTCATCAAGACACGTGCTGCGCCTCTCGGCATCGAAGTCCGCGTCAGCACCGTGTCCGAGACGCTGCCGCACCTGATGGCGAGCTGTGAATTCTTCGGCGTGCTGGCGCAATACCCGGCCACCACCGGCCACGTGCACGACCTGCGGCCGCTGGCCGGGCATGCGCACCAGTTCGATGCCGCCTTCTGTGTGGCGGCGGACTTGCTCGCGCTCGCACTGCTCACGCCGCCGGGCGAATGGGACGCCGACATCGTCTGCGGCACCACGCAGCGCTTCGGCATGCCGATGGGCAACGGCGGCCCTCACGCGGCCTACCTGGCATGCCGCGACGAATTCAAGCGCTCGCTGCCCGGGCGCCTCGTCGGCGTCAGCGTCGACACGCATGGCGAGCCGGCCTACCGCCTCGCCCTGCAGACCCGCGAGCAGCACATCCGGCGCGAGAAAGCCACCTCGAACATTTGCACCGCGCAGGTGCTGCCGGCGGTGATAGCCAGCATGTACGCGGTCTATCACGGGCCGGAGGGCATTCGCCGCATCGCGCAGCGCGTGTCGTCGCTCACCTCGATCCTCGCGCAAGGGCTCGAACAGATGGGCCGTGAGCTGGTGAACGCAACGGCGTTCGACACGCTCACCGTCAAGACAGGCGAAGACACCGCGAAAGTCGTCGAACGCGCGGACGCCGCCAGTGTCAACCTCGGTCTGCGCGTGCAAAACCACGTCGGCATTTCGCTGGACGAGACCACGACGCGCGCGGACATCGAGACGCTCTGGGCGCTGTTCGTGCCCGCCGGAACGCCGCTGCCGCGTTTCGACGAACTCGCCGGCCGGATCGCATCGCGCATCCCCGACGACTTGCGCCGCGCGAGCGCTTTTCTCACGCATCCGGTATTCAACACGCACAAGAGCGAAACCGCGATGCTGCGCTACATCCGCAGCCTGGCCGACAAGGATCTCGCGCTCGATCGCACCATGATCCCGCTGGGAAGCTGCACGATGAAGCTCAATGCGACCAGCGAGATGATCCCGATCACCTGGCCTGAATTCGCGAACATCCATCCTTTCGCGCCGGCGGAGCAGTTGCAGGGCTACGCGCAGCTCGACAAGCAATTGCGCGCATGGCTGTGCGAAGCCACCGGCTACGCCGGCATCAGCCTTCAACCCAACGCCGGATCACAAGGCGAATACGCAGGGCTGCTTGCAATCAAGGCTTTTCATGAAGCAAGGGGCGAGAGCCATCGCGACGTGTGCCTCATTCCGTTCTCCGCGCATGGCACCAATCCGGCCAGTGCGCACATGGCGGGGATGAAGGTGGTGGTCACGGCCTGCGATGCCGAAGGCAATGTCGACATCGACGATCTCAAGCGCGCATGCGGCACCCACGGCGACAAGCTGGCCGCCGTGATGATCACCTACCCCAGCACCCACGGCGTGTTCGAGACGCGCGTGAAAGAGCTGTGCGAGATCGTCCATGCGCACGGCGGTCGCGTATACGTGGACGGCGCCAACATGAATGCGCTCGTGGGCGTCGCTGCGCCGGGCGAATTCGGCGGCGACGTGAGCCACCTGAACCTGCACAAGACCTTCTGCATCCCTCACGGCGGCGGCGGTCCGGGTGTCGGGCCGGTCTGCGTGGTCGAGGACCTTGTTCCGTATCTGCCCGGTCACGCGACAGGCGGCATTGCCTCGCATGGCGTCGGGGCCGTGTCGGCGGCACCGCTCGGCAACGCGGCCGTGCTGCCGATCAGCTGGATGTACTGCCGCATGATGGGTGCGCCCGGTCTCAAGGCTGCCACTGAAACCGCGATCCTCAGCGCCAACTACATCAGCGCGCGCCTGAAGGAGCACTACCCTACGCTCTATGCAAGCGCCAACGGCCACGTTGCGCACGAGTGCATCCTCGACCTGCGCCCGCTGAAGGACGCCAGCGGCGTCACGGCCGAAGACGTTGCCAAGCGGCTCATCGACTACGGCTTCCACGCGCCGACCTTGAGCTTCCCCGTTCCCGGCACACTGATGGTCGAACCCACCGAAAGCGAACCGCTGACTGAGCTGGACCGCTTCATCGACGCAATGATCGCCATTCGCGGCGAGATCCGCCGCGTCGAGGAAGGCGTCTGGCCGAAGGACGACAACCCGCTCAAGAACGCGCCGCATACCGCCGCGAGCCTGCTCGCCAGCGAATGGACGCGCCCTTACTCGCGCGAGCTGGCGGCGTTTCCGCTCGTCGCGCTCAAAGCGGCGAAATACTGGCCGCCCATCGGCCGGGTCGACAACGTCTACGGCGATCGCAATCTGTTCTGCAGTTGCGTGCCGATGGACGAACTGGTCAAGTAGGAAACTTTCTCGGGGCGGCTACCAGCGTTGCTGCTGCCGCCCGCCATGGATGTTGCCGGCGATGCCACCCGCAACGCCGCCGATGGCCGCGCCTATCCAGGCATCGCCTCCGGAGATCGCGGCGATCCCCGCGCCGGCTGCCGCGCCCATCGCGGCGCCGCTCACCGTCCCTTGCTGCTGCGGGCTCATGTTGGTGCAGCCGACGGCGAACACTGACCCGGCCAGTGCTGCCGCCGCCATCCAGTGGAGTCGTTTCATGATCCGTTTCCTTTCACTTGTTCTTTTGCAGACCGGGAACGGCCATTTCGAACCAGATGATGTCCAACACCGGCCGCTTGAGCTTGTCCGGGTTGGCGGCGTACCACTTATCGATGCTCGAACTCACGCTGTCGAGCGTCTGTCCTTGCATTCCCTTCGCCAGCCGCGGAATGAAGCTCTGCGCGTCCGGCGGCGGGTTCCTCGAAGAGTAAGCCGCGTCGACCTGCACGATATTGGCCAGACCGACCAGATACGCCTTCTTCACGGCCGGGGCCGACGTGGTCCATTGCTCGCCGGTCACGACCGGAATGTCGGCCGCCTTGGCGGGTACGCACGCGAGCGCCAGGGCCATGCACGCGGCCGACAGGGCGGCGCGTACTTGCAGTTTCGATGTCATTGCGTTTTCCAACGGGATTCCTTGGTTGGTTCTTGCGGCTGCGATGCATCGTGCGCCGCTGCGTCGAAGCATGTCAAGCGCGTCAAAAAGAGCTGAAGGCCGCGCCTCCAGTGCGTACTTTTGTTGCAGCACGCGCGCTGCTGCTCTGCGAAAAGCACACAATATGTCGACCATGCGCAAGCTCGTACTTCTCGCGGTTTTGCTCGCCGCCGCTCCGATGGCCGGCGCGGACGTGATCCGCTGCGCCGACGCTGCCGGCAACGTGAGCTACACCGACGCGGCATGTCCGACGGGCGCCAAGAAGGTGGCACGCGTGTCGACGGTAGAGCCCATCAGCGTCGTGCGCGGCGCCGACAAACCTCGCCCCGCGGCGAACGTCGAATCCACGGATGTTGCGGCAGCACCGCCGCCTGCGCCTTCGGCCCCCATCATCATTGACGGCCGCCGCGACGGCAACGCCGGCGGCGCGGTACCCGACAACTCACGCTGGAGCGATCGCGGCGTCGAGAGCATCGTGATCGACGACGGGTCGATGTATGCCGCCCCTGGCGTCTCTCGTCCGCCCCGGCCGCGCGACATGCGGCCGCGCATTCGCTCCTGCGGCTCGCGAACCTGCGAAGACACCCAAGGCAATCACTTCACGCACTCGGGTCAACTCGACCGCTACCGAAGCATCGACGGACGAACCTGCCAGCCGGTGGGTACGACCACCGTCTGCCGCTGAATAGAGCGTAGAGCGCCCGCTTGCTTGCCCTACTTGCTATTTCTTGGCGACAGCGCCGGTCGCGACCAGCCCGCGAAACTCGGCGAGCTTGGTCTTCATCCGCCGCTCGTTCACCGGGCCCATGCGAATCAGGATCTTCTGCCCGGCAGACAAGGCTTCAAGTTGCGGATCGGCGAATTCATAGCGTAGCCACGGGGTGTTCGAGGCCGCGTCGCTCTTCATTTCGTCTTTCAGTTCGCCTTTCACTTCGGTCAGCCTGACCTGCACCGGCCCGGCAGGTTCCGGGGTCTTCAGAAGATGATCCAGCACGGCAACCAGCCGGTCATTGAAATAGCGCCCCGGATAACCCAGCTCTTCGTACGCCTGCTGAAACAGCGGATACAGCTTGGCATACAGCGCCGCGGCGTTGGCCGTGTTGACCGACTCCACGAACAGCACGAAGGGTGTGTAGCGATTGCCGTTGTCGACGCCGATGGTCTTGATCTCGCCGGCGCCCTGCGTCTCGAAGCGCTGCGGCGTCGGGTGCACCGGCCACAGGCGCGAAGATGCCTGCGCGCGCGGCAAGTTGTCCACCGTGGCAACCACGCGCCGGACGAAGCCGTCCGTCTGCACGAACGAAGTGACGCCCTTCTTGCCGAGCAAGTCGTTCAAGGCACCGTTGACGCGCGCGTCGGCGTCGTTCAGTGGCGGGAGCGTCTTGTCGGGCTCAGCCAGGGGCTCGACGAGGTTCTGCGGCCCGGTCGCCACGGGCGCGGGGTTGTCGGGCGCTGCCGGTTGCGGCTGAGGCGCTGTTGATACTGGCGGCGCTTCAGGCGGCGCTTCTTTTTGCATGGACCAACGCCACCAGGCGAAAGCACCCGCGAGGATCGCAATGATCACGAGCGCGGGGATCCACATCGAGGTTTCGCGAGCTGGCCTGAATTCTGCTGGGTCCCGATCGGGCATGTTTCAATCTTCCTTTCCCTGTCCATTGGAAACCACTGCGCCGCGGCTTGCCGTAACGTCCTGTGACCGCACGGTCACCGCAGTGCGAGCGCGCCATGAGAGCACCATGAACATCGACTTCGCGACACTGACGCAATACCAACGCTACAAGCTCATGGCGAGCCTCATCGTGCCACGGCCGATCGCGCTGGTCACCACGATCGGGGCCCTCGGCGTGGTCAACGCGGCGCCCTTCAGCATGTTCAACATGCTGGGCGAGGAACCACCGATCGTGATGATCAGTGTGAACCGGCTGCAGGACGGCGTCTTGAAAGACACTGCCGCCAACATCGTGCGCACGGGTGAGTTCGTCATCCATCTGGCCGACGAGGACATCGCCGAACAGATGCACCGTTGCGGCGACCGTCATCCGCCGCACGTGAGCGAACTCGACATCGTCGGCTTCACCGCCCTGCCGAGCAACGCCGTGAAGCCGCCGCGCATTGCCGAGGCGCCGGTCGCCTTCGAATGCACGCTGTGGGAAACGCTGGAAACCGACAGCCGCCAGATCTTCATCGGCCAGGTACGCTGGATGCACGCGCGCGACGAACTGATCGACACCGAAGCATGGCGAGTGCGCCTGCAGCACTACTTTCCGGTCGGCCGCTTCGGCGCCAGTTTCTACGTGAAGACGCGCGAACGGTATGCGCTCGCAGCCCAGGGCGCGACGCGAAGCACCGCCATCGACGAAATGTAGGCGGGCGGACGGCGGACGGTCGCCCGCGCTTGCGGGTTGGGTGGGCAACGCCCATCAATCTAGCGCTTTGTCAGGCAAGCGGTCATCGGCCTGTAGGACTAGCTCAATGGTTGGGTACCGCGACGCACACGCCGGGGCCGATTGAAGTTAAAAATGCCTCCTCTTCGCTGCCTGACTGGAGGAATCCGATGTTCAGCATTTTTCAGCACAACCGGAACGGCCATCTGAGACGCATCATGACCTTGCTCGAGGAGGCAAACCTGGCGCGCATCGAGCACCAGGCCGCTGCCGAGCATCACGGCGCGCTCGCGCGCATGTACGCCGACCGCGCCAAGCGACTGGAGCGCGAGGTGTACGGAAGCACGCATGTTCCGGTCGGCGAAAGTGCGGTACCGCAAAAATTGGCTGACGAAAAGCCGGTCGTGTATGCGCTGGGCGCCAATCGCCGCGAAGCACCAGCGAAAGCCTGAAGCTCGAGCCGGACGGCCAAGCGATGGCCGATGAATTCGTCGATGTGCTGATCGTCGGCGCCGGGTTGTCCGGCGTCGGCGCTGCGTCACACCTGCAGCGGCTGTGCCCCGGCCGCAGCGTCGCCATTCTGGAAGGACGGCACTCGCTCGGGGGTACGTGGGATCTCTTTCGCTATCCGGGCGTGCGTTCGGATTCCGACATGTACACGCTGGGCTATTCGTTTCGCCCCTGGACGCACGACAAGGCCATCGCCGACGGATCGGCCATCCTCCAGTACCTGCGCGACACGGCGCATGAAGAAGGTGTCGATCGGCTGATCCGCTACGGCCATCGCGTGCGAAACGCCAGTTGGTCGTCCGAGGCGGCGCAGTGGACCATAGAGGCCACACGCGACCACGGCGAGCCGGTTTCATTGCGCTGCGCCTTCCTGCTGATGTGCAGCGGCTACTACGACTATGCGGAAGGTTACACACCGGACTTTCCGGGCCGCGAGCGATTTGCCGGGCGCGTGGTGCATCCCCAGCAGTGGACCGATGACATCGAGTACATCGGCAAGCGCGTGGTCGTGATCGGCAGCGGCGCGACCGCGGTGACCATGGTGCCCGAACTCGCGCGACAGGCGGCGCACGTGACGATGCTTCAGCGCTCGCCCAGCTATGTGGCCTCGCGGCCCTCGGTCGATCGCGTCGCCGGTTGGCTCCAGCGGAACATGGGCGCGTCACGCGCGCACGCGCTTTCGCGCTGGAAGAACATGCTGCTCGCGCTCATACTTTTCAGGGTGTGCCGGCACAAGCCGCAGTTCGCCAAGTCCGCGCTGATCAAGCAAGTCCGCCGTCAGTTGGGTCCGGGCTTCGACGTCGAGACCCACTTCACGCCCCGCTACAACCCGTGGGAACAGCGGCTGTGCCTGGTGCCCGACGGCGACCTCTTCAAGGCCATTCGTGCACAGCGTGCGAGCGTGGTCACCGACCGCATCGAATCCTTCACCGAATCAGGCCTGAAGCTCGCGAGCGGCGCGGAATTGCCGGCCGACCTCGTGGTGACAGCCACCGGACTCAAGCTCAAGGTGGTCGGCGGCGCCGAGCTTTTCGTCGATGGCCGCAAGCTGGAGCCGGCGGAATTGGTGAACTACAAGGGCATCATGTTTGCGGGCGTTCCGAACTTCGCGTCGATCTTCGGCTACACCAATGCATCATGGACGCTGAAGGCGGACTTGGCCGCCACCTTCGTCTGTCGCTTGCTCAATCACATGCAGCAGACAGGTGCACGGCAGTGCGTCGCGATGACGGACGATCCGGCCATGCCCTTGCAGCCGTGGGTCGACTTTTCGTCCGGCTACTTTCAGCGCGCCATGCAACAGATGCCTCGCCAAGGTGAGAAAAGGCCTTGGAAGCTCAACCAGAACTATCTCTCCGACTTCTTCACGTTGCGCTACGGCGCGGTAGACGATGGCGTCATGCGCTTCTCCGGCTAGTCCGCCCACCGCTTGCGGCAATGGGACGCGCGACAACCTGCAGAACGCCTGAGGCGCAGGAACCAGCCTCGCGCTTCTTTGATCTGAAAGATCGCCATGTGCGATCTTTCGATCCTGCGGTTGTGGAACGGCGGCGCTTCCGTCGCGCAGACGGGGCGGCCGTCTCGGGTAATGGTCGCGTTGACCTTCGCGTTGATGATTGCTTGCCTCATGAGCGCATGCGCGGTCGCGCCTGGAGCGCCGCCGCATGAGGCGACCTCTTTTTCTTCGCTCGTGGCGAGCCGCAGCGCCAGCGTGGTGGACATCAGGACGCTGAGGATCGGACGCGAGGAAACGACGGACAGCGTCGACCTGGACATGGCGCCGGAGACCGACTTCGGCGACAGGCTGGCTTGGCCGCTGTCCGCAAGCGTGCGGGTCAGCCAGACCCGCGACCTGGCCTCCGGGATTGTTCTCACGAGCGACGGCCTGATCCTGACCAGCGCCCACGTGGTCTCCGCCATCGACGAAGCGCAAGTGCGGCTGGACGACGGCCG
Source organism: Variovorax sp. 05N34 (assembly GCF_056397405.1). Lineage (NCBI taxonomy): Bacteria > Pseudomonadati > Pseudomonadota > Betaproteobacteria > Burkholderiales > Comamonadaceae > Variovorax > Variovorax sp. 05N34. The sequence continues at coordinate 171,434 of NZ_JBFTNI010000009.1, forward strand.
CCGCTTCCCGGCGAGGGTGCTGGGCGTCGACAAACGTACCGACATCGCGCTGATGAAGATCGACGCGAGCGGACTTCCGACCGCCATCCTCGGAGACTCGTCGAAACTCGCCCCGGGGGACTGGGTCGCCGCCATCGGGGCGCCTTTTGGCTTTCATGGCAGCGTCACCGCCGGCGTGGTGAGCGCCGTCGACCGCTACATTGGCGGCGCAGGGGAGACACCCTTCATTCAGACCGACGTAGCAATCAATCCGGGCAGTTCAGGCAGCCCGCTGTTCAACAACCGCGGCGAAGTCGTCGCCATCAATTCGATGATCTACAGCGGCAGCGGCGGCTATATGGGCCTGTCGTTTGCGGTTCCGATCAACCTCGCGGTCAAGATCGCGGCACAGTTGAAGGCTTCAGGCCGCGTGAGGCGGGCTCGCATCGGCGCCGATTTCCAGGAGATGACGCCCGCGCTCGCTCAGTCTTTCGCGGTGCCGGATGCAACGGGCGGCGCGCTGGTGGTTCGCGTCGATGCCGGCGGTCCGGCGCAGGGCGCAGGGCTGGTGCGCGGCGACGTGGTCACCACGCTCGACGGCGCGCCGATCGCGCACTTCACCGAGCTGCTGCGCCAGATTGGCGATCGGCCGCCCGGCAGCCGCGCTCGCCTGGAAGTGTGGCGCAAAGGCACGAAGCGCACTTTTCTGGTCACGCTCGCCGAAGAGCCGGCACAAAGGAGCTTTCTCCGGGCCGAGTTCACACCTGAATGGAACGATGGCCTCGGCCTGAGCCTGGGTGAATTGTCGAGCGCGCAGCGCACGCAACTGGGCAGCGACGGTGGCTTGATGGTGAAGGAAGCCACGGGCGCGGCGCGCAGCGAAGGCATTCGGGCGGGCGATCTCATTGTGGCGGTGAATGACGCCAGGGTCGATCGTGTCGATGAGTTTCGACGGAGCGTGTCGGGTCTGCCGCCGGGACGCACTGTGGCGCTGCTGGTGATGCGAGATCGGCGGCTGGCGTATGTGCCAGTGCGGCTGCCGCAGCGGCGGCTCGGGGCATCGAGCGCGTCGAATTGAAGACAAAAAAAAAGAGGCCGAAGCCTCTTTTTTTTTAAGAATTGGAGCGGGAAAAGAGTCTCGAACTCTCGACCTCAACCTTGGCAAGGTTGCGCTCTACCAACTGAGCTATTCCCGCATTGTTCGCCGCATTGTTCGCCGCGTTTGTTCGCGTTTTGCGAAGCCTTGAATTATAGGGGATTTTGTCGAGCGTCAGAACCGGCGGTTGTACGTGAAGATCAGTCCGGCCGTCCCGAGCGCGCCAACCTGAACGGCATCCTTGGGTGTCAGCCGGTAGCCGATCGCAGGAATGATCCCGAGGCCGAAGCCGTCGTGGTTGAAGGGCACCTTGTCCTCGTACTTGCCCTTGTAGCCGTAGATGATCCCGCCGCTGAGCTTCGCGTAGAGTTTGGAGTAGCCGAAAAGGTTGTCCCAGCGATAGCCGTAGTAGGCATAGGCCGAGGGTTGCCCGAACGAATTGCTGAACGCGGAAAACCCCCAGATGAATCCGTTCGCCTGGGCTCGCTCGATGCCCAGCAGGTAGACGTTCTTGTGCTCGTCGCTGTTGCTCCAGTGCACCGCAAACGGGCCGATCAGCGCCTCCCAATAGGGTTTGCCGGAAAACTCGTCGGCCTCCGGCTCTTGCGCGCAAACCGCGGATGACGACAAGGCAATCAGAAGACTTGCCCCCACTGCGCTGGCACGACGATTCATAGGCTCCTCGATACTCATTCTTATGCTGTGAATTCAAGGCGGGGCGCCGATTCGCCATCGCCTTGCCGGAGTGCACCGATCGGCGCGGCATGCTCGAAACCCGCTGCGCGGAACACCGCCACGACGGCGTCGACATCGTCCGCCCCGACGCTCACCAACAGCCCGCCGCTGGTCTGCGGATCGGCAACCAGCGAATGCTGCCACGAAGCGGCTGAATTCGGCCATTCGACTTGCGAACCATAGCCGATCCAGTTCCTGCCCGACGCGCCCGTCACGATGCCTTCTTTGGCGAACCTGGCCGCGGACTCGATGATCGGCAGGGCGCCGAGTTGCACGCGCGCCGCCAGCTTCGCACCACGGCAGATCTCGAGCAGGTGGCCCGCAAGGCCGAAACCTGTGACGTCGGTCATCGCGTGCACGCAGTCCATGGCGGCCAATTCGACGCCCACGCGGTTCAGTTGTGTCGTATAGCGCAGCATCTGTTCGTAGCCCGCGTCATCGAGCAGCCCCTTCTTGAGCGCCGCAGACAGGATGCCCACCCCCAGCGGCTTGCCGAGGACGAGCACGTCGCCGGCCCGGGCGTCCGAATTGCGGCGCACGCGATCGGGATGAACCAGCCCCAGGCCGACGAGCCCGTAGATCGGTTCCAGCACGTCGATGCTGTGGCCGCCCGCAATCGGAATGCCGGCTTCCCGACAAACGCTGGCGCCGCCTTCGAGCACGCGCCCGATCACTTCGGGCGGCAGCTTGTCGATGGGCATGCCGACCAGCGCCAGCGCCATGATCGGCGTGCCGCCCATCGCATACACGTCCGACAGCGCATTCGTCGCGGCAATGCGGCCGAAGTCGTACGGGTCGTCGACGATCGGCGTGAAGAAGTCGGTGGTGGCGACCAGCGCCTGCGTCGCGTTGAGCCGATAGACGGCCGCGTCGTCGCTGGTCTCGATGCCCACGAGCAGTTCGGGCGGCACGATGCCCTGCGGGGCGCGTGCCAGAATCTCGGCCAGAAGGCCGGGAGCGATCTTGCAGCCGCAACCGCCGCCGTGCGAAAACCTAGTGAGAGCGATCGGTTCCATGATGAAGAATTTGAGACTGCCGGTTTGGGTCGGCATTTTGCCAGCCGCGCAGACCCGCGCCTCCCGTGGGCACTGAACGGGTCATGCAACGTCCTCCTGTTCGGGTCACCGATCGTCACGCGTTCGACACGCTCATCGACGCGCGCTCGCCGGCCGAATTCGCGCTCGACCACATTCCCGGTGCCATCAACTGCCCCGTGCTGGACGACGAGGAGCGGCGCATTGTCGGTACGCTCTACAAGCAGCAAGGCGCGTTCGAGGCACGTCGTGTTGGCGGTGCGATGGTGGCAGCCAATCTTGCCAAGCATCTGCGCGAGCGCTTCGCGGACCGCCCCGCCAACTGGAAGCCGCTCGTGTATTGCTGGCGCGGCGGGCTGCGAAGTGGGTCCATGGTGACCTGGCTGCGGCTCGTGGGCTGGGATGCCCAGCAACTTGCCGGCGGCTACAAGAGCTTTCGYCATCACGTGCTCGAACAACTCGAATCGCTCTGCCCGCGGCTGCCGCTGCGCATTCTTTGCGGCGCAACGGGCAGCGCCAAGACGCGCGTCCTGCAGGCGCTGGCGCGGCGCGGCGCGCAGGTGCTCGACCTGGAAGATTTCGCAAGGCACAAGGGATCCTTGCTCGGCGCCCTGCCCGGCGTCCCTCAACCTTCGCAGAAGCATTTCGAGACGCGCATCGCGCAGGTGCTCGAATCGGTCGACCTCGATCGCCCGCTGTACGTGGAAGGCGAAAGCCCGCGCATCGGGCGCATCGCACTGCCCTTGCCGATGGTGGCGCGAATGCGCGAGAGCCCATGTATCGAGATCGCCGCGACGCCCGAAGCGCGCCTCGCCTACCTGCTGCGCGACTACGCTTATCTCGGCGACAACGCCGAGGCACTCGCGAACCAGCTCGGCATGCTGAAGGAGTTGCAGGGCAAGGAGACGGTGCAACGCTGGCAAGCCTGGGCGCGCGCTGGCGAGCTGTCGCCGTTGTTCGCCGAGCTGATGGCGCTGCACTACGACCCGCACTATGCACGCTCGCAGGCCCGCCACTTCACGGCATGGCCCGAACGCGCCCGCGTCGAATCAAGCGATCTTTCGGACGCGGGCATCGAGGCCGTCGCCGATGCCGTGCTCGCGCTGGAAGCCGATCGCCTTCAGGCGTAGGCCGGAACGAGCTCGCGCCGCAGCCGGCTGCTTGCACCATCGACGATGAAGACCAGCACGAACATGGCCCCCATCACCGTCGCGGCTTGCGCCTGCTGGAAGAGGGACAGATGGAAGTACAGCATCTGCCCGAGTCCGCCCGCACCCACGAAGCCGAGCACAGACGCCATACGGATGTTCATTTCCCAGCGATAGAGCGTGTAGGCAAGCCACTGCGGCCACACCAGCGGCAGGCCGCCATAGGCGAAGGCGGCTGCGCCGCTACCGGCTTCCCGCAGGGCACGTTCAGGCGCGGTGGGCGCGTTTTCGAGCGCTTCGCCGAACAGGCGCCCGAACACGCCGGTGGTGTGCAGTGCCAGCGCAAGCACGCCCGCGAAAGGACCAAGTCCGGCCAGCAACACCATCAGCGCCGCCCACACGAGTTCGGGCACGCTGCGCAGCAGGTTCAGCACGAAACGAGCGCCCTGCTTTGCGACGGTGCCGAATCGGCCCGAAGCCGGCAGTGCCAGCAACGCACCGGAGACGAATGCCAGCAGAGTGCCTAGCGCCGATATCGCGAGCGTCTGAAGTGCGCCCCAGGCCGTCTTTGCCAGGAACCCCGAGGAAACGTCCGGCGGAAAAAATTCGGCGACGAACTTCGCCATCGATGTCGCCGATTCGCGCGTGAAAAGTGCCCGGAAGTCGATCGCCAGATAGGCAAAGCTCGCAATGACGGCGGCAAGCACGCCCATGCCGATCGCGATGCATGCCACGCACGGCCTCGGTGCGCGCGGTGTCATGCGAGCACCTTGCGCAGCATCGCACTCAGGCCGTCGGCCAGCAGCACCAGTAAAAGGAAGACGATCAAGATGCTGCTGGCTTCGCCGCCGTTCAACATCTTCATCGACTGGTCCATGAGTTGGCCCAGACCGCCGGCGCCGACAAAGCCCATCACAACCGATGCCCGCACCGCGCATTCCCAGCGGTATACGGTGTATGACACCAGTTCCTGTGCCGCGCCGGGCATCAGCCCATAGCAAAGCGCAGCGATGCGCCCGCTGCCCGCTTCGAGCAGTGCGCGCGCAGGGCGCGTGTCGCCCGATTCAAGAATCTCGCCGTAGACCTTGCCGAGCATGCCGCCATAAGTGATCGCCAGGGCCAGCACGCCAGCAGCCGGCCCGAGCCCGAAGGCGCGAACCAGCACCAGCGCCCAGACCACTTCGGGGATGGCACGCAGTACGACGAGCACACCGCTGGCGCTCGTGCGGACCGCTTGCGCCCGCCATCGTCCCGGCCCGGGGCCGATGCGCGCGACAGAGAGCGATCGCGTCATGGCGAACGCCAGAGGCGCTGCAATGACGAATGCCAAGGCAATGCCCGCGGTGGCCATGGCGAGCGTTTCGAGCGTGGCCTTCGCCAGCAGCGCCAGGAAGTCCGGCGCCGCCGAGGGCGGCAAGAAGCCTGCAAGAAAGCCGCCCATGACCCCGAGGCTTGCCGGATCGAACAACGCAAGCGGATTGAACTGCGCGACCAACGCCATTGGCCACAGCACGACAAGCGCAAGCAGCACGGCGGTCAGGCGTCCACGCGCCAGGGGATCGCGCAAGTTCGCGTCACGCGCAGAATCGAAACGCATGGCGCTCAGCGGCACATGATCGCCGGGGCCCGCGCGTCCGCGTCCGTCAGTGGCTGCTCGCGGCCGTGCGTCGGCAGCACGCCGCCTTCGGGCGCATACAGGTCCTGCAGCATGGCGCGCGTGACCTCGGGCGCAGGCGCGTCGAACAGCACTTCGCCATCGCGCAAGCCCACGATGCGGCCGAACCACTTCAGTGCGAGATCGACAGCGTGCAACGAGGCCACCACCGCTGCGCCGGTCGCCTCGCTCTGGGCGATGAGTTCGCGAATGGCGGCATCTGCCAGCGCGGGATCGAGCGCCGACACCGGCTCGTCGGCCAGGATGAGTTCCGGCGCCTGATAGAGCACGCGCGCAATGCCGACGCGCTGCAATTGACCGCCCGACAAGCGATCGCATCGGTCGAACACACGCTCGCCGAGGTCGAGCCGCTCCAGCACGTTCTGCGCACCGGCTGCGTCAGCGGGGCGCACCAGCGAAGCGATGGCCTTCCAGCCGGACCACACACCCAGTCGCCCTGCCAACACCGCACTGACCACACGCAGGCGCGGTGGGATGGGTGGTGTCTGGTGAATCAAGCCGATGCGCGCTCGCAGGGCCTTCAATGCCGAGGCTGACGATGCCCATGGCGCCTGGCCCAGAACTTCGAGGTGGCCTTCGCTCGGGCGCACCGAGGTCCCGGCGACGCGAAGCAGGCTGGTCTTGCCCGCGCCCGAAGGACCGATCACGGCGACGCACTCGCCGCGCCCGATGGCCAGCGTTGCGCGCTTCAGCGCACGGTGGCCGTTGGGGTGCACCAGGCCGATGTCGCGCAAATCCAGCGTCAAGGCCGACCCCGCCCTACTTGATGAGGCCGGCTGACTTGCCCGCCGCCTCGATGCCGTCGTAGTTCGATGCCTGCGTCGGAATGAACTTGCTCGCGCGCTGCAGCGCAAGAATGTCCTTGTGTGCCGGATTCGCCGCATCGAGCGCCAGGAAGGCGTCGGCCAGCTTTTGGGTGACGGCCGGATCGAGCCCGGGGCGCACGGTCCAGTTGTAGTCGTAGAACGTCGGCGTGGTCGCCAGCACGCGCACCTTGCCGGCGTTGGGATTCTTTTCCTCGACCAGCTTGTCCCACACGGAAGCATTGAGCACGCCGGCCTGCGCGCGGCCCGCGGCAACGAAAGCGACCGTCGCATCGTGTGCGCCTGAATAGGCGACGCTCTTGAAGTCCTTCTCGGGGTTGAGGCCCGCCTGCATCAGGAAATAGCGAGGCATCAGGCTGCCCGATGTGGACGACGGTGCGCCGAATGCAAAGGTTTCGCCCTTGAGATCGGCCAGGGTCTTCGCCTTGCTGTCCGTCGGAACGATGAACTTGCTCGTGAAGACCTTGTCCTCGGCGCGCTGCACGATCGGCTGCGCTCCGCCGCCGGTGCGCAGCTTGGCCTGCACGAAGGTGAAACCGCCGAGCCAGGCCAAGTCGATCTTGTTGGTGGCAAGGCCTTCGACGACCGCGGCGTAGTCGGTCACGGGAGTGAACTGCACCGTCATGCCGGTGGCCTTCTGCAGGTAATCGCCCAGCGGCTTGAACTTGCGTTGCAGTTCGGTCGGCGCCTCGTCGGGGATCGCCGAAACGCGCAGCACCGGGGTTTGCGCATGCGCAGCCAGGCCGAGGCCGGTGGCCATCAAGGCGGCCAGCGCGCCTTGCAGGAAAAGTCGCTTCATGAGGAGAACAGTCGGTAGATGAAAGAAGGCGGCTGCGGGGGCCGCGGGGCCCCGCATTATCGAGCCGTGCCTACGCCCTAGCCGCCGCTGTTCGCGGCTTCGGCCGCTTCGTCTTCGCCTGCGGGCAGATGGATGAGGCCGGTTCGCAAGTCGTACTCGAACACCTCGCCATAGCGGCCCCATTCGATCGCGGTGCGCAGGACGCGCTCGGCGGTGGACTCGTTCAGGCTTTCCTTCAGCAGTTCAAGGAACGGCTCCTGCGGCAGCTCGCCAGAAGGCGCCTGCTCCAGGCTGTGGCGAATGTGCGCTGCGAGCGGAACATGCGCCAACAATTGTTGGCCCAGCAACTGCTGTCGAAGCGTGTGCGTGCCGGCGACGTAGCGGCGGCCCAGTTCGGTCAGATGCAAATCGCCATCCGCGAGCTGCGCAAAGCCGAAGAGCGCCAGCGCCTGCGCCAGCGGCAGCAGGTCGTGGTCGGTGAGCTCGGCTTCTTCCGCGAGTTGCGGAAGATCAGCCCGGCCATCCCGTCCATCCTCGACGAGCATTTCGAGCAACGCTTCCATCCGGCCGACATCGGCGTCCGGCAAGCGTTCGCCCAAGTGCAGGCGCGCGGGCTCCTCGGCCGCACGGCCGGCCACCGGCGCCCCCGCGGTCATGAGCGCGTAGGCCTCGTCGATGAGCGCCCTCACCTCCAGGCTGTCGACATCGCGCGGACGCGGAAGATGGATCGGGAGTTCGGCGCGCACGCGGCCCGGATCTGCCGCGAAGATCAGCACGCGATCGGCCATCAGCACGGCTTCCTCGATGTTGTGCGAGACGATGAGCATGGCCTTGGTCGGCATCTCGCCGCCGCCCCAGAGCTGAAGGATGTCGTCGCGCAGGCGCTCGCCGGTCAGCACATCCAGCGCGGAGAAGGCTTCGTCCATCAGCAGCACCTCGGGCTCGACGACCAGCGCGCGCGCGATGCCGACGCGTTGCCGCATGCCGCCCGACAGCTCGCGCGGCAGCGCTCCCTCAAAACCCGCCAGGCCGATCAGCTCGATCGCATCGCTTGCGCGGCGCGCGCGCTCCACCGGCTCGACACCGCGCGCCTCCAGCCCCAACTCGACGTTCTGCTGCACCGTGAGCCACGGAAACAGCGCGAAGGACTGAAACACCATCGCGATGCCGCGCGCAGGGCCATACAAGGGCTGCCCACGGTAGTTCACGCTCCCGGCATCCACACCGATCAACCCGGCCATGATGCGCAGCAGCGTCGACTTGCCCGAGCCCGACTGTCCGAGCAAGGCGACGATTTCGCCTTCGGCCAATCGGAAATCGACGCCTTCCAGCACCGAACGCGCCGCGCCGTCCGCCAGCTTGAAGGACTTGCCGACGCCCCTGAGTTCAACGATGGCTTCTGCCATGGGGATTCCTCACACGATCATTCGCAGTCATTGGAGATCAGAAATGCATCCGGTTCTCGGCCAGCTCATAGAGCCGCCGCCAGACGAAGTGGTTCATGCCCATCACGAACACGCACATCACGCCGATTCCCAGCGCAATGCGCGGAAAGTCGCCGATGGCCGTCATGTGGGCGATGTAGCTGCCCAAGCCGACGGCCTGCAGCGTGGTGTCGCCCCAGGTCACGTATTCGGCCACGATACTGGCGTTCCATGAGCCGCCGCTGGCCGTGATGGCGCCGGTGACGAAGCTCGGGAACACTGCCGGCAGCAGGTAGCGCCGCCACTTGAGCCATCCGGTGAGGCCGAAATTCTCGGCGGCGTAGCGCAGTTCGGTCGGGATGGTCGAAGCACCCGCGATCACGTTGAAGAGCAGATACCACTGTGTGCCGAGCACCATCAGCGGCGCCAGCCAGATGTTCGGATTGAGCTGCCAGCGCACGATGAACAGCACCGCGACCGGGAACATCAGGTTTGCCGGAAAGGCCGCCATGAACTGCGCGACGCCCTGCAGCCGCCCCGCCCAGCGGGGATTCATGCCGATCCACACGCCAATGGGCACCCACACCACTGCCGCCAGAGCGATCAGCACCAGCACGCGCAGCATCGTGTAGAAGCCCAGCAGGAAGACGTGGCCGACTTCGGACCAGCCGACCTCGGTATGGATGAACCGCATGAGCCAGCCGATGGCAAGCAGCACTGCCGCCGCGATCGTCGCGTCCCACACGCGCGCAACGGCCGGGTTCGCCATGCGCGGCCGCGCCTTGATGGACGTGCCGTCGTGATCGCGCCGAAACAGCACCAGCGAACGTTCGAGCACCTTCGCCGCGCCGACCACCATCTGCTTGAGCCGATCCGTGCGGCGCACCCACGTGAGCAGCCACGAGCGGGGTGCATCTTCCGAACTGCCTTCTTCGAAACGGAACTTGTCGGCCCACGCGATCAAGGGCCGGAAGAAGAGCTGGTCGTACAGCGTGATGCCGATCAGCATGCCGCCGATGGCCCAGCCGATCGCGCCGATGTCGCGTGCCTCGATGGCCATCGCAATGTAGGAGCCAACGCCCGGCAGCTTGATGTTCTGGTTCGACACCGAGATCGCCTCCGAAGCAACCACGAAGAACCAGCCGCCGGACATCGACATCATCATGTTCCAGAGCAGTCCGGGCATCGCGAAAGGCAGTTCGAGCCGCCAGAAGCGGTGCCACGCGGAAAGCTGGAAAACCGCCGACGCTTCTCGAAGTTCGGCGGGCACCGTGCGAAGCGACTGGTACAGGCTGAACGCCATGTTCCAGGCTTGCGAAGTGAAGATCGCAAAAATCGCCGCACATTCCACGCCGAGCAGATTGCCCGGAAACAAGGCGATGAAGCCGGTGACCGTGATCGACAGAAAGCCCAGGATCGGGATCGACTGCAGGATGTCCAGGACCGGCACGAGGATCTTTTCCSCCACTTTGTAGCGATTCGCCAGCACCGCGAAGACGCAGGCAAACACCAGCGATGCACCGAGCGCGAGGAACATCCGCAGCGTCGTGCGCAGCAGGTAATACGGCAGCATCCAGGGGTCGAGGCTGATCGGCAGCGGCTGCCCCAGTTCATAGGGGCGCGCCATCTGCGAGGCGCCGAAGGCCAGGGCGAACAGCGTGGCAAGCACCAGGGGCAGGAGCGCCCAGTCCCAGCGGTTGCCGCCGGAGGCGACGGCCTGGCGCGGGAAGAAACGTTTGTCGAGCATGAGCGATAGGAAGGGTCGGTTCACGGACCCTGTCCGCGCGCGACGCGATTGTGCCTGCCGACTTCGACACCAACCTGACCACGCGCCATGCCCGGCCGACGCGGCGGCCAGTGCTTTCGCAGCGCCCTAAAGCGGGTACGCCTCCAGCGGCGGCTGGCCGTCGGCCGGCTTGGCCGGCGTGTGCGCAACGTTCATGACCCAGCAGACCATGACGAAGTAGCCGACCAGCGCACTGAGCTCGACCACCGTGCGCTGCCCGAATCGCGACTCGGCCGCCGCATACGTGGGCTGGCTTGCGCCGTTGTTCTGCAGCAGTTCGAGCGTGAAGTCGAGCGCGATCTGTTCGTCTTCGGCCAGCGGGGTCGCGCGGCGGCCGAGACGCAAGGCTTCGATGGCCTCGGCGCTGACGCCGGCCTTGACCGCCAAGGTGCTGTGCAGCAGCCATTCGAACTGATTGCCCACGTGGCGCGCGACCGCGCAGGTCACCAGCTCGCGCAAGCGAGCATCGATCGCGCTGTCGAAGCGCAGGTATTCGCCGAGCGTGCCGATGCGCTCCATCAGCGTCGGGCTCTGCAGCAGCGGGATGAACGGACCGAACACGCCCTTGCGCGGACCGTCGATCAAGGATTGCGCGGCGGCGCGCTGCGCGTCCGTCATGGACTCCGCGGCTGGCATGGGCAAACGCTCGGCCCAGGGCTGTGTATGGCCTTGTTCAATCATGTGAGGGATTCCTGTCAACCAATATGTGAAACGGTACGAGAAGGCTTGCGCGCCAGCCACACGGCACTGCCCAGCAGTGCCACGGCGCCGACCGCCAACGCAATGAAAAGACCGCCGAAGCCTTCGGCCTTGCCGCTCAGAACGGAAGACAGCACCGGCCCGGCCATTTGCCCGATCGCGAAAGCGGCCGTCATGCGCCCGAGCATCCGCGTCGGGTCTCCGGCACTGCTTGCCTTTGCTTCCTGCATGCCTGCCATCGTCGCCACCATGAATGTGCCGCCCACCAGCAGCGCCGCCGCAAGCACCGTGAGCGCCGACAGATGCAGCACCGGCAAGACGCAGCCGAGCGCCATCAGCACATGGCTGCCGGCCAGCACGCGCCGCCTGGGCACACCGCCCAGCACTGCGCCGGCAAACACGGTCGACAGCGCCGCCGCCGCGCCGAACACGGGCCAGGCTGCGCCGAAAACGGAAGGATCGTCGACCACCGCGCGCGCGAGCACCGGCAGAAAGGTGGCCGGCAGGATGTAGCCGAATCCGAGAAGGCCGTAGCTCACCACCAGCCCCCACGGCACGACGGCCGGCGTCGATGGCGCCGCGGCTGCAGAGCCGCCCGAAGCCGCCCCCTGCCCTGGCGCCTCGCGAGGCATCAACACCGCGACCATAAGCAGCCCGACGAGCGCCAGCACACCCAGCTGAATCCACAGGCTCTCGGCCAGGACGCCCGCCATTCCCGCCCGCCAGCAATACAGCCCGGCAAGTGCGATGCCCACGCCGACGCCCGCGTAAAGAACACCCGCGCCAGCCGGCCGCTCGAGCCGCGCCAGCCAGCCCAGGCACCAGACGCTGGTGCTCACGAGCGCCCACGCGCTGGCCACGCCCGCAACGAAGCGCAGCAAAAGCCAGACTGCGACGGATCCGCTCCAGCCCATCGCCGCCGTCGACAGCACGATCGCGGCAAGCGACAAAAGCCCTATGCGTTGCGGCGTGAGCGGCAGCCGCGCCGTCGTGAGCGCGCCCAGCAAGTAGCCCGCGTAGTTGGCCGCCGCAAGCCAGCCGCCGGCGCCCACGTCGACACTGCCCGCCCGGATCATCAGCGGCAGCATCGGCGTGAAGGCGAAGCGGCCGATGCCCATGGCGATCGCCAAAGCCAGCATGCCGGCAGCGCACACCGCGACAAGGGAAGGCGGTCTGGAAGCGGCGATGGAGGGGTTCGACATGGGTCGTCATTAGACGCAGAATGTGCCGCATCCACAAATGAATTATTCAGAACAATCATTCTTGCCATGAGAACGATCGACCTCGACTCGTTGGAGATTTTTCGCACCGTCGTGGCCGAAGGCGGAGTGATCCGCGCAGCGGACAAGCTCAATCGCGTGCAGTCGAACGTCACGACCCGCATCCAGCAACTCGAGGGGCGGCTCGGTCACAAGCTCTTTCATCGGCAGGGTCGCACGCTTGCGCTGGCGCCGGCCGGGCACAAGCTGCTGCCGTATGCCGATCGCCTGTTGCGCCTGGCCGATGAGGCGGAGAGCGAATTACGCAGCGATCTCCCGCTCGGCACCTTCAGGCTGGGCTCGCTCGAAAGCACCGCCGGCAGTCGGCTGGCGCCGGTGCTGTCGCGCTTTCACAGGCTTTATCCGGGGGTGGTTGTCGAGCTCGTCACCGGCACCACCGGCGCCTTGCTGAAGCGGGTGAAGGCCTTCGACATCGAGGCCGCCTTCGTGTCCGAGCCCTTCGCCGATGCGGGGCTCGAAACCCTGCCCGTGTTCGATGAAGAACTGGTGCTCGTCACGGCGCGCAGCGTGAGCTCGGTGACGCGCCCGGGCGACCTTGCCAATGCGACGCTGATCGCATTCGCGCAGGGCTGTTCATACCGCCGCCTGCTCGAACAATGGCTCGGCAAGGGCGGCGTTTCGCCATCGCGCTCGCTGGAGTTTTCTTCCTACCAGGCCATGATTGCCTGCGTGGCTGCGGGCACGGGCTTCGCGATTGTTCCCGTGTCCGTGCTCAAAGCGCTGCGCGCCACGGCCGATGTGCGCCAGCATGCGCTGCCCGAACGCATGCGCGCGAATCGAACGCACCTGGTGTGGCATGGCACGCCGTCGGTCGCCTTGGCTCGGCTGATCGAGATGCTGGCGAAGTCCTAGCCCGCTTCGACCAGGGCGTGTCCACTATTTGCCCTCCGCCTCCTGCAGCAGCCGCCACATCACCTTGCCGCTGCCGCTCTTGGGCAATGCATCGACGAACTGCACGCTGCGCGGGATCTTGTAGACCGCCATGTTCTCTCGGCACCAGTCGATGATCTGTTGCTCGGTCGTGTCCTTGTGCGTCGGGCGCAGCACGACGACTGCCTTGACCGATTCACCGCGATAGGCGTCCTTGGTCGCGATCACGCAGGCTTCCTGGATCGCCGGGTGGCGGAACATCAGCAGTTCGACTTCGGCAGGCCAGACCTTGAAGCCGCTCGCGTTGATCATCCGCTTGAGGCGATCGGTCATGAAGAAATAGCCGTCCTCGTCCATCCGGCCCATGTCGCCGGAGCGGAAGAACCGCTTGCCCTCGAATTCGACGAAGGCCGCAGCCGTGGCGTCCGGCCGCTTCCAATAGCCCTGGAACACCTCGGGCCCGTGGATGATGATCTCGCCCGATTCGCCGATCGGCATTTCCTGCAGCGTGTCGGGATCGACCACGCGTGCATCGGTGCTCATGTAGGGAATGCCCAGGCATTGCTGCTTCGGGTTCTCGAACGGATTCGCGTGCGAAGGCGCAGCGGTTTCTGTGAGGCCGTAGCCTTCCTGGTACTTGAGGCCAAACTGCTCCAGCAGCCGTTGGGCGACGGCCTGCGGCATCGCGGCGCCGCCACCGCCGATGTAGACCAGGCTGCTCAGGTCGTAGTTCGCGAAGTTCGGGCTGGCCATGAGGTCGATGACCATGGTCGGGATGTTGGTCCAGCTGGTGACCTTGCGGCGCGAGATCAGCCGGCCAGCCACGTCACGATCCCAGCGCGGCATGATGACCAGCGTGCCGCCGCAGAGGATGGTCGTGTGCATCATGCTCACCACGCCGGTGATGTGGAACATCGGCACCACGGCGAGCACCATGGCCTCCATCGAACCCAGGCCCCAGAGCTGGCCCGCGCACGCGTTGTGCATCAGGCTCGAATGGTTGTGGATGCAGCCCTTGGGCAGGCCCGTCGTTCCGCTCGTGTAGGGCAGCAGGGCCATGTCGTTGGCGCCGACCACGTGCTCCGGGGCGGGATGGCCGGCGTTCATCGCATCGGTCCATGCCATCACGTCGCCGTCTTCCAGCATGGGCAGCGGGTGGCGGGTCAGCAGCCAGTCGCGCCAGGCCGGCGCGGGCGCCTCGTCGCCGGTCACCTCGGCATCGAAAACATCGGTGAACTGCGTGACGATCATGTGCGCCAGACGGTCCTTGGCTTCGAGCGCATTGCTTGCCTTGGCCAGTTCGGGCGCGAGATCGCCGGTGGTGATAGCGACTTTCGCGTCCGGATCGGTGATGTAGTGCTTCAGCTCCTCGGCGCGGTTCATCGGATTGACCGGCACCACGACGGCGTTCGCCCGCAGGATCGCGAAATGGGCGATCACGAGTTGCGGGCAGTTCTGCATGTCGAGGACGACGCGGTCGCCGCGCTTCACGCCCAGCGCGTGCAAGGTGCCGGCCAGGCGCTCGGCCTGGGCCGCGAATTCGCGGTAGGTGATCTCGCTGCCGAAAAAGACGAGCGCAGGCTTGTCCGGATAACGCTCGGCGTTGGTCTTGAGGTTGTGCCAGAGCGATGTGGCAGGGACGGTGATCGAACGAGGCAGGCGCTGCGGCCAGAACTTGTAATGCGGGCGGTCCATACAGTCTCCAAACAGCCCGTGAGCCTACGCCGCGAGGCGGCTCGCCTGCATCGGGGAAGCCCCGAAGGCGTCACATGGGCGACTCCCATTGCTGACAGACTCAACGGCCGATATGTCGTACAACGGCGGGTTCGTCCGACGTCGTTTCGATTCCTTCAACCCACCGCTAAGGAGTTCACATGCCAGCAGACAAGCACGCAAGCGTTCATTGGGAAGGCGCCGGCAAGACCGGCAAGGGCCAGATCAGCACCGAAACGGGCGCACTGAAGGCGTACCCCTATGGATTCGCCAGCCGCTTCGAGGATGACAAGCGCGGCACCAATCCCGAAGAAATCCTGGGCGCCGCCCATGCCGGCTGCCTGACGATGGCCTTCGCGTTCGCGCTGGAGGGCGCCGGATTCACCGCGACTTCGATCGACACGAAGGCCGCGGTGCGCCTCGCCAAGGACGGCCCGGGCTTCAAGATCGACCGCATTCAGCTGGAGCTGGAGGCCGCCATCCCGGGCATCGACGAAGCCAAGTTCCAGGAGCTTGCAGCCGGGGCCAAGGCGGGCTGCCCGTTGTCGAAGGCGCTCGCGAGCGTGCCGGAGATCACGTTGAAGGCGACACTCAAGGGTTGAAGCTAAACCGGCACAGCTCTTGCGTACGGTCGGCGGATGAATTCCACCGACCTCTCCAGGAGCCATTCCATGAAGTATTCCAAGCGCCAGTTCGCGTCGATCCTCGCCGCGGCCGCGCTCTTCGGCGTGGGTGCGGCGCATGCCCAAAGCGCGCTCGACCACATCATGAAGGCCAAGACCATCAAGATCGCAGTGCCGACGGACTACCCGCCCTACGGCTCTGTCGACAAGAACATGACCCCGCAGGGGCTGGACGTCGAGGTGGCGCAGCTCATCGCCAGCAAGCTCGGCGTCAAGGTCGAACTGGTGCCGGTGACGAGTGCCAATCGCATCCCCTATCTGCAGACGCGCAAGGCCGATCTGGTGATCTCCACGCTGGGCAAGAACGCTGAGCGTGAGAAGGTGATCGACTTTTCCGCCGCATACGCGCCGTTCTTTCAAGCGGTCTATGCCGCCAAAAGCTTGAACATCAAGAGCTTTGCCGACATGGGCGGCAAGAGCGTGGCGGTCACGCGCGGCGCGATGGAGGACCAGGAGCTCGCCAAGGTCGCGCCTTCGAACGTCGACTACAAGCGCTTCGAGGACAACAACGCCACCATCGCGGCTTTCGTCGCAGGCCAGACGCAGACCATCGCCACGAGCGCGGCCGTCGCGGGCGACATGATGCAGAAGAACCCACAGCTCGCTGCCGAATACAAGCTGCTGCTGAAGGACAGCCCCTGTTTCATCGGCATCGCCAAGGGCGAGGACGCACTGAAGGCCAAGGTGAACGAAATCGTGGCAAATGCGAAGAAGGACGGAACGCTCGACGCCATGGCGAAGAGGTGGCTGGGCCGCCCTGCCGGCGACCTGCCAGTCTGACGCAGCCCAATGGGCATCGATTTCGACTTCGGCGCCGTCCTCGGCCAATGGCCCCTGTTGCTCAGGGGCGTGCTGTGGACACTGGGACTGACCGCCGTTGCCACCGTGATCGGGATGGTGGTCGGCGTCGCCTGCGCATGGGCGAGGGCCAGCGGGCCGACATGGTTGCGCTGGGTCGTGGGCAGCTATGTCGAGCTCATCCGCAATACGCCCTTTATCGTGCAGCTCTTCTTCATCTTCTTCGGGCTTCCGGCCGCGGGTTTCAAGCTGTCTCCGGAAGTGGCATCGATCATCGCGATGGTGATGAACCTCGGCGCCTATGCGACCGAGATCATCCGAGCGGGCATTGAAGCGACGCCGCGCGGCCAGATTGAAGCGGCGGTGAGTCTCGCGCTCGACAAGGTGCAGGTTTTCACCCGCGTCGTGCTGCCGCCGGCGATGAAAAAGGTGTGGCCCGCGATGGTGAGCCAGATCATCATCGTCATGCTGGGGTCCGCCGTGTGCAGCCAGATATCGACGGAGGAACTGAGCTACGCGGCCAACCTCATCCAGAGCCGCAACTTCCGGGCTTTCGAGGCCTTCATCGTCGCGACCGTGATTTATCTGGCGCTGTCGGTCGGCGCTCGCCGGCTGCTCAACTGGGCAGGTCCCAAGTACTTCTTCGGACGATGAAGTCATGAGCGATTTCTCTCTTTGGGACATCCTGCGCAATCTGTTGATGGCGTTGCGCTGGACCGTCGTGCTCTCGCTGATCGCCTTCGTCGGCGGTGGCGTGGTCGGCGGGCTGCTGCTCTTCGGGCGGCTTTCCGGCGGACGCGTGGCCGAACGATTGATCAGCCTGTACGTGCAGGTCTTCCAGGGCACGCCGCTGCTGATGCAACTCTTCCTTGCGTACTTCGGCATTGCACTTTTCGGCATCGATGTTTCCGCATGGACTGCGGCATCAGTGGCATTGACGCTCTACACCAGCGCTTTCCTGACCGAAATCTGGCGCGGCTGCGTGGCGTCGATTCCCAAAGGCCAGTGGGAGGCTTCCGGCAGCCTCGCATTGAGTTTCACCGAACAGATGCGCCACGTGATCCTGCCGCAGGCGGTCCGCATCGCCATCGCGCCGACAGTCGGCTTCCTGGTGCAGGTGATCAAGGGCACGGCGCTGGCATCCGTCATTGGCTTCGTCGAACTCACCAAGGCGGGAAGCATGATCTCGAATGCGACTTTCAAGCCCTTCGTCGTGTTCAGCTGTGTCGCCCTGCTCTACTTCGTGCTGTGCTTTCCAGTGAGCCTGCACGCCAAGAACCTCGAGAGGAAATTCCATGGCGCCCGTCGCTGAAGCACTCGCACAGGCCGTTGAGTCGTCCGCTGCGCCCGTCGTGTGCATTACCGCATTGCGCAAGTCCTATGGCAGCAATGAAGTGCTCAAGGGCATCGATCTCGAAGTCAGGCGTGGCGAGGTGATCGCCATCATCGGCAAGAGCGGATCGGGCAAGAGCACGCTCCTGCGTTGCATCAACGGGCTCGAAGCGTTCCAGGAAGGCTCCCTGACAGTCGATGGCAAGCCGCTGCTGCACGAAAGCGCAATGGCGATGCGCGACTTACGGCAGCGCGTGGGCATGATCTTCCAAAGCTTCAATCTCTTTCCGCACCTGACCGTCGGGCGCAACGTGATGCTCGCACCTACGCTGGTCAAGAAGCGCAGCACGACGGGGGCGGCGGCGCAAGCGCGCAAGCTGCTCACGCGTGTCGGCTTGGCGGAAAAGTTCGACGCCATGCCTGACCAGCTCTCCGGCGGCCAGCAGCAGCGGGTCGCGATTGCACGCGCCTTGGCGATGGAACCTGCCGTGCTGCTGTGCGACGAAATCACATCCGCACTTGACCCAGAGCTTGTAGGCGAAGTGCTGCGGGTCGTCGAATCGCTCGCCGTCGAAGGCATGACGCTCTTGATGGTGACGCACGAGATGAGCTTCGCGCGAAAGGTCAGCGATCGGGTCATCTTCATGCACCAGGGCCGCGTGCATGAGATGGGACCGCCGGGCGAGCTCTTCGGCAATCCTCGGACCGCCGAATTGAAACAGTTCCTTTCGTCGCTGCGCGACTGAGGCCAAGGACGGCGGGGAACCCGCCGGTTATGGCAAGCTCGGAGCGGTATGCGCAACCGCTCTCCCCTCCGTTCCCGACGTCTCTTGCTGCAGGCGCTGCTGGGCGCCGCCGCCTTTCCGGCCGCTTTCCCCGCGATGGCCGGCTTCAACTTCTTCACCAGCGAATACACCGCGAGCCGCGACGAACTCCAGGCGCAGATCGCCAAGCGTTTTCCAGTGCAGAAGCACTATGCGGAGATCTTCACCGTCAGCTTGCGTGATCCTCGACTGGGCCTCGATGCCCGCGAAAATCGCGCTGCGATCACGGCCCTGCTCATGATCAACAGCCCTCTGCTGCGGCCTTCGACGGTCGAAGGCATCGTCACCGTCAGCAGCGGACTCAAGTACGACGCACCTGCGCGCGCATTGCGCCTGGACAATCCGCAGGCCGATCGGATCGAACTGCAGGGCGTGACCGGACGCGATGCCGAGCGGCTTCAGCGTATCGGCGCTGTCGTTGCCCAGGAACTGCTGCGCGACCAGCCGTTGCGCACCTTCACCGCAGAGGAACTGACCGTCGGGCGCAAGACCTACGAGATCGGTGACATCACCGTGCAGGACGACGGCATCACCGTGCAACTCAAATGACAACGGAGATCGCATGATCGACTCGCTGCACCTACTTGTCCGAACTTGCCTGCCGTGGCTTGTTGCGGGCTCTTTGCTTGCTGGTTGCGCGTCGACCACGCAAGAGGCGAAGCCGCCCATCGACCTCCAGGCGCACCGGGGTGGACGCGCGCTCGCGCCGGAGAACACGCTTTCCGCTTTCCTGAATGCGATCGCATTGGGCGTAAACACGCTTGAACTGGACATCGGACTTACCGCTGACGACGTTGTCGTGATCTCGCACGACATGGCGCTCAACCCCGATCACACGCGAGACGTGCAAGGCCGCTTTCTCGTTTCGAAGGGTCCGCCTTTGCGCACGCTGACGCTGGCGCAATTGCAGACCTACAACGTAGGGCTTATCAATCCCGACAGCAACTACGCCAAGCTCTTCCGCAAGCAACTGCCGCGCGACAGCGAACGCATTCCGACACTCGCCGCGTTGTTCGAGCGCGTCCAGAAAATGGGAGCGGACCAGATCCGCTTCAACATCGAGACCAAGGTCGATCCGACGCACCCTGAAGAAACCGCACCGCCTGACCGCATGGTGCGCGCCTTGCTCGCCGAGATCGACAAGGCAGGGATGGCGCAGCGCGTGACAATCCAGAGCTTCGACTGGCGCACGCTCGCGCTGGTCGCCGAGCAGGCACCACAGATGCCGCGCGCCTACCTCACGAGCGCAAGCACGCTCAAGGACAGCCGCTGGACCGCGGGCCTGCGGGTCGAAGACTTCGGCTCTGTTCCTCGCCTGGTGAAAGCGGCGGCCGGCGACGCCAAGGGGCCAGTGATCTGGTCGCCCGCGTTCAACAGCCTCACCGCCGCCCTCGTGAAAGAAGCGCATGGGCTGGGCCTCCAGGTGCTGCCGTGGACTGTGAACGAACGCGCAGACATGGCGCGGCTGATGGATTGGGGCGTGGACGGGATCATCACCGACGATCCGGCCATTCTTCGCGACGTTATGAGCGAGCACGGCATGCCGCTACCGGCCCGGAATCGCTAGGCCCGCCAAGCCCTGTGCGGCACTACACGTGACGGGCAGTGCGAGTACGCGGCGCATCGGCCGGCTGCCGATCCGCTCGCGCATGCAGGGTTTCGATGATGTGGCATTGCGCATCGGTGCCGTCGCAGCAGTCGCGCAACGCAATCAGGTCTTTTTCGAGCGTGCGCAACTCGCGCAGGCGTTCGCGCACGTGGCCGAGATGCGCATCGAGCGCCACGCAGGCGGCCTCGCAATCGGCCTTGCTGCGCAAGTCGAGCGCAAGCAAGGTGCGCACTTCGTCGAGCGACATGTCCATCGCGCGGCACAGCCGGATAAAGCGTAAGCGATGCACATCGGCGTCGCCGTAGATGCGATAGCTGTTGTCGCTGCGCGCCTGGGGCTCGATGAGCCCTTCTTTTTCGTAGTAGCGGATGTTGGCGGCGCTCACGCCGCTCTGGGCGGCAGCGTCGCCGATGCGCAGCCCCTGTCCGGCAATCTTTGTTGGGTTGACCACGGGTCGGCCTCGAGTGACTTCAATGTCCGGATGGTGGCATTTCGCGGAAATCGCGGCAAGTTACGCCGAACTTCTGTGGATAACGTTGTGGGTTGAGCAAGGACTGCCATCCGCAAACGACCGCCCCATGCGGCTCCTGGCTGAGTTGCCTGCCAAACAGGCAATGAGCAACCATAATCGTCCGATGCGCGATTTCCCTACCTCATCGGCGCCCGGCGCGGGCGCCATCACCGATGTCGCCGGCATCGAAGTCGGCCATTTCACCGATCCACGCCGGCCGACAGGCTGCACGGTCATTCTTGCGCGCGACGGCGCGGTCGCCGGCGTTGACGTGCGTGGCGCCGCGCCCGGAACCCGCGAGACGGACCTGCTCGCGCCTGGCAACCTCGTTCAGCAGATTCATGCCGTGATGCTCGCCGGCGGCAGCGCCTGGGGGCTGGCCGCCGCAGACGGTGCGATGCGCTGGCTCGAAGAGCGCGGCGTGGGGCTCGACGTGCGCTACGGCACGCTGCCGATCGTGCCTGCCGCGGTGCTGTTCGACCTTCCCGTCGGCGACGCGCGCATCCGGCCCGACGCGGCCGCGGGTTACGCGGCGTGCGAAGCGGCCTCCGCCGCAGCGCCTGCGGAGGGCAACGTCGGTGCCGGCAGCGGAGCGCTCGTCGGCAAGCTGTTTGGCATACATCGCGCGATGAAAGGCGGCGTCGGCACCGCCTCGGTCACGGTCAACGGAGTCACTGTCGGCGCGCTGATCGCCTGCAACGCACTCGGTGATGTGATCGACCCCGATACAGCGCAAGTGGTGGCCGGCGCGCGCACCGAAGACGGCACCGCGCTGCTGGACACGCGTCGCGCCCTGCTTCGCGGCGAATTTCCCAAGCCGCTGCTCGCAGGCACCAACACCACACTGGGCGTGATCGCGACAGATGCGGTGCTTACGAAAGTGCAGGCCAACAGGCTCGCCACCGTGGCACACGACGGCCTCGCACGCGCCATCAACCCGGTACACACCATGAGTGACGGCGACACCTTGTTCGCACTTGCGACGGGGCGCGTGCCGCTGGAGGGCGACGCGCCAGGCATGACAGTGTTGAGCGCGATGGCGGCCGAAGTCGTGGCGCTAGCGACGGTGCGCGCTGTGCGAGCGGCACAGGCCGTGCGCATCGGCGAGCATCACTTTCCTTGCGCTGCGGACCTGGGTTGAAGCAAGTTTCTGCAGCCGCGCGTGCCAGGCTGGAAATGAACCACCGCAATCAACAGCAGCGCGCCCACCCCTGCACATAGAAGAAACTTCGCCGGTGAAATGATCGGAAACAGTTCGCGCCCGACGATCAGCAAGAGCAGCGAGATCCCAAGGACTGCCGTGAGCATCCTGCCCGCAAAAAGCAAACGAGTCTGGAGGTGATTCATGGTGCACGTATTGGACGTGCAGCCTGCTTTCCCATCAATCGTCCATGCGGATGAGGCGATGGCCTCCTGGTCCGACCGAAGTGCTATGCCGGACATGCCTGTGCAAGCGCTTTGTAACCAGCACCGGCCCGAATCAACTGAAAATGCCGCTGCCGCAAATGGCACGCCCCCGTCCCGAGTCTCTCCCACGCCCGCGCATGCCCCAACCCATTCGACTCTTCCTCCTCTCCATCCGCGACCTGCTCGCGTCGGCCGGACCGGTCGTCTTCCTCGTCATTGGCCTGCTGGTCGCGGCGTATTGGTGGCTTCAGCCGCAACCGCCGAAGACGGTGACGCTTGCAACCGGGCCATCCGGCAGCGCCTACGCCGGGTTCGGCAAGCGGTATGCGGCGGCACTCAAGACCAATGGCATCGAGGTGGTGCAGAAGCCGACCGACGGCTCTTTCGACAATCTGCAACTGCTTCGCAGCGGTGAAGCCGACGTGGCTTTCGTCCGTGGCGGCAGCGCCGACCCGGTGAAGGACGAGGAGGCCGGCCTGACCTCGCTCGGAAGCCTGTTCTTCGAGCCGCTCTGGTTCTTCTATCGCACCGACGCGGCACGCGGCATCGATCGCAAGACGGCAACCCTGACGTCGCTCACCCAGTTCCAGGATCTGCGCATCAACGTCGACAAGCCGGGGAGCGGCGTGCCGGAGATCATGGACAGGATGTTCCGCGCCAATCACATGGACCCGGCCAAGCTCGAGTTGTCCAACTTGGAGCAGACGCCGGCCACGGAGGCGCTGCAGGCCGGCCTGCTCGACGTCATCGTGCTGGCATCGGCGCCGCAATCGCCGCTCGTGCAGCGGCTGCTGCGCGCGCCCGACATCCAGTTGATGGACTTTGCCCAGAGCGATGCCTATTCGCGCCGCTTTCCTTTTCTTCAGCCGGTGACGCTGCCGCGCGGCGTGGTCGACCTGGCCGCCGATCTGCCGTCGCACGACATTTCGCTGCTTGCCGCAACGACGTCGCTGCTGTCGCGCGAGGAGACGCACCCCGCCATCCGGCAGCTTTTCGCGCAGAGTGCGCAAACGCTGCATGGCGGATCGGGCTGGTTCAACCGCGCGCGCGATTTTCCGAACACCCGCACCAGCGAACTGCCGGTGAGCCCCGAAGGCGATCGCGCCATCAACGGCACCCCGCCTTTCTGGCAACGGTATCTCCCTTTCTGGGCGAGCAACCTCGTCGAACGGATGTGGCTGGTGCTCGGCGGCTTGCTGGTGCTGATGCTGCCCTTGAGCCGCATCGTGCCGCCGCTCTATCAGTTTCGCGTGCGTCGGCGTGTGTTTCGCTGGTATGCGAGATTGCGCGATGTGGAAGCCAGGCTCGAGTCGCAGAGCGGCGATGCGGACGCACTTCTGAAGGAACTCGATGCGCTGGACCGCCGCGTCAACCAGGTGGCTGTTCCGCTGTCGTATGCGGATGAGCTGTATGCGCTGCGGAACAACATCTACGCCGTGCGCAAACGCATCCTGGCGCGTGCGCAGGTCGACGAAGACCCGGACGCGTGGCCTGAGCCCGGCTCCGCCTGAAGGCCCCTCGATCCTTCGCTAACGCTGCAGTCGCAGCAGCTTGCCGCTGGTGCTGTCGGTCAGCAGATAAAGCCATCCGTCCGGGCCTTGCCGGACGTCGCGAATACGCTCGCCGCGGTCGGCAAGCAAGCGTTCGCGCGACACAACGGTGTTGCCATCGAGGGTGAGGCGCCATAACGCGGTGCCGGCCAGCGCGCCGATGAAGAGATTGCCCTTCCAGTCCGGAAGAGCGTCGGCGGTATAGAAGGCCATTCCGCTGGGGGCGATCGACGACTTCTGCGTTCCCGGTGTCCAGGTGGAGCCATCGATTTCTTCCCAGTAGGTCAATGGCTGCTCCATGCCCGCTTTGGCAGTCCCCTCGCCCACTTGGGTCAAGGTGCCGTACTCCTGGCCATAGCTGATGATGGGCCATCCGTAGTTCCGGCCCGCCAGCGTCAGGTTGACTTCATCGCCGCCTTGCGGACCGTGCTCGCTGGTCCAGAGGTCGCCCGTCACCGGATGCAGCGCAGCGCCCTGCGGATTGCGGTGCCCATAGCTCCAGATGTGGGGCTGGGCACCGGGCATCGCCAGGAACGGATTGCCCGGCGCCGGCGCGCCATCGGTGGTGATTCGCACAACCTTGCCGTTGCCGCGTGAAAGATCCTGCGCAAATCCACGTTGCGTATCGAGTTCCCGCTCACCCATCGTCACGAAAAGATAGCCGTTGCGATCGAAGGCGAGACGCGAGCCGAAGTGCGCAGTGCTGTCCACTTTGGGCGACTGGCGATAGATGACGGCAAGATTGCCGAGGCTCAGGTGCTCCGTGTCCAGCTCGGCCCGCGCGACGGCGGTGCCATTGAGGTTCGGATCGGCCCCGTCGCGCTCCGAGAAGCTGAAGTAAATCCGCCGATTGCTTGCAAACGCCGGATCGAGCACCACGTCGAGCAATCCACCCTGCCCCACTGCCGCGACGGCCGGAACGCCACTGATCCGATCGGCTCCGCCATTGGCCGGCGTGCCGTCCGCGTTGCGCAGCCTCAACTGCCCGCCGCGTTGCGTGATCAGCATGCGGCCGTCAGGCAGGAACGCGAGGCTCCAAGGAGTGTCGAGATCGGTTGCGAGTTCGACGACCTTTACGACCATCGGTGACGATGGCGGCGCGGTGGCAGGAGTCGAGGGGTTCGCGGGGCCAGGCGGGGCGCCGCTGGGGGAAGGCGTCGAAGGGGCCGGCGTTGCGCTGCCATCAGGCGCAGGCGCCCCTGTCGAAGGCGCTGTCGAGGGGCCGGCAGCAACGCCAAGAGTCCCGGGCGAAAAGCCCCCGCCCCCACCGCCCCCTCCACACCCAGCCAGGAGGGCGCACGCCATCACGAAGCATCGCGTCGTCAAGTTCATGTCCATCTCCTCGGCGCTCATCACGCCAAGCTGGAAATGCGATTGAGACCGCGGTGCCGACCGGCACCGCCGACGCCAAGACTCTACTACTTGAGCGCCTTGAAGCGCATCCGGTGCGGCTTGGCACCCTCTTCGCCGAGTCGCTTTTTCTTGTCGGCTTCGTATTCCTGATAGTTGCCGTTGAAGAAAGTCCACTGGCTATCGCCTTCAGCGGCCAGGATGTGCGTCGCGATGCGGTCGAGGAACCAGCGATCGTGGCTGATCACCAGCACCGAGCCCGCGAATTCGAGCAGCGCGTCTTCCAGCGCGCGAAGCGTTTCGACGTCCAAGTCGTTCGACGGTTCGTCCAGCATCAGCACGTTGCCGCCCGCGATGAGCGTCTTTGCCAGGTGCAGCCGCCCGCGTTCACCGCCGGAAAGCGTGCCAACCTTCTTCTGCTGGTCCGCACCGTTGAAATTGAAGCGCCCCGCATACGCACGGCTCGGCATCTGGAACTTGCCGACGTTGATGATGTCCAGGCCGTTCGAGATGTCTTCCCAAACGGTCTTCTCGTTCCCGAGTGCATCGCGGTTCTGGTCGACGAACGCCATCTTGACGGTCTGCCCGATGACCACCTCGCCCGCGTCCGGCTTTTCCTTGCCGGCGATGAGCTTGAAGAGCGTCGACTTGCCGGCGCCGTTCGGGCCGATGATGCCGACGATCGCGCCGGCGGGAATCTCGAAGCTCAGGTTGTCGATCAGCACCCGATCGCCAAAGGATTTGGTGACGTTCTTGAACTCGATCACCTGGTTGCCCAGACGCTCCGCCACAGGAATGAAGATTTCCTGCGTTTCATTGCGCTTCTGGTATTCGAAGTCGCTCAGTTCCTCGAACCGGGCAAGGCGGGACTTGCTCTTGGCCTGCCGCGCCTTGGGGTTCTGGCGCGACCACTCAAGTTCCTTCTTCAGGGCCTTGGCGTGGGCTTCTTCGCTCTTCTGCTCCTGCGCCAGGCGTTCGCCCTTCTGCTCGAGCCAGGTGCTGTAGTTGCCCTTCCATGGAATGCCGCGGCCACGGTCGAGTTCGAGAATCCATTCGGCGGCGTTGTCGAGGAAGTAGCGATCGTGGGTAATGGCCACCACGGTGCCCGGAAAACGCTGCAGGAACACTTCCAGCCACTCGACGGATTCGGCGTCCAGGTGGTTGGTCGGCTCGTCGAGCAGCAGCATGTCGGGCTTGCTCAGCAGCAGGCGGCACAGCGCGACGCGGCGCTTTTCGCCGCCCGACAGCACGCCGATGTTGGCGTCCCACGGCGGCAGACGCAGCGCATCGGCAGCGATTTCGAGCTGGTGCTCCGAATCCGTGCCGGCGGTGGCGATGATGGCTTCCAACTCGGCCTGTTCAGCCGCAAGTGCGTCGAAATCCGCATCTTCGGCGCCGTAGGCCACGTACACCTCTTCGAGGCGCGCCTTGGCGGCATAGACCGCACCCATGGCTTCCTCGACGGATTCGCGCACGCTGTGCGCCGGGTTGAGCTTGGGTTCCTGTTCGAGATAGCCGATCGTGAGACCGGGCATCGGCAGGGCTTCGCCCTCGATTTCCTTGTCTATGCCGGCCATGATCTTCAGCAGGGAAGACTTGCCAGAGCCGTTCAGGCCCAGCACGCCGATCTTGGCGCCGGGAAAAAACGAAAGCGAGATGTCCTTCAAGATCTGCCGCTTGGGCGGCACGGTCTTGCTGACCTTGTTCATTGTGTAGACGTACTGGGCCATCAGATTGCTTGCATTTCAGAAAGTGGGAGGGATTGCGTTCACCGAGAAACGGCGCGCCGAACATCGATTATCGACTCATGCGACAATCGCGTCTGTTGCCGGGTCCAGTTGCCCGCAACACCGGCTCTCCGCCGGGGACGAAGAAGGCCATTCCCTCGACAAAGGGCGGGCTTTCAGGCTCCCACTCCTGACCTTCATCCGCCTTTACTGGCTCGACGTCAACGTGACGACCGAGCGGGCGGATACCACTGCGCCGTGTAGGGCGCTTATTGAACTCAATGAACTTTGATGAACTGAAGCTGGCTCCGGCCATCTTGAAAGCCGTGCATGAGCAAGGCTACGAAAATCCCACGCCGATCCAGGCGCAAGCGATTCCCGCCGTCCTCGACGGCCATGACCTTCTGGGCGGCGCCCAGACCGGCACCGGCAAGACCGCTGCCTTCACCCTCCCCCTGCTGCACAAGCTCACCATGAGCCGCAGCGCCACCAACAAGTTCGGCGGCACAGGCATCCGCGCCCTCGTGCTGACACCCACGCGTGAACTCGCAGCCCAGGTCGAAGAATCAGTTCGCACCTACGGCAAGTACCTTCAGCTCAGCTCGACCGTGATCTTCGGAGGCGTCGGCATGAACCCGCAGATCAGCAAGCTCAAGAGCGGTGTCGACATCCTGGTCGCAACGCCCGGCCGCCTGCTCGACCTGCAGCAGCAAGGCATGCTTGATCTTTCGACCGTGCAGATGCTGGTGCTCGATGAAGCCGACCGCATGCTAGACATGGGCTTCATCCACGACGTCAAGAAAATCCTCGCACTGGTGCCCAAGGAAAAGCAAAGCCTGCTCTTTTCGGCCACTTTCAGCGACGAGATCCGCGACCTCGCCGCAACGCTGCTGAAGAATCCGCAGAGCATCCAGGTCACGCCGCGCAACACGACCGTGCAGCGCATCACCCAGGTGATCCACCCAGTGGGCCGCACGAAGAAGAAGGCGATCCTCGCGCACATCATCAACGAGCACAACTGGAGTCAGGTGCTCGTATTCACACGCACCAAGTTCGGCGCCAACAGCGTGGCTGAGTTCCTGACCAAGAACGGCATCCAGGCGATGGCGTTGCACGGCAACAAGAGCCAGAGCGCACGCACCCAGGCACTCGCCGGCTTCAAGAGCGGCGAGATCCGCGCCTTGGTCGCGACCGACATCGCGGCGCGCGGCATCGACATCGACGAGCTGCCGCACGTCGTCAACTACGAAATCCCCAACGTCAGCGAAGACTACGTCCACCGCATCGGCCGCACCGGCCGCGCGGGGGCGAGCGGCGAGGCTGTGAGCCTGGTCTGCCTCGATGAAGAAGGTTTCATGCAGGAAATCGAGCGCTTCACGAAGCAGCAGATTCCGGTCAAGCCGATCGAAGGTTTCGGCCCTGAAGAAGGCGAGCGCGCCGAGCCGATCGCAATGGGTCGTCAGACGATCTGGGGCGGCGCCGGTCGCCCGCCGAGCCGTGAAGTGATGCAGGCCGCGGCCAAGGCGGCGCGCCAGGAAATGATGCAACGCATTCGCGAGAACAAGGGCGGCCAAGGCGAACGCAGCGGCGGCGGCAACGGCGGCGGCATTGGCGGTGGTCAGCGCCGCGGCGCTGGTAACGGCCAAGGCCAGGGCGCTCCTGCCGGGCGCAACGGCGGTGGGCAAGGTCAAGGCGCTCGTGGCCAGGGCGGCCGCGGCCAAGGTCCGGCACGTGGGCCGCAAGGACCGGCGCGCGCGCCGCACCACGCGCCGACGCACCATCACGCGCACGATCATCACGAGGAACGCCAGCCGCGCCATCACGGCAACAGCCACAGCCCAACGCAAGCGGATGCGGTCGCGCACCTGCGTGCAGAAGCAGTCGGCGGTGCCGCAGGCCAGCCTGATCCGTTGCGCACCAGCGTCGACAGCCTTGGCGGCCGCGGCCGCCGTGGCGGCGGCGGCGGCGGTGGCGGCTACGGCGGCAACCGTTCCGGTGGCGGCCGTTCAGGCGGCGGCGGCGGTGGTCGCTCCGGCGGCGGGTACGGCGGTGGCGGCGGCTACGGCGGTGGCCGCTCATCCGGTCGCTGAGTTCGACCATTCATCAGAAAAGGGCGCCAAGGCGCCCTTTTTCAATGAGACTGCCGTCCAGGCACCACCGGAGAGGCCTTCACCCCAACCGCTTCCCGCTCTCCCGGTCAAACAGATGCACGCTTTCGCTCGCAATCACGAGCCCGACCATCTGATCAGGCTCGGCATCCACCCGCCCATGAATGGCGAGCGTGATCTTCGCTTCACCCACTTCAACAAGCAACTCAGTCTCCGCACCGGTCGGCTCCACCACGACCACCTTCGCCGGCACGCCATTCGCGACATCCGACAGCGTCATGTCTCCCGGCCGAACGCCGTAGTGCACGGCCTTCCCGTCTGCCGCCAAAGCACCCGCAGGCATCGGCCACATCGCACCATGCGCCTCGAAGGCGCAGTGTCCGTTGCTGCGCCTCACGGTTCCTTCGATCACGTTCATTGCCGGTGATCCGATGAACTGCGCGACGAAGAGGTTGTCGGGCCGGTCGTAGAGTTCGAGCGGCGTGCCGATCTGCTCGACCGCGCCGTCGTGCATGACGACGATGCGATCGGCCATCGTCATCGCCTCGATCTGGTCATGCGTGACGTACACAGTCGTCGTCTTCAGGCGTTGATGCAGCGCCTTGATTTCGGCGCGCATCGCGACGCGCAGCTTGGCGTCGAGATTGGACAACGGCTCATCAAAGAGAAACACCTTCGGGTCGCGCACAATCGCGCGCCCCATGGCGACGCGTTGCCGCTGGCCGCCCGACAGCTCTCGGGGGTAGCGTCCGAGCAGTTTGTCAAGGTTGAGGATCTTCGCCGCATCCGCCACGCGTTTCTCTGTCACGCCCTTGTCGGCATTGCGAAGCCGAAGGCTGAAGCCCATGTTTTCGCCGACGGTCATGTGCGGATAGAGCGCGTAGCTCTGGAACACCATCGCGATGTCGCGGTCCTTCGATTCGAGTTCGTTGACCACACGGCCGTCGATCATGATCTCGCCGCCGGAGATGTCTTCCAGCCCTGCAAGCATGCGCAGCAGCGTCGACTTGCCGCAGCCGGACGGACCGACCAGCACGACGAACTCCCCATCCTCGATCTCGAAACCGAGCCGCTCGATGATCCGCGTCTTGCCGTATGACTTTTGGACGTTCTGAAAAGTGACTGAAGCCATGTTGTTGTCTTTCCCTTAGCTCTTGACGGCACCGGCGGTAATGCCGCCGACCATGTAGCGTTTGAAGGTGTAGTAGATCGCAGCGGGAGGCAGCGCATAGATCAGGCCGGTGGCCATCAGCAGTTCCCAAGGGGAATCATCGGCCGCAAGGAAGTTGCCGAGCGCCACCGCGAGCGTCACGCTCCGGTCGTTCGACAGCAGCAAGAAGGCATAGAGGTATTCGTTCCAGGCCAGCAGCAGTGCATAGGTGCCAACTGCGACGAGCGAGGGCACCATCAGCGGCAGGTACACCATCCGGAAGAGCTGCAGGGGCGATGCGCCGTCCATGCGCGCGGCTTCGTCGAGTTCATACGGCAGCTTGTCCGAAGCCTGCTTGAGCACCCAGATGCAGTACGGCGACGCGATGGTCACCATCGCGAGGATCAACGACCACTGGCTGTTGAGCAGCCCATAGTTGCCCATCGTCTTGTACATCGGCACTGCGAGGAAGGCTGCAGGGATGAAGTACGTGAAGAGCGCCATGTTCATCACCGTGCGCCCTCCCTTGACGCGCAACCGGCTGATGGCGAAGGCCGAGGTGGTCGCGACGAACAGGGTAAGTGCGCCGACCGCAACGGCGATCAGCACGGAATTGCCGAGCTGCAGCCAGAAGTGGTCCAGATAGAAGTGCCTCTGATGAAAGACGGTGCTGAAGTTGTCCAGCGTGGGCGACTTGGGCCACAGGTGCCCGGACGTGGCCTCGCCGCGCGGCGAGATCGCGAACAGCACCATGTGATAGATGGGGATGATCGTCCACAGAAGAACGGGAATGCCGATCAGCAGGAGCTTGGCCTCGGTGCCGACGGACTTGAGCGTCCAGCGTTTCATTTCGCCCTCCAAGTGTTCATTTCGACAGCCTCTTCATCATGAAGTAGACAAGGGGCAGTACCAAGGGCATTGCGACGACGATCGATGCCATGGACAAGTCGACTTGGTCGAGCCGCAAATACCGGATGCCCAGCGTCGCAAGCACGTGCGTCAAGTCCGCGGGCCCTCCGCCAGTCAGCAGATAGACGCTGTTGAAATCGCCCAGCGTCCAGATCATCGACAGGATCAGCGACGTGACATACAACGTGCGCAGCGCCGGCCAGCTGATGAACTTGAACTTCTGCCACGACGTTGCGCCGTCGACCGATGCAGCCTCGTACTGCTCCGTCGGTATCGAAAGGCGCCCCGCGACCAGGATCAGCGTCCAGAAGGGCAGCGACTTCCAGATGTGCATCAGCATCGCGAAGCTGAGCGCCAGCGTCGGGTCGTTCAGCCAGTTGGGCCCGTCGAGCCCCGTCAGGCGAAAGATGGTGGTGTTGATCACGCCCCACTCGGGGTTGAGCATGAACCGCACCGAAAGAATGGTCGGGATCGACGGCACGGCCCACGGCAGGATGAAGATCCCCGAAAGAATCTTGATCCACCAGCGCGACTGCACGAAGAAGCCCGAGAGCACCAGCGCCACCACCATCTTGAGATTGATGGCGACGACCAGGAAGATGATGGTGTTGATGACCGACCTGAAGAAGATCGGATCGGCCACCAGGTGCTCGTAGCTTTGCGGATGGCGTGCCAGCCACAGGCCATAGCACACCGGATAGAGAACGAAGACCAGGAACACCAGCAGGTAGGGGACGACCATCATCCGCCCCCAGAACTGCCAGCGCCCGGTTTTCGAGGCAGGCGTTGCGGCGGCGCCAGCAGCATTGGTCACGATGCTTGTTGCAGTGGAACTCATGGCAACCGCCGATCAGTATTGCAGTGTTGATTATTGAGCGACGGTCTTGATGCGCTCGATCATCTCGTCGACCGCCTTGTCCACCGGCACCTTGTCACTCACGATGCGGTTCATCGCCTTGGCCCACACGTTTTCGTTGTTCAGGATGGTGAACTTGTAGTTCTTCGTGAATTCGAAAGTCACCGTGCCGGCAGCGTACTGGTTGTAGACCGACTTGCGATGCGAATCGGCCTGCCAGAACGGGCTTGCCTGCCCCGCCTTGGTCACCGGGAACCAACGGCCGAGCGAGCCTTCGACGTACGGCGTGAGGTTTTCTTCCTGCATCAGGAAAGTCACGAACTCCTTCGCGCGCTGCTTGTTCTTGCCGTCCTTGAACACCACGCCGGTCTTCACCGCAGTGCGATAGACCATCTTGCTGCCATCAGGCTTCGTCGGAAAGCCGGCGGTGCGGATGCGCTCGAAGTAGTTCTTCTTGGCTTCCTCGCGCTGTTCAGGCGTGAGCGTCGCGTTGTTCGAGTCGTCGAGCCACTTGGCCGGCAGCGAGATGGTCGCGTTGTGCGTCATCACCGTCGTCTTGTTGTGGAAGGCGACGTTGTTGTCCGGGTCCTTCCAGCTCGTCGACGATGGCGGTGTGCAGCCCTTCTGGTAAGGCGCCACGTAATCGGTCATGGCGTTGATGAGGCCCGTGCGCACCGCAGGATCATCGACCAGCAGCTTGCCGCTGTCGTTCACCATCTTCACGTTGTAGGCGTCCGCGAAGGTCAGGAACGAGTAGAACGAATCACTCGAATCAACGCCCATGGGCATGCCGGTGCCGAAGAGGCGCTTGCCCGTCTTCTGGCGGACCGCCGGCTGGACCTTTTCGCACCAGAACGACCAGTAGTCCTTCCAGGTGGTCGGAATGTCCGACTCCTTGAAGCCTGCATCGGCCAGCATGTCGATCCAGTAGTTGATGTGCATCGTCTGCTGTTTGATCGGGAAGGCGTAGTAGGCCTTCGACTTCGTCGTGTTGTTGTAAAGGAACGTGGTCTCGACCGTGTTGGGCGCAAAGCGGCTCACCATGGGCGCGAGCACGCTGCTGATGTCTTCGAGCTTGTTGTCGTAAGCCCACTTGCCAGTCACCTGGAAGTCATAGACGTCGGCATAGGCCACATCGGGCGGGCTGCCCGAGTCGAGGGCCGACACGGTCTTCGGAATCATGTCCTGCACGGGATATTGGGACAGCTCGACCTTGACCCCCTTGTGCTTCTCCTCGAACTTCTTGATGGCCGCGAAGAGCGCCTCGTCTTCCGCCTTGTAGAAGCCCTTGACCCACCAGACGGTGAGCGTCTCCTGCGCCGACGCCTGGCCGGCGACCGCGAGGCCCATCGCCATCAGCGCGGGGATCATCAATGCCTTCAACTTCATGCTGCTGTCTCCTTCTTTGAACGGGATTGCTCGATGCACGAGCGCGGGTTGGAAAGCGAAACGGGTGCGCCTCAGGCTGTGGCCTTGAGTCGCTGTGGTGGACGACCGAGCCGAGGCAGGCGGCGTCGCGAGCGCAGAACTTCTTCGATGTCCTCGCGCGCGCCTTCGATCAGCCGGGTGATGGCCCGCTCGGCGCGCGCGGGGTTGTGGGCGATGACCGCGTCGAGCACGGCGCGATGCATCGGCAGCGACAACGCCGGGCCGTCCTTCTTGATGGTCGATATCTCGAAACTGGTGCGCAACAACGCATGCAGCGCCTTGCTCATCTGCGCGAGCATGCGATTGCGTGCGGCGCGCAGCAAGCCGTGATGAAAGCGCAGGTCGAAGGTCACGTAGTCGCCGCCGTACTCCACGGCTTCCTTCATGCCCGCATAGGCGATCTCGATCTCCTCGATGTCTTCGGGCGTTGCGCGCTCGGCAGCGAGCCGCACGGCCGCAGGCTCGACGACGCGGCGCAGATCCTGAAGATCACGCAGGAACTCCGGCGTGAGGCCCGCGCGGGCCTGCCAGGTGATGACGTCGGGGTCGAACCAATTCCATTCGTCGTCGGGCAGCACCCGCGTGCCGACCTTCGGTCCGGTCACGATGAGTCCCTTGGCAACGAGGGACTTCACGGCTTCGCGCACGACCGTGCGACTGACGCCGAACTCCTCGCACAGCAGCGGCTCGGCGGGCATCGGCGCACCAATCGCAAAGCGGCGCGAGACGATCGCCTCACCCAGCAGGTCCAGCGTACGGCCGTGGGTATTCTTGGTCATTCGCTGCCTCAGGCGTCCACCGGCGTCAGCAGCGGCGCACCGGAGAAATGCGCTTGCAGGTTGTCGAAGGTGAGCTTGCCCATGGCTTCGCGGGTTTGCTTCGTTGCGCTGCCGATGTGCGGCGTGAGCACCACGTTGGGCATGTTGCGCAAGGCTTCAGGCACGTTGGGTTCGTTCGCGAAGACGTCGAGCCCGGCGCCGGCAATCACGTTGTTGCGCAGTGCCTCGATCAATGCGGGTTCGTCGACCACGCTGCCGCGCGCAACGTTGATCAGATAGCCTTCGGAGCCCAGCGCCGCGAGAACGCGCGCGTCGATCATGCCTCGCGTCCCTGCGCCGCCCGGCGTGATCACCACCAGGAAATCAACAGCCGCTGCCAGAGCGGCAGCGTCGGGGTAGTAGGTGTAGCCGATATTGGCGCGAGGCGAACGCGCGGTGTAGGCGATCTCCATCTTGAAGGCGCTCGCACGCTGCGCGATCGCCTGGCCAATGCGCCCCATGCCCACAACGCCAAGACGGCTGCCCGTCACTTTGCGGCTGAGCGAAATGGGGCCGGCAGGCCATTCATTGGCACGCACGAAGCGATCTGCCTGGGGGATGCGACGCGCGACGGCGAGCAGCAACCCGATGGCGAGATCGGCCACGTCATCGTTGAGCACTTCGGGCGTGTTGGTCACAGGCACGCCTCGCTCGTGGGCGGCGGCAACATCCACGCCGTCGTAGCCGACGCCGAAAACCGAGATGACCTCGAGTGCGGGCAGTTGCGCGATCAGCTCGCGCGGCACCTTCGCTTCGCCGTTGGCGACCACGCCGCGAATGCGCGGCGCGACGCCTGCGAATGCGGCAGGGTCGCTGACATGGATGCGGTCATGCACTGTGTAGTCACGGCGCAGCGCCTCCATGAGAAACGGCATCAAGGGAGCGACCACCAGCAGTTCCGGTCGAGCGGTCTCGTTGGCGGCATTGATGGCTGACATGCGTTCGTCCCTCCAGCCTTCCGGCGTTGTCGATTCTTATCATATGATGATTGAAATCGATGCCCCGCAGGACAAACCCTGATGGCGAAGTCAGCTCTGCGGCATCACTGGGGCGTCAAGCTGCCTTTGCACGGGCGACGAAGCGGCCCGCGCGCGCACCTGTCGCGCGCCCTACTCCTGTGTAGCTCAAGATACCGTTGACCCACACGCGCTCGATGCCTTCACTGAACTGGCGCGGCTGCTCGAATGTCGCGCCATCCTTGATGCGCAGAGGATCGAACACCACCACATCCGCCATGTAGCCCGCCTTCAGCAGGCCGCGTTCGCCGATGCGAAAGCGCGATGCCGACATGCCGGTCATCTTGTGGATCGCCTGTTCGAGCCGCAGCAAGCCCTTTTCTCGCCAATAGCTCGCAAGCACGCGCGGGAACGCACCCCACAGGCGCGGATGCGGCCTCTCGTCATGCGGCAAGCCATCGGAGCCGATCATCGAGAGCGGATGCAGCATGACGCGCTGCACATCGTCTTCACGCATCTGGAAGTAGCAAGCATTGCCAGGCTTGAGCCTCACAGCAGCCTCTTTCTGCGAAACGCCCCACTGAGAAGCAATGTCGGCCAGGTAGCGCCCGCCCATCTCGGGATGCGATTCACTGCCGGTGATCAGCACGTCGATGATCCCGTCGACCAGGTCTTCGCGCAACACGGTGGAGCCCGCCGTGTAGGGATACACATCCATGCCGATCTCCTGGCCGAGCGCGAGTTGCTCGATGAGCGGCAGCGTCTCGCGCGTGCGTCCCCAGTTGTCAGGGCCGGCGCACTTGTGGTGGGAGATGACCAACGGCAAGCCGGACTGGCGCGCCGTCAGGGCCGCCTCTTGCAACGCAGGAAGAATGCCTGCCAGTTCGTCGCGGATGTGCGTCGCGTAGACGCCGCCATTGCGTGAAGCGACCGTGGCGACCGCGACAAGCTCATCGACGTCTGCGGCGTAGGCTTCCGCGTAGAACACGCCTGACGAGAGCCCCAAGGCGCCCGCATCCATCGCCTCTTGCATGCTCGCTGCCATTGCAGTGCGCTCAGTCTCATTGGCCGGGCGGTCGAGCGAGGCCATGTGACGCATGCGCAGCGCCGTGTGCCCGAGCAATGCGGCGACATTGACGCCCGGACGCGCAGCGTTCACTGCGTCGGCGTATTCATGCATCGTGCCGTGGCGGAACTGCTCGCGCCCCAACAGAGACAGCGGCGCCAAAGGTTCATCGGTCACAACAGGCGCGAGCGAAATGCCGCAGTTGCCGACGATGACCGTCGTCACGCCCTGCGAGAGCTTGGGCAGCATGTCGGCCTTCTCGATCGCGGCTGCATCGTCATGCGTGTGCACGTCGATGAACCCTGGCGCGATGACCATGCCGCTGCAGTCGATTTCTTCAACAGTGCCGCCCACGCGCAAGCTCGCAAGCAAGTCTGGAGGCGTTTCCCCGGGGGGAGCAACCGATGCGATGCGGTCACCGACCAGCAGCACATCGCCGAGCCAGCCTGGGCTGTCGCTGCCGTCGACGATCTGCCCGCTCTTGAGCAAGGTCGATTTGCCAATGTCTTGCGTCATCATCTCTCGTCGTCGAAGGTCTCGGTCGCGCCGGAATATTCGGCGCTGTCGAAGCCGTGCTTGTGAAGGAGCTGCTTGAATTGCTGCAGACCGCGCGTCGCGACAGGACCGAGCTTCTGCGCGAGCCGCACCATCAGTATCTCGATCACCACGAGATGCGCAAGGTATGCCTCGGTGCCCACGCGCATCACCGCATCCTGCGGCACCGACACGGCAAGGACAAGATCGGCAATCTCTGCCAGTTGGGTGCCAGGCTGCGTCAGCGCGACCACCGTAGCGCCCTGCGAACGCGCGAAGCGCGCGGCCTCCAGGGTGTAGGGCATGCGCCCGACGTGCGAGATGACGAAAGCGACCCCGTCCGGGCCCAAGGTGCTTGCCGACACCAACTGCTGGTGCGCGTCGAAGATTGCGTTCGACGTGCAGCCCAGACGAAAGAGCCGGCTTTGCAGTTCGCTCGCCATGAACGTGGACGCCGCGCCAACCGAGTAGCAATCGATGCGTCGCGCAGCGGCGAGTCGTGTCGCGACCTGATCGAGAACGTCGACATCGATGCGCCGGCCGAGTTCGGTCAACGACGAAACGGCCGCGTGAATGATCTTGCTCGCAACGTCGCCCGCGCTGTCTTCCGCCAGCACACTGCGGTGCAGGTACGAGCCGGTCACGGCAAGGTCCTGCGCCAGCGCGAGCATGAATTCGCGCACCGATTCAAATCCGAAGCTGCGGCAGGTCCGTACGATGGTCGGCATCGAAACACCCGCCTGCTGCGCGAGTTGCTCGACAGTCGCTGCGACGGCGGCGCGAGGGTCTTCGAGCACGCACTGCACGACACTGCGCTGCGCAGCCGGCAACTCGGCCATGCGTTCGCGCAGGCGTTGCAACAGTTGAGCGGACGGATTGTTCATTGCAGTGCGGCCTTCAGAACCGAGTGCTGATGGCGCCCGTGACCGCCATGTCGTCATCGACGAGGGCCATCCAGCGCCACTTGTCGAAGGTCGTGCAAGGATGCGAGATGCCGAGCGCCACCCGGTCGCCTACTTTCGGTACGGCGCGAGACGGATCGAAGCGCAGGTAGGCGTGCTGATCGTTGAGGGCGCTGACTGTCCAGCCTGCAGGCGCATCGGCCGCGACTCGCGCCCCGCGCGGCGCATGGCGCACGGGGATCGGCATCTCCAGGTCATAGGAGATATCGCGCCGGCCGCAAGTCAGGAGCGCCAAGCCGGGCTCCGGCACCGATTGAACGATGGCCCACACTTCAAGCGCGGCGCGCAAGGAGCTATCCAAGCCCTCGCGCTTCTCGACCTGCTTCAGAAAGCGCGCGTAGTTGCCGTCATCGTGCGTGACATAGCAACCGGAGCGCAACACGCCTTGCACCGGCCGGGACATGCCTTGTGCGCGAAGCAGCGGCACCACCAGGTCGAACACCGCTGAGCCGCCTGCGGTAAGCAGCATCGTGTCTTCATGGAACAGGTTCTGTGCGTCGCAGCGGCGGGCCACTTCGAGCACACGCTCGACCAGCGCCGTGACTTCGCGCGCGTCGTGTTCGCTGTCGCAGCGGGCAAGGCCGCCTTCGTAGCATTCGATTCCACCCAACTGCGCAGCGGGCGATCGCGAGATGGCCTCGGCGAGTGCAAGCGCTTCTTCGAGCGTGCGGCAGCCAGTGCGCTGGCCCGGAATCCCGATCTCCACAAGGACATCGAAGCGACGCCTGCTCTGGCGGCGCTTCGCCCAGTCTTCGATCAGCGACAGTTGCGCAATCGAATCGACAAGGAACCAGACGCGCAGATCGCCGCGTCCGGCCAGCAGCATCTCCAGCCCGTCGAGGTCCGCATCGCACACGACCTGGTTGGCGATGATCGCGCGCCGCGCTCCGGCCTCGACACCGACCGCAAGCTGGTAGATGGTGGCGAAGGTCAGTCCCCACGCGCCTCCGGCAAGTTGTTGCGCGAACAGTTCGGGCGACATGGTGGTCTTGCCGTGCGGCGCGAGAGTCACGCCTTTGCGCCGTGCGTAGTCCTGCATCCAGGCGATGTTGTGCGCGAGCGCCGAGCGGCGAATGACTGCCAGCGGATACGCCAGATCATCAGCCAGCACGTTCCAGCCCTTCTGTCCGATGTCAGCAGCGCGGCAGGGCGCGGCATGCAGCGGATAGCTCTTGCTTCGATGGTCGAGGATCAGTTCTTCTGTCATGTTTGTTCCTGGCATCTTCAAAGGTCGTCGCGCCAGCAGGCGTGCCAATGTCCGGACCGCACTTCGCGCAATTGCATGTCGGCACCGGCGCAGCGCTCTTCCGCCAGCGGACATCGCGTGCGAAAGACGCAGCCCGATGGCGGATTGGCAGGGCTCGGCAGATCGCCCTGCAGCAATGGCACCACCCGGCGTTGCGCCGGATCAGGGATCGGCGCCGCTGCGAGCAGCGCACGCGTGTAGGGATGCTGCGGACTTGCATAAAGGGCCTCGGTCGGTGCGATCTCCATCACCCGCCCGAGATACAGCACGACCACGCGGTCGCACAGGTACTCCACAACGTCGAGGTCATGCGAGATAAAGAGCAGCGTGAGGCCGAGTTGCTCCTTCAGTTCGCCCAGCAGATTGACCACTTGCGCCTGTATCGACACATCAAGTGCGGACAGCGGCTCGTCCGCGACGATGAACTGCGGTTCCACCGCCAGAGCGCGTGCAATACCGATGCGCTGGCGCTGCCCGCCCGAGAACTCGTGCGGAAAGCGTGCGGCATGTTCGGGGCGCAAGCCCACTTGCTGCAGCAGTTGATCGATGCGCCCCTTGCGTGCGCTGCCCTTGGCCAGCCCGTGCGTGTCGAGTGCTTCCGCCAGCACGTCGCGAATGCGCATGCGGGGATTGAGGCTCGCGTAGGGGTCCTGGAAGATGATCTGCACCTTCGAGCGCAATGGCCTGAACTGCGATTGCGACATCCCCGCCAGATCCTGCGGTGCCGCATCCGATCCCGTCGGCTGGTAGAGCATCTGCCCGCCTGTCGGATCGACGAGCCGAGTCAGCAAGCGGCCGATGGTGCTCTTGCCCGAGCCCGATTCGCCGACCAGTCCCAGCGTCTCACCCTTGCGGATGCTGAAGCTCACGTCATCGACCGCGCGCACGGGATGGCTGCCCTTGCCGAAGTATTTGCGCAGGTTGCGCACCTCCAGCAGGTTGTCGTTTGTCGCGGTCGTCATGCGGCCTGCTCCTCGATGAATCCGACGCAGCGAACCATGCGCTGGCCGCCCGCCGATTCGAGCAGGGGCATGCGGGCATCGCAAGCCTCTTGGCGGAATGCGCAGCGCGGCGCAAAAGCACACCCGGGCGGTGGTGCGAACGGGCTGGAGACCTGTCCCGGAATCGCCACCAACTGCGGACGCCGCCCCGCCGAGGCTCCAGGCACACCACGCCGCCGGGCCACGCCCGGCAAGCACGCCAACAATCCGCGCGTATAGGGATGGTCCGGCCGCGCGAAGAGATCGTGCACCGGCGCGGATTCGACGATCCGCCCCGCGTACATCACCGCCACCGCATCGGCATACTGCGCAACGACGCCGAGGTTGTGCGTGACGAAGAGCATGCTCATCCCCGTTTCTTTCTGCAAGCGCCCCATCAGCGCGAGGATTTGCGCCTGGATGGTCACGTCGAGTGCTGTCGTGGGCTCATCGGCGATCAGCAGCGTCGGATTGCACGCCATGGCCAACGCAATCATCACGCGCTGGCGCATGCCGCCGGAGAGCTGATGCGGATACTCGTTGACACGCTGGCCCGCGGCGGGGATTTCCACCAGTTCGAGCATGCGCCGCGCGTGCGCAAAGGCGGCGCTGCGATCGAGCTTCAGATGCAGCCGCACCGACTCGGCGATCTGCTCTCCGATGGTCAGCACCGGATTGAGGCTCGTCATCGGCTCCTGGAAGATCATCCCCAGCTCGTTGCCCCGCAATGCGCGTTTGTCGGCCTCAGGAATGGCAAGCAGGTCGACGCGCAATCCATCGCGCCGCACGAACCAGGCCTCGCCTTGTACCTGTGCGTGCGAGGTCTTGGCGTGCAGGCCCATCAGCGTCAGGCTGGTGACCGACTTGCCCGAGCCCGACTCGCCCACCAGTGCCAGCGTTTCGCCAGGCCTGATGGAGAAGCTCACGTCGGCCACGCTCTGGATGCGCCCGGCTTCTGTTGCAAAGGAGGTGGAAAGCCCGCGCACTTGGAGGCGCGGCGTCTCGGATATGTTGGCGGCGCTCATGTCGCTTTCCTCAGCTTTGGATCGAGCAAATCGCGCACGCCGTCCCCCAGCATCTGCAGCGACAGCGCGGTCAGCACGATCGCAAGGCCGGGGCAGAAGATGGTCCAGAAAGCCTTGTCGGCGTAATCAAGACTGCCGGCGATCATCGTGCCCCACGTGGGAATATCGGGCGGCACACCAACGCCGAGAAACGAGAGCCCTGCTTCGGCGAGGATGGCATAGGCAAAGATGAAGGTCACCTGCACGAGGATCGGCGACATGAGGTTGGGCAGGATGTGCTTGCGCAGGATGCGCGGCGTGCGCACGCCGAGCGCACGCGCCGCATCGACGAAGAGCAGTTCGCGCAGCACCAGCGTCGTTGCACGCACCACACGCGCCACACGCGGCGTATAGACGATGACCAGCGCCAGCATCACATTCCACAGCGACACGCCGAGAATCGACACCAATGCAATGCCCAGCAGGATGTCGGGGAAGGACATCATGGCGTCGACCACACGCATCAGCGGCGCATCGAGCCGGGGAAAGAAGCCGGCGAGCATGCCCAGCAGCGTGCCGAAGAGCACCGCCCCCGCAGCCGTCACGAAGCCGATCAGCAACGAATAGCGCGCGCCATGCACGATGCGCAGCATGACGTCGCGGCCGAGTTCGTCGGTGCCGGCCCAATGCGTCCACGACGGCGCACGCAGCCGCTCGCCGATCTCGATGGCGCCCGGATCCGCATCCGAGAGCCATGGGTAGATCACCGCGACGCCGACCACCAACAGCAGGACGATCGCCGCGGCAAGCACCACCTTGCGCGAAAACAGCCGCCGCGCGAGAGGCATCACGCCTGTCATGAAAGAAGTCACGGCGGCCTTCATTTCGACCTCAGCCGGATGCGCGGATCGACCAGCGTGTAGACGAAGTCGACACCCAGGTTGATGAACACATAGATCGCAGCGATCACCAGCAGCGTGCCTTGAATCACCGGATAGTCGCGCCGCAGCACCGCGCGCACCACGAGGTTGCCGACGCCGGGAAGGTTGAACACCGTCTCGGTCACGACCGTGCCGCCGATCATCAAGGCCAGCGTGAGGCCGAGCACCGTGATGATCGGCACCAGGGCATTGCGCAGCACGTGCTTGACCATGATGACGCTCTCCGGCAAGCCTTTGGCGCGGGCAGTTCGCACATAGTCTTCGCCGAGGATGTCGAGCATCGACGCTCGGGTAAAGCGGATGATCAACGCTGAGTTGAGCAAGCCAAGCACCAGGGCGGGCAGCAAGAGGTGATGCAGCCGCTCTCCCAGCGATGCGCTCGGATCACCGTAGCCCGATGCGGGGAACCAGCCAAGCTTGACGGCGAAGAACTGGATGAGGATCAACCCCAGCCAGAAACTCGGGACGCTTGCGCCCAGCATGGCCACGCCGCTCACGGCCTGATCGGCTGCACTGCCGCGCCAGACGGCAGCCGCCATGCCCGCCGGAATGCCGATCAATGCCGCGATGCCGACCGCGAACAGTGCGAGAAACAACGTCGGCTCCGCACGCTCGAGCAGCGCCTGCGCAACGGGCCGCTGCAAGAACAGCGACTGCCCCAGGTTGCCATGTAGCAGCTCTCCCACCCACAAGACGAACTGCGTGGGCAGCGGCTTGTCGAGCCCATATTGCGTGCGGGCATGGGCGATGTCCTCGGCAGTGGCCTGGTCGCCAAGCAGAAGCGCGACAGGGTCTCCCGACGCGAGGCGCGTCAGCGCGAAGACCAGCACCGCCACGATGGCGAGCACCACCAGTGCACCGGCGAGGCGTGAAAGCAGGAAGCGCAGCATGAAAGGAGCCCGAGGCGCTTACTTGGCGAGGCCGGTGTTCCAGAAGAACGGCCAGATCGCCGGCGTGAAGCCCTCCAGCTTTGCCGAACGTGCCGACAGGCTGTTGAACTTGCCGACTTCGATGAAGGGCACTTCGTCATAGACCGTCTGCTGCACCTGACCCCACAGCGCACCGCGCTTGGCCGGATCGCTTTCCTTGTTGAAGGCGCTGAGCGTCGACTTCTTGGCCGGCGTGTCCCACCAGCCCGGCGCGCCGTCGCCCAATTGCGGCGGCGAGAGCATCGGCTCCGGAAACAGGCCCGAATGCGTGAAGTAGACATCCCACAGCTTGGCGTCGTTGCGGCGCTGCACGAGCGTCGCCCAGTCGACCACCTGCAGGTCGGTCTTGAAGCCCGCCTTCTTGAGTTGCTCGGACATCACGAGCGCCATGTTGTAGTGAAACTCGTATTGCCGGCTCGCCATGATGCGGATGGGCTGGCCGTTGTAGCCGGCCTTCGCCGCGAGATCCTTGGCCGCTTGCGGATTGCGCGTGTTGTAAGCGTTGGCGCCGGCTGCGGAGTAGTAAGGCGTCCCCTTCGGAAAGAAGTTGGGCTCGACGACGAAGAAGCGGTTGTCTCCGAAGCCCGCGGCCATCAGTTCGCCCTCGCCCACTGCCGTCTGCACCGCACGGCGCAGCGGCTGGGAGGCCAGCACGCCTTCCTTGGTGTTGAACACGATGTATGGAAAGCCGAAGTTCTTCGTCACGATCGGCACCACGGCCGGGGCGCCTTTCTCGATTCGGCCGACGGCCTCCACCGGCAGCAGATCGGCGTACTGGAACTGCCCGGACAGCGAGCCTTCGACGCGCGTGTTGGCATTGGGCACGGGCACAAAGCGCAGTTCGTCGAGCAGCGCCTCGCGCCGGCCGGCATAGCCGCTCGGCGCTTCCTTGCGGGCGGTGTAGCCGTCATGGCGCACCAACACGGTGAACTGATCCGGACGGCGTTCCTTGAACTTGTAGGGGCCGGTTCCGATGAATTCCTTGAGCTGCGGCGCGATGCTTTCCTTGGCCATGATGGCCGCCATCCCGCTGGGCAATGCGAGCTGGGCCAGCAGTGGCGCGTAGGGGTTCGCAAGCTTCAGCTCGACAGTGAGCGGGCCCTTGGCCGTGAGCGAAGCGACTTCCTTGCCGACGGCCTTGCCACGTGGCGAGAGTTCCATCCAGCGCTGCAGCGAAGCCACAACGTCATCGGCATTCAGGTCACGCCCGTTGTGGAGCTTCACACCCTTGCGAATCGCGATCGTGTAGGTCAGGCCGTCCTTGGAGACCACCGGCATGCCTTCGGCCAGCATCGGCGCAATATTCCAGTTTGCATCGAAGGTGTAGAGAGGCTCGTAGACGTGCTGCATGATGGTGCCCACGAG
Source organism: Variovorax sp. 05N34 (assembly GCF_056397405.1). NCBI lineage: Bacteria > Pseudomonadati > Pseudomonadota > Betaproteobacteria > Burkholderiales > Comamonadaceae > Variovorax > Variovorax sp. 05N34. The sequence continues at coordinate 215,539 of NZ_JBFTNI010000009.1, forward strand.
GTCGGCCGTGCTGGTCATCGGGTCGAGGCCCTGCGGCTCGCCCACCATGGCGAGGTTGGCAGCGCCTCCCTTTGCGGGCTCGGCCCACACGGCACCCGGCAAGATGGCCAACGTGAATGCGGCGGCAAGCGCGCCTGCGACACTCCGCCAACGCGGCGCGCGCACCGGGTTCAAGGGAGAAAAGCCAAGGGTCGGTACAGTGATCGCGGACGTTTGCATCGCGGCTCCATGAGTAATAACATTACATCGTCGATCGTATTTACAGCGATATCTCACGTCAAACGGGGGTTTACCCTCGTATTTTCTGTAATTTCATTACAAATTCATCACCATGTCCCAAGTTGAAATGCTCGGCCAGTCGCCCATCGCCTCAGACCGCCAGGCTCGTCCGCTGTCGCCCGCCACCCGCGCGGGCGATTTCGTTTTTGTATCGGGCCAGGTACCGACTGACGACCAGGGCCAGGTCATCGTCGGCGGCATCGAAGCGCAGACGCGGCAGGTCTTCAAGCGCATAGAACAGGCGTTGGCGCTGGCCGACTGCACACTGGCCGACATCGCCAAAGTCAGCGTCTGGCTGAACGACGCGCGCGACTTCGGCAGCTTCAACCGCGTGTACATGGAGTGCCTGGGCGATCATCGGCCTGCGCGTTCCACGGTCGAGTCGCGGCTCATGATCGACGCGAAGGTCGAGATCGACGTCACTGCGTACAAACCCCGGGGCCGCCCATGAGCCACACACGCCTTGTTGCCGTCGACTGGGGGACCAGTTCGCTGCGCGGCGCGCTGATCGATGCCGACGGGCACGTGCTTGAAGAGCAAAGCCATCCGCGCGGCATCCTCACCGTCAAGAGCGGAGGCTTCACCGAAGTGTTCGAGACGCTCTTCGGCGACTGGATGCGTCCGCAGGGAACGCGCTGCCTCATATCGGGCATGGCAGGAAGCAAGCAGGGATGGGTCGAGGCGCCCTACTGCCCTTGCCCGGCAGGACTCGCCGAAATCCGCAACAGGGTGATGGAGATCGAACCCGGCCGCATCTCGCTGGTGCCGGGACTGAGCGACATGCACGACGGCGTGCCCGACGTGATGCGCGGAGAGGAAGTGCAGATTCTCGGCGCGATGGCACTGACCGAATTGCGCGACGGCCTCTTCGTGCTGCCCGGCACGCACAACAAATGGGCCCGGGTCAAGAACGGCATGGTGACGGGCTTTCGCACCTTCATGACGGGCGAGTTCTACGCGGTGCTGAGTCAGCATTCCATCCTCGCGCGCACGATGGATACCTCCGCGCCGCTCGACGAAGCCGCTTTCTTGCAAGGCGTCACGCAATCGGACAACGGCCAGGGCCTGCTGCACAACGCGTTCGGCGCGCGCACCCTCTCGCTGTTCGAGCGCATGCCGGCACGCGAACTCTCGAGCTATCTCTCGGGCATCCTCATCGGGGAAGAACTGCGCACGCAATCGCTGCATGCTGCGGGCGAGGTGGTGCTGATCGGTTCGCCTGCGCTCACCCAGCGCTACATGCTGGCCCTGCAGGCCTCCGGCACCAGGGCCAGGACGCTCGGCGCCGAGGCAACCTGGGCCGGGCTGCATGCACTCCACACCAACCACACCAACGGCCATCGCAAATCATGACCTCTACAGTCAACACCGCCGCCACGGCGTCGCAGAAGTTCAATGCCGCCATGAAGCACCTGCCGCTGGTCGCGATCCTGCGCGGCCTGACGCCGGAAGAAGCTGCCGACGTGGGAGACGCCCTCGTCCATTCCGGCTTCCGGCTGCTCGAAGTTCCGCTCAACTCGCCGCGGCCCCTCGAGAGCATTGCCTTGCTTCGCCAACGCTTTCCTGACGCGCTGGTCGGCGCCGGCACAGTGCTCGATGCACAGCAGGTGCGCGACGTACACGCCGCCGGCGGCGAACTGATCGTCGCGCCGAACTTCAGCGCCGAAGTCATCGCCGAAGCGAAGCGGCTCGGCCTCGTCAGCCTGCCCGGCGTCATGACGCCGACCGAAGCCTTCGCGGCGCTGGCCGCGGGCGCAGACGGACTCAAGCTGTTTCCCGCGGAACTGGCAACCCCCGCGGTCGTGAAGGCGATGCTCGCGGTGCTGCCCAAAGGCACTTCGCTGATGCCAGTCGGCGGCATCTCGCCCCGCAACATGGACGAATGGCGCGCCGCGGGCGCAGTGGGCTTCGGCATCGGCTCCGCGCTGTACAAGCCGGGCAAGAGCGCCGACGCGGTGCGCGAAGACGCGCAACGCTTCGTGGCGGCTTTCAGCGGAGTACAGCGCGCCTGAGCTCGGTCAGGCGCTCGGCCGCGCGCTGGGCCAGAAGAGGTCCATGGGCCGGCTGCGAACGCGCTGCCAGACGCTGTTGTAGAGCGACCGCACGTCCGCATTGCGCAGCGCGCGCGACCGAACAGCCATGTGGAAGGCCAACGCAAAGCTCACCGCGACATTGAGCACCGCCATGCTGCCGATGCCGGCAACGGCCCACCACAGTTCAGACGATCGAAGCGGTGCCGTACCGAGCACGCCCAGGGCCACGCCGACCGATCCCGCGCTGAGCGTCACATGCCGCACCTCGAAATTGAACACCAGGGCCGAGTGAATGGCCGGGATCAACCCGAGCATGAACCCGAGCGACACATTGCCCGCGACACCCGCGATGTTCAAGCGCCAGAACGCCGCCAGCCGCGCCATGCCCGCCACGCCGAAGGTCATGCGCAGGCGGCGGTTGTATTCGAGCGAATCACCGACCCGGTGCAATACGAACCAGTTGTCCACCCAACCCGCGAAAAGGCTCGAAGCCCATAGCAGCACGCCGGTCAGAGCGGCATAGATCGGCGTCGGCCCCAGCAGAGAGAACGACTGCAACGTTGCATGCGCCTTTTCCGGAGAAATCATGTCTGTCTGGAACAGGGCGCGCCAAAGCAACGTGACGCCGAGGCAAACCGGAAAGACGGCCAGCACATTGCCCAGCACCGCTGCCGCTTGCGTGCGGATCAGCGCCAGCACGGACGTCACGAACTCGTCCATGCCCTGCTCTGTCCCGGCGGCGTCGAGTTCGCGCGCGAGGGTCGGTGCGGTCATCGCGGGTTGTTTCGTCGCAAGCGAGAAATGCAGGAAGTGGATCAGCAGGAAACTCGCGGCGTAGTTGACGGACGCCAGAAGCCCTTCGATCAGCGACGGCAGATGAGCCCCGCTGATCCCCAGCTTGAGGCAAACGGTGATCACCGTCACCAGCCCGCCGCCAAGCGCCATCCGCAGCATGCTCAGATACTCCTGGCGATCGCGCGTGATGTAGTGCTCGCCGGTCTCGGCGTTGTATTCGACCACCTTGCGCGCGAGCAGCGAGAAGTTGCTGCTCAGCAGGTGCGACATGCTCTGGCTTTCGCGGTTCGCCTTGACGAGCTCGGCCGTCAGCCGCGCGAGGGCGCGCATGTCGTCCGACGCCATCCACGCGTCCAGCAGGTGCTCGGCGCGCGCGATGCGCATCCGCATGCGCTCCATCTGGAACACGATGTCGACGCTCACGCCATTGCGATAGAGATTGCTGAACACATCGTCAATGGCGATGCGGCATTGGTCCAGCAGCACCCGCAGGTAGTTGACTTCGCGCAGCAGCCGACCGGGCTCTGCACCGCTTTCGACTGCCTCGTGCGCCGCTTCTACCGCGAGCATCGCGCGCGGGAGCCGATAGAAGGGCTGCGACTCGGTCGCGACGCGCGCGTCGGCGTCGCCGAGCTTGCCGCGCACCAACTGAGACATGCCGGTCGAGCTGATCTGACAGGTGAGGTTGTGCAATGCCGCGAGCAGATCGAGTGAGAACGCGCCCACGCGCCGCGGGTCGTCCGCCGAGCCGTGGTCGAATAGTTCGCGGATGCGAAGGAGCAAGTCGGACGGCAGGGTGTCGATCCAGTCGGCATCGGCGCTGGACGTGAACATCAGCGTGAACAGCGCACTCAGTTCGCGCCGGTTCGGCGTCGGCGGAATCATCAATGACTGAAAGCGCTCGGCCAGCGCGCCGAAAAGGCCGGAGTGGATCGGCATGCCTGCGTCGCACAGCAGCGAAATGCCGTCGCTCTCGCGGAGCACCGCTCGCAAGATGCCGGCGACGTTGCCCTTCCAGGCAAGGTTGCGGTCGAGCACGTGGAGCAGATAGCGCACCCGCGCGTGGATCGAAGCGGCCCGTGACTTGTCCGCGATGCGTTCAGTGGCGTCGGCCAGAAGCTTGTCTCGGCGATGAATCCAATGCGCAAGCTCGATGAGCCATTCGTTGCGCTGGGCGTAGGAGGCGTTCGCGTTGGCCATGGCCAGCAGGGCGTCGAGCTGATGCCCGGCATCTCGCGAAGCGCGCCACCTCTTGAATGCGGTGAACAGACGAAGCATGTATTTTCCAGAAGGCGCGACGCTGGCGGAGTCGGACGATCGCGGCAGTGGCCAAGGCGCATGCCGATGCTTCTGGAACAGGATCCGATCCGCGCCGCGTCGACTCCGCAGAGCGCCGATCGAGGGGTACGGATGATAGCTGCCGCCGGCTCGCGGTTCAGCCCGCCGGATTCGCCGCCGGGTTCACCGCATACGGTGGCGCATCGGCGGAAAGGCCCGCCTTGACCTGTCGCGTCAGCGGATCGGCCAAGAATTCGAACCGCCCTGCTGCGAGTGCGTCGAAAGTCTGCTTCGCCACATCGTCCGGAGATGCCTTCGGGCCTGGCGCGCCACTCGCCATGTCGGTGTCCATGAAGGCCACATGCAGGCTCAACACCTGTGTGCCCTGCTCGCGCAACGCGGAGCGCAGCCCGTTGCTCAGCGACCAGGCGGCCGATTTCGAAGCCGAGTAGGTCGCGGAGGTCGGCAGCGTAAGCCAGCTCAGGACCGACAGCACATTGACCATGGCGCCGCCGCCGTTCGCCGCCAGCACCGGGGCGAAAGCGCGGCTCATGGCCCAGGGACCGAAGAAGTTGGTCTCGAATTCAGCACGCGCGGCATCGAAGGCATCGCTGGTGCCGAAGAGGCTCACGCCGCGCGAGATGCCGGCGTTGTTGATGAGCAAGTCGACGTCGCCGCAGGCGCGGGCTGCGGCCTCGATCTGCTCGGGGCGCGTCACGTCCAGCGCGACCGGATGCACGCCGGCAAGCGTGATGCTGGCCGGATCGCGAGCTGCCGCATACACCTTCTTCGCACCACCGGCGAGCGCCGCACGCGCAAACGCGAGACCGAGCCCGCGATTGGCGCCGGTGACGAAAACCACGGAGTCCTTGATCTGCATACTTGCCTTAAGGAAGTTTCAAAAAAATCAGAAGAGTCGATCAGGACAGTTGCATGCGGCGCAACAGGCCCGTCGTGGTGCGAGGCCAGCCGATACGGCCGAACCAGACGCCGCCGGCGACGGCTGCAGCCGTGACGCCGCCGTAGACCATCAGCGCGAGGCCTTGCGCGAAGAACACATGCATGAGCGTGCCGCCCCAACGCAGGGCGATCCAACCGCCGATCCCGGCGACCACGAGACGCGCGATGTTTCCGATGACGGGCCACAGCAGTCGCCCTGCCCCCTGCGATGCAAAGTACAGCACCAACCCGACGCCGAAGAAGCCATAGAACGGCCCGGCTGCACGCAGATACTGCGCGCCTGTTTCGAGCATTGCCGGATCGCTGCCGAACAACATCAGCCAGGGTCTCGGGAACAACGCAGCAGCCAGGCCGATGGCGCCTGTCAGCACAAAAGCGATGGCAGCACCGGCCCACGTCGCATGCAATGCCCGCTCGCGCTGGCCAGCACCGATGCAGGTGCCGACCATGGCGACCAACGGTGCGCCGAGCCCGAACACGAGCGGCACCAGCAGGTATTCGAGACGTGCAGCCGTGCCGTAGCCGGCGATCGCACCCGGGCCGAAATGACCCGACAGCGCGGTCGCGATGCCGATCGACAGATTCGTCGCGACAGTGGAAATTGCGCCAATGAGGCCGATGCGCAGGATGTCGCTGAACAGCGGCCAGCGAAAGCGCGCGTTCGCCATCGAAGGCTTCAGCAGACTGCGGCTGGAGCGAAGATAGATCCAGAGCGCGACCGATCCGCCAAGGTAGTAAAGCAGCAACGCGACGGCACCGCCGGCAATCCCCAAGCCCGGAATCGGTCCCCAGCCGAAAATCAGCAATGGCGACAGTGGAATGAGGACGACCACGCCGGCGACAGTCACGTTCGCCGGTACGGCCATGTTGCCGGTTCCGCGAATCACCGCGGCCAGCGAATTGAAGAGCCACACCAGCACAGCACCCGCGAACACCACGTTGGAGTAGGCCATCGCCGCGCCGAGCGACGCGCCGGTCCCGCCCATGAGCATGTAGAGCCAGCGACCGCCGAGCAGCAGAACCAGCATGAAGAGCAATCCGAAGCCCAGGGCGATTGCGATCGCATGCAGCACCAGCGCGTCGGCATCGTCGCGGCGCCGCGCGCCGAGCGCACGTGCAATGGACGAAGCGATGCCGCCGCCCATCGCGCCGGCCGATGTCATCTGCATCAGCATCACGATCGGGAAGACCAGCGCCATGCCGGCAAGCGCATCGGTGCCCAGCTTGCCGACGAAGTAGGTTTCGATCAGCCCCACGGACGCCTGCGCGATCATCACCAGCACATTGGGCGCGGCAAGCCGCAGCAAGGTCGGCACGATCGGCGCTTCGAGCAACAGCCGCGTGCGCGGATCGACACCTTGGGGCGCGCTCATTGCTACACGCTCTTGAGCGCTCATGCTGCCGCCTTCGCGAGCATTGCCGGCCGTGCTTCGCGAATGGGCAGGTTGATCAGTGCCGCGCCGGCTGCGAGGGCAATGTCGATGTACCAGACGATGTCGTAACTGCCGGTGGCCTGGAACACATAGCCGCCGAGAAAGGCGCCAAGGAAGCCGCCGATCTGGTGCGCCAGCATCACGATGCCGAACAGCATCGCCATGTTGGCCGGCCCGAACATCTTGGCGACCAGCCCTGCCGTGGGCGGCACCGTCGAAAGAAAGGTGATGCCCATCACCGCCGCGAAGATCAGCATCACTGCTGGCGTCTTGGGAGCCAGCAGGAAGACGAGCACCGCAATGCCACGCGTCGCATAGAGCAGCGCCAGCAGCGACTTCATGCGCCAGCGCCCCACGGCCCAGCCCATGGCCAGGCTGCCGACGATGTTGAAGAGGCCGATCATCCCGAGTGCCCACCCGCCGATCTCCGGCGGCAGGCCGCACGCGGCGATCACGCCCGGCAGGTGCGTGGCGAGAAACGCCACATGGAAGCCGCAGACCAGGAAGCCGAGGCTCAAGTAGCGATAGCTCGGCGTTCCGATCGCCTGGCCGATGGCTTCGCGTGCAGTAAGCGGCTTGATGCCGCTGGCGGCCGCGGACTGCGCTGCGAGTTGATTCGAGTTGCCCTTCAGCACCAAGACGGCAGGCAGCGCCAGCAGGATCAGAACGGCCAGCCATTGCATTGCGCTCGCCCAGCCAACGGTGGCCATCAGGCCGATTGCGATTGGCGCCATGGCGAACTGGCCGAAGGAGCCGCCCGCATTCACCACACCCGTGGCAAGACCGCGCTTGTGCGCCGGTACGAGGCGCGTCGTCGCGGCCATCAGCACAGATGGCCCGGCCATGCCTGCGCCTCCGGCGGCCAACACGCCGATGGCGAAGATCAGGCCACCCGTCGTGCTCATCAGCGGCGTAATGAAGGTGCCGAGCGCCACCAACACCACGCCCATGAAGACCACGCGCCCCGTGCCGATGCGATCGGCCACCGCGCCCGCAAAAGGCTGCGTCAGGCCCCACCAGAGCTGCCCGAACGCGAACGCGAGACTGATGCTGCCGATGCCCAGGCCGGTCGACGTGTTCAGCGACGAGAGGAACAAACCCATCGTCTGCCGCACGCCCATGGTCAGCGCGAAGGTGCCGGCGGCCGCGAGAAGCACCAGGCCGATGGCGAAGCCCGCGGCTGGTGCTACAGGTGCGGCAGGTGCGACAGGCGCTGCAGCGGTGATGTTTCGATCATTCATGGGCGTTTTCCTCGGTCAGTTGGTCGGCGATCTGCAGCAGTTCGATGCTTTCGTCGATCAGCGCATGCAGAGCCACCACGCGCTCGATCCCGAGCACTTCATTGAGCTGCTCTTGCGCCGCGCGCCAATGGCGCTGGGCTTCGGCGCGCTTCTCTCGGCCTTCGTCCGTGATTTCGATAAGGCGGCTGCGCGCGTCGGGTCCCTCGCCCTGCAGGAGCCAGCCGGCGGCAATCATCGGCTTGAGATTGCGGGTCAGTGTCGACGCTTCAACGCCCATGGCCTGCGCCAGGTCCACCGGCCGCAGCGGCCCCAGGTGAAGCACGTGCGACAGCAACGAGTACTGCGTGGTCTTGAGCCCGCTCTTGGCGACCTCGGCGTCGTAGTGACGCGCGACCTGCCGCATCAAGTGACGCAACCTGAAATTGGTGCAGCCCTGGGGTTTGGCGATGGCGTTCATGTAGACGATTGTAGCTACAATCATTGCATATGCAACTGTTAAGGAAACCTGAATGACATCGACGGATCGACTGGCTGCCTGGATCGCCGAGGAAGACGCCATCAACAAGCGGCTCGACGCTGGCCCTGGGCCCGGTCTCGCAAGGCCGGACCAGATTGCCGGCAAGACCGGACTTGAAGTGATGCAAGCGATGCTTCAAGCGGAAATTCCGTACGCCCAGATGGCGAAGACCCTGCGTTTCCAGCTGATCGAAGTCGCGGCAGGTCGCGCGGTCTTCCAGGGAACGCCACTGCAAGAGCACCTGAATCCGCTCGGCACCGTCCACGGAGGCTGGTTTGCCACGCTGCTCGATTCGGCACTCGGCTGCGCGGTGCACACCATGATGCCGGTCGGCCGCGCCTACACCACGGCTGAGTTGAGCGTGAACCTGGTCAAGGCGCTGACGCCCAAGGTCCAGCGCGTGCGCGCCGAAGGCACTGTGATCCACTGCGGCAGGCAGCTTGCGACCGCCGAAGCCCGGCTCGTCGGCGCGGACGGCACCCTGTATGCACATGCGACGACGACCTGCCTGGTGTTCGAGATGCCGAATCGCTGATCCCGCGCCCAAGCGCGACAATCGTCGACCAACAATTTCAACGGCGACCCACGAGATGCGAATCCTCCACACCATGCTGCGCGTTGGCAATCTCCAGCGCTCCATCGATTTCTACACGCAAGTGCTCGGCATGCAACTGCTGCGCACCTCCGAGAACTCCGAATACAAGTACAGCCTCGCGTTCGTCGGCTACGAAGGCAATCCGGCCCAGGCTGAAATCGAACTGACCTACAACTGGGGAACGGAAAGCTACGAGCTCGGCACCGCCTACGGCCACATCGCACTGGGAGTCCCTGACGCATACGCGGCGTGCGAAAAGATCAAGGCGTCCGGCGGCAACGTCACGCGCGAAGCCGGCCCGGTCAAGGGCGGCACCACGGTCATCGCTTTCGTGACGGACCCGGATGGCTACAAAATTGAACTGATCCAGCGCGCCGAAGCCGCTGCGGGCGGCGGACTGCGCTAGAGCACCGGCTCGGCGGCGTCGCTGATCCGGATGTGATCGGGCGCCAAGCCGCGCTGATGGCGGTCCCACATCGCCTCGTAGGCCGCTTCGATCCGCCGTGCGAAAAGCGGCGAATCGAACAGCGGCATGGTCTTGCGATTCATCTGCAGTCGGCCACGAAGTTCGGCGAGGCGTTCCGGCGAGGTCGCCAGCGCCAAGGCCAATGCTTCGTACGCCTCAACGGTGTGGGTCACCAGCTCGGGCAGGCCTACTGCGCCGAGTAAGCTCGCGCAGACGCGTGAAGCGAAGGTCGGGCCGGCCAGCGTCAACACGGGAAGCCCACTCCAGAGCGCATCGCCCCCCGTCGTGTGCGCGTTGTAGTGGAAGGTGTCCAGGAACAGATCGGCATGGGCGTGCCGCGCCAGATGCTCAGCCAGCGGCATGCGCGGCGCCCAGACGATGCGCTCCGCACCCGCGCCGCGCCGGCTCGCTTCGGCCTCGATCGCACTGCGGGCATCGGCGTTGCCCTCCAGCAGCCACAGCACACTACTGGGCACGTTTCGCAGCAACCGCATCCAGACGTCGAACACGTCTGGCGTGATCTTGTAGTTGCTGTTGAAGCACGCGAAGACGAAACCATTGGGCGGAAGGCCCGAGCTTTCGCGGGTGGTCATTCCCTCGGCGACGCGCTTCGTGTTGTCGTTCGCTTGGTAGGAGTCCGGCAGCACGACGATCTTTTCCGCGTAGTGCGCGTATTCGTCCGGCGCGATGAGCGTCGCATCGGCCACGATGTAGTCCATGTAGTCGCAGCCCATGGTGCCGGGGTAGCCGAGATAGTTGACCTGCACGGGCGCCGCGCGCCGCGCGAAGATGTCCGGCCGCGCGCCTTCGGTAAAGCCGTTGAGGTCGACCGCGATGTCGATGCCGGCATCACGCGCCATGGTTGCGATGGCTGCATCGCTTCGGTCCCCGACATGCGCGAAATGATCGAAAGCCGCCGCAATGCGCGCGCCCATCTCGTCGCGCACCGGAGGCCCAAGCGCAAAGCCGAACCATTCGAAGCGACCGCGATCGTGGCACTCCAGCACGCGCGCAATCAGCTGCGAGACCGGATGCTCGCGGAAGTCGGTCGAAAAGTAGCCGACCCGCAGCTTTCGCCCCGGGTCACGTACAACCGGAGCGAGAACTGCTGTCGGCTCGCGCGCGGGGTGCTTGTCCTGCGCATAGGTGCGAGCACATTTCAGCAAGATGGCCGAACTCGCGGGCGTCGCGGTGAGCGCGAAAGGCATCGCCGCCTTTTCACCGGCTTCGACCCGCGCCACGATGTCACCGACCTGATCCGCCCAGCCGTCCCATCGGCCGACGAACATCGCCGCATGCAGCCGCTGCCCGCGCAGATAGTCCGTATCCGGCGCAAGACGGGCGACCTCGTCATAGCAGGAGAGCGCTTCGGCGTGTCGCTTGAGCACGGTCAGCGTGGCGGCGCGGTTCATCAAGGTGGGCACGTCTTCAGGCGCCAGCGCCAATGCGCGTGTATAGCTTTCAAGTGCGTCCGGCCCGCGACCGAGTTCGGTCAGCACCGTGCCGCGATTCGCCCAAGCCTGTACGAATTTCGGATCGAGCGTCAGCGCGCGGTCGTAGTGCTGGAGCGCCTGCCCGAATTGCTGCAATGCCGCCAGCGTGTCCGCAAGGTTGGACTGCAATTCGCGCGATCGCGGATTGAGACGCTCGGCCCGCCGAAAAGCCTGCAAAGCGGCGTCATGCGCCCCGAGCGCACTGTGCGCTACGCCCAATTCGTGCAGCCCCTCGAAGAATTCTCCGGCCTGCTTCATCGCGCGATCGAACGATCCCACCGCCTCGCGCGCCCGCCCGCGTTGCAACTGCGCTCGTCCGAGATAGAACAGCGCTTCCGGGGAACACTGGGGCAGGGCTGCCGCCTTCTCCAGGAATTCCTCGCATGCCGCCAGGTCCTGGCGATTGCCGCAGATGTACGCCAGCAGCTCGTAGGCCTTGGCGACCTTCGGATCGCGCGCGATCACCTTGCGCAACAGATCCTCGGCAAGCGCGGCTTGCCCGGCCCTGAAGTGGCGCTCCGCCTGAGCCGTTTGCTGCGCCGTGGATTGAAGCATCAGCAGCCCAGCAGATCCGCCAGATGGCCGATGTCGCGAGCGTGCAGCGTGTTCTCGGGCTGGGGCGACACATCCTTAGGCCGCGAAGGTCCGAATTCAAGCGGCCGCTCGATGTAGCCGGTGCGCAGTCCGCAGGTCCGCGCAGCGGCCAGGTCATCGTGATGCGCAGCCGCCAGCATCACCTGCCCGGGAGATACGTCGAAGACACTTGCGACGCCGACATAGGTGCGCGGGTCCGGCTTGTAGGCCTTGAACACTTCGGCGGAAAGCACGCAGTCCCATGGCAGTCCGGCGTGCTTGGCCATTTCCGTCAGCAGGCCGATGTTGCCGTTCGAGAGCGTGCAGATGATGTACTTGCGCTTGAGCCGTGTCAGCCCCTCCACCGTGTCGGCCCACGCGGGGAGCCGGTGCCATGCCTTGTTGAGGTCGCGCTTTCGCGTCGCATCGAGATCATCGATGCCGAAGTCGCGCAGCACGTTGCCGAGCATGCCCATGTGCAGTTCGTCAAGCAGCGTGAAACCGCCCTCGCCTGCCGCGATTCGCGCCATCACGCTCCGCATGGCGGGCTGGTAGCCTGCCCGCCAGGCCAGCGCAAAGGCGCCTCCGTCGACGCCCGGGACGATTCGCTCGGCCTCGGCGGCAATGCCGGAATACCAGTCGACGACCGTGCCGAAGACGTCGAAGGCGATGACCTTCAGGTCACCGAGCTCAGCCGTGCCGCTCATCGCGCCAGCTTGCTCGCCTCGCGCGCGAGCGCCTCGATCCGGGACCAGTCACCGGCGGCAATTGCGTCCGTCGGTACGATCCACGACCCACCGACGCAGGCGACATTGGCGAGCGCAAGAAACTCATGCGCATTGCCCGCGTGAACGCCGCCAGTCGGGCAGAACTTGACGTCGCCGAAAGGCCCCTGCCAGGCCTTCAACATGGCAAGCCCCCCCGCCTGCACCGCAGGAAAGAACTTGAGCTCGGTGAAGCCATCCTCCTGGGCAAGCATGATTTCGCTGCCCGTGGCAACGCCCGGGAGCAGCGGCAGACCCAGGTCGTGGCAAGCCTTGCCCACCGCGCGCGTGTAGCCAGGGCTCACGCCGAACTTCGCGCCCGCCAGCGCCGACGCCTGCGCATCGGCGGCGCTGCGGATCGTGCCCGCACCGGCGACGGCCTCGGGCACTTCCTTGGAGATGATCTCGATGCATTCGAGCGCTTCGCGGGTGCGCAGCGTCACTTCGAGCATGCGGATGCCACCCGCCACAAGGGCGCGCGCCAGCGGCACTGCGTCCTTGACGTCGTGCAGCACGATCACCGGAATCACTGGCGCATCGCGCATCACGTCGAGCGCGGAAATCGATTCGGTCACAGCCATGTGCAGGCTCCTTCTTCTGCTGTCAATGCATTGCGGCGCATGCCGGCGAACAGGTCGCGACCCAGGCCAAAGCCGTTGGCCACACGCTGCTCCGGCGATTGGGTCGCGGGCTGGCGCGACGTCCATTCGTCTTCGGGAAGCAGCACGGTCAGCGTGCCGGCCACCGCGTCGAGCCGGATCAGGTCGCCGTCGAGCACCTTGGCGAGCGGACCGCCGGCGGCGGCCTCGGGAGACACATGGATCGCCGCCGGCACCTTGCCTGAAGCGCCGCTCATGCGCCCGTCGGTGACCAGCGCCACCCGGAAGCCCTTGCCCTGCAACACGGACAGAGGCGGCGTCAACTTGTGCAGCTCGGGCATGCCGTTGGCCTGCGGGCCTTGCCAGCGCACCACGCAAACCACGTCGCGCTCCAGCTCGCCGGCGTTGAATGCCTGCTGCAGCGCGGCTTGCGAGTCGAACACGCGGGCCGGCGCCTCGATCACGTGCCGATCGTCCGGAACGGACGAAACCTTGATCACGCTCCGGCCGAGATTGCCGCTGAGCAGCTTCAGCCCGCCTGTCGCGCTGAAGGGCGCGGACACGGGTCTCGTCACGGCGTCATTCCGAAGCGGAGCGGCGGGCTGCCACTTGAGCGAATGCTCGTCAGAGGGCGCACCGGACAGCGCCGGAATATTCGCGAACTCGCGAATGCCGCCAGCCCGCACCGTCAGCACGTCTGCGTGCATCAGGCCGGCGTCGAGCAGTTCGCCGATCACGAAGCCCGGACCGCCTGCAGCCTGGAATTCGTTGACGTCGGCGCTGCCGTTGGGATAGACCCGCGTCAGCAGCGGCACGACATCGGAAAGCTCCGAGAAGTCGTTCCAGTCGATGAGGATCCCGGCCGCACGCGCGACCGCAACCCAGTGGATCAGGTGGTTGGTCGAGCCGCCCGTCGCAAGCAGTGCAACCATCGCATTGACGATGACGCGCTCGTCGACCATTTGGCCGATCGGAGGCACGGCATGGGGTGCATCGGAAGCGCGCCCCAGCACGGTGCGCGCAGCTTCGCGCGTCAAAGCCTCGCGCATCGAATCGCCGGGCTGGATGAACGCCGTTCCGGGCACGTGCAGTCCCATGGCTTCAAGCAACATCTGGTTGCTGTTGGCCGTGCCGTAGAAGGTGCACGTGCCTGGGGCGTGATAGGCCTGCATTTCGGCCTCGAGAAGCCCCTGCCGCCCGACCAGCCCCTGGGCCGCCTGTTCGCGAACCTTGGACTTGGCGCTGTTGGAGAGCCCCGAAGGCATCGGCCCCGCCGGCACGAACACCATCGGCAGATGCCCGAAGTGCAAGGCGCCGATCAGCAGCCCCGGCACGATCTTGTCGCAGACGCCGAGCAGCAGCGCGGCATCGAACATGTCGTGCGTGAGCGCCACCGCCGTGCCCATCGCGATGACGTCCCGGCTGAAGAGGCTGAGCTCCATGCCGGGCGTTCCCTGCGTCACGCCGTCGCACATCGCCGGCACGCCTCCCGCGACTTGCGCGGTGGCGCCCTGGCGGCGAGCCTCGTGCTTGATGATGTCCGGATAGCCTTGGTACGGCGAATGCGCCGACAGCATGTCGTTGTAGGCTGTGACGATGCCGATGTTGGGTGCGCGCTCGGCCACCACCTTGATCTTGTCGTTGGCAGGAATACCCGCAACGGCATGGGCCACATTCGCGCAGCCCATGCGGTCCGAACCGCGATCACGGTCGCGGATTTCGCTCAGACGCTGGAGGTAAGCGCTGCGCAGCGGACGGCTGCGCTCGCGGATACGGTCGGTGACATCGCGGACTGTGGGGTGTGTAGTCATGGAATTTGTCGCACTGCCGATGAGCTGCCATGTGCGGCAGCTCGGGGGTGAATCGTACCGGCTCCCGCGAGGCACTGGTGGAGGCACTGGTGTAGGGCTAATCCACCAACTTCACTTCGACCCGGCGCGCTTCCGCGTCGTCGCCGGTGCCGGCGGTCACGGGCGGTCGCTTCAGCTCGATCTTGTCCGCAGGCACGCCCAGGCCGGTGAGGACATCGCGAACCATTCCGGCGCGCTTCTTGGCGAGTTCCTCGTTCAGCGCCGCGTCTCCGGTGGTGTCGTGGAAGCCGGACACGACTGCCTTGTGGCCGGCTTCGACGCCCTTGATCACGATCGCCAGTGCTTCGGCAGCGCCGGGCGCGATGTCGGCGCTGGCCGTTGCGAAATAGAAGTTCACGACGTCGCCCGCGACGCGAATGCTCGCGCCTTCCGGAATCACGACGGTCACGGTTTCCGTGACGACGGCCACGGTGGTCGCCGGCGCGGCTGCGGACGCGGCGACGGGCCCGGCCGGCGCGGCGCTCATGTGATTCCTCTGGTAGAGCACGATGCCGATCACGAAGAGGATCACCAACGCTATCAACCCCATGACCAAGGCGAGGATGAAATTCTGCTGGCTGTCGTCTTCGTTCATCACTGACATGGGCGGGTCTCCGTAATCGAGGGGTCGGTAAATAATGGTGCGGTGAACCATGATCACGAAATTGTAGGCGTCGCCCTCAGCAACCAAGCTGCCGACCCGGGCCCTCCGGGGCTGGACCCGATGCCCAAGCCCCTGCGGGACCCGAAGCCCATGCTCGACCGTGTGATCGACGAATGGGGCGGCCACCAGGATCTATGGCTCTTCGGCTATGGGTCGCTGATCTGGCGGCCGGAGTTCGGCTTCATCGAGCGCCTGCCGGCACGAGTGCACGGCTGGCACCGCGCGCTCAAGATGTGGAGCCGCGTCAATCGCGGCACCGTCGAAAACCCCGGGCTGGTGTTCGGGCTGTTGTCGGGTGGATGCTGCCGGGGGATGGTTTTTCGCGTGCCGGCCGCCGATGGGCTCGAAACGCTCGGACGACTCTGGCTGCGGGAGATGCCGACTGGCGTCTACGACCCGCGCTGGCTCGAATGCGAGACGCCGCATTCGACGGTGCGCGCACTCGCCTTCACCCTGTCGCGGCACAGCCCGAATTTCACCGGCGAACTGACTGACGAGCGCTATCGGCACATCTTCGAGACCGCGGTCGGCCGCTATGGGAGTTCGCTGGACTATGCACAACAGACATTGCTGGAGTTGAAGCACCACGGCATCCACGACGCGGCGCTGGCGAGGCTGGTCAAGCTGGCCGAATCCCGCCTGTCGTCGCAGGCCATTGGCAGCGATCAGCCGCCTCCGGTATACCCTTCGGAGCCATCGCTCTCACCCACGCCTCAACCCAAGGAGTAACGCCAATGCCGCACCTGCCGAGCCGATTGATCGCCATCGCTGCCACCTTTGCATCTGCCAGCCTGATCGCTGCTTGCGGCACCATGGGCTCGGGAGTGGGCGCCACCGCCAATCTCGCGCCGACCGCAGCGATTTCGCCGAACCCGACCATGGGCAAGGTGACTTTCACGCCGCTCGAACATGGCGTGCGCGTCGCGGGCGAAGTGCGTGGTCTTCCGCCTGGCACCGAGCATGGCTTCCATATCCACGAAAAAGGCGACTGCGGCGACAACGGCAACGCGTCGGGCGCCCACTTCAATCCATCCGGGGGCACGCATGGCAAGTTCGCAGCGCCGGGCAGCCATGCGGGCGAGTTGCCCAGCTTGGTCGCCGATGCCAGCGGTGCAGCCAAATTCAGTGTCGACGTGCATTCGATTTCGCTGACGGAAGGCGCGGTGAACAACGTGGTCGGACGGGCGCTGGTCGTACATCGCGACCGCGACGACTTCACCTCGCAGCCGGCCGGCAACTCGGGCCCGCGCATCGCCTGCGGGCTGATCACTCGCGGCTGAGCCGCTCCAGCAGCAGCGATTCGGCGTGCGCCAGCTGCTCGGGCGTGTCGATGTCGGTGACGATGCCGACATCGTCCACCTCGATCTCGGCGACCTGGTGCGTCTCCCGGAGCGCCCGTAGCACGGCCGCTGCTCCCACATTGCCGGACAGCGCCGCCAGTTGCGCGCCGCATGCCGCCGCAAACCCGACCGGGTGACCTCTCTGGCCGTCGTAGTGTGGCTGAGCGGCGCGCATCGGCTCGACCAAGGCCCGAGCGATGGCGAGCAGAGTGGCCGGCTGGACCAAGGGCAGGTCGGCCGGAAGAATCAGCCAGCCGCCCGCATCGGGCGTGGCGCGCACGGCCGCTGCGATCGAGTCGCCCATGCCGGGGTGCCCCACGTCCTCGACATGCCATGGCAAGCCGCTCGCACGCACCGAGGCGAGCGTGTGCGCAAGCACTGTCGCACTGCCCAGCGGCGCCTGGAGTTTGTGTCCGACGCCGCCGGCCGCCTTGAAGCGCTCGCCACGGCCGGAGGCCAGCACGATGACCGTCGGCCGACGGGGCTCGGACGCTTCGTTCAGCTCATTCATCCCCGCAGTATCTTCCCTTCGCATGCGCAACAATGGCGGCATGAGTTCTCCCACCGAATCGCTGGCCGCACTGCGCAAGAGCTACGAGCGCGCCGAACTTGACGAAAACGGCAGCGCCGCCGATCCGCTGCAGCAATTCGAACGCTGGCTGGCCGAGGCTATCGACGCCAAGCTCCCCGAGCCGAACGCGATGACGCTGGCCACCGTCGGCGGCGACCTGCGACCTTCCACCCGCATCGTCTTGATCAAGGGCTACGACGCTCGCGGAATCGTCTGGTACACGAACTACAACAGCCGCAAGGGTCAGGACCTCGCCGGCAACCCGTACGCGGCGCTGCAATTCCACTGGGTCGAACTCGAACGGGTGGTGCGCATCGAGGGCCGCGTCGAAAGGGTCAGCGACGCCGAAAGCGACGCCTACTTTGCAAGCCGCCCGCTCGATTCGCGCATCGGCGCGTGGGCCAGTCCGCAAAGCGAAGTCATCAGCGGGCGCGACGTGCTGGTGAAGAACGCCGCGGTGCAGGCGGCGCGACATCTGCTTTCGCCGCCACGGCCGCCGCATTGGGGCGGCTTTCGGCTGATGCCCGATCGCTGGGAATTCTGGCAAGGCCGCAAGAGCCGCCTGCACGACCGGCTTCGCTATCGGATCGAAAGCGGCGCCTGGGTGCGCGAACGCCTCGCACCCTGACGCGCGCTGGCGCCCCTGCGCTAGAGGTGATTCGCGAGCGCCATGACGAGGGTCAGCGTGACGAGCGCCAAAGCCGTGGACACGACCATGCTGGCGGTCACGAGTTGTTCGGCGGTGCGATAGCGCTGCGAAAACAGGAAGACATTGGCGCCGATGGGCAGTGCCGCGGCCACCACCATCACCGTGAGCGGTATCCCCCGCAGTCCCAGCGCCAGACCGATGCCGGCCACCAGCAGCGGGTGCACCAGGTTCTTGACGAGCGCCTGGACCAGCGCGCCACGCCAGTGCTCGCCCACGGGCGTCAACGCCAGCGTGATGCCGACCATGACCAGCGCAACCGGACTGAAGGCGCCCCCCAGCAAGGCGATGGGCGTGTCGATGGCCTCCGGCATGTGCAGCCCCGATTGAGCGAACAGAAGACCGGCAATGATCGGCAGCGGCACTGGATGAATGATCGCGTGATAGAGCGCCCGACCGACGACTCTCGCCGAGGCCGGACGCGCTTCGCCGCTGCTCGCGGCATGCTCGTGCGCCACTGCCATTTCGAGTACGACGGTCGCGCTGGTCAACAGCACCAGCGAATGCAACGAGACCAGCGTCAGCAGCACGACCATGCCCTCGGGTCCATACGCCAGGCTGACCAGCGCAATCCCGATCATTACCGTGTTGCTGTAAGTGTTGGCGAGCGCGAGAACAGCGGCCGTGCGGTTGAAGCCCCGCCACAGCATCGTCCCCCCGAAGATCAGCCCGGCCGCGATGAAGTACGCGGCCACCGGCCGAAGGCTGAGTTCCTCCACGCGCACGGTGCTCATCGACCGGAAGAGCAGCGCCGGCGCCAGAAGGAGGAAGATCAGGTTCGACAGGTCACGCAGTGCGCCCCCGCCGACCCAGCCCATTCGCCCTGCAAAGAACCCGACGGCGATGAGCAAGACGACAGGCAACAGTGAGGCGAGGACGGAAGCATTCACGGCGGCGAGGATACCGGCCTAAGCGGTGGGCAGGCGTTCGAACCCATCCAGCCTCTTGGAAGGCCGCTGCACGTCC
Organism: Variovorax sp. 05N34; assembly: GCF_056397405.1. Classification (NCBI taxonomy): domain Bacteria; kingdom Pseudomonadati; phylum Pseudomonadota; class Betaproteobacteria; order Burkholderiales; family Comamonadaceae; genus Variovorax; species Variovorax sp. 05N34. The sequence goes on from NZ_JBFTNI010000009.1 coordinate 234,662, forward strand.
GTAACCTCGATCGAGTCGACCCGCGCTCCCGGAACACCCGTGCGCAGCCACTCGCACATGTGCGCCAACTGGCTCGGCCATCCTTGCAGCAGGACTTCGACCGAGCCGTCCGCCCGATTGCGCACCCAGCCGGTGACGTCGAGCGCGCGTGCATGCCGCACGCACGCTTCGCGATAGCCCACGCCCTGCACCCGGCCGCGGACCCGGACGGACCGGCTCTCCAGCCCGCCCGTTTCGCTGGAACTCATCGAGCGCTCCGAGTCAAGCTTTCAGATACGAAGCGAAGGTCTTCTGGAACTTCTCGACCTTCGGCCCGACGACGAAAGAGCAATAGCCCTGGTTCGGGTTGTTCAGGAAGTAGTCCTGGTGATAGGCCTCGGCCGTCGAGTAGTTGTCCAGCGCCTTCACCTCGGTCACGATGGGCGAGCGATAGGTCTTGCTTTCGGTGATCTCGCGGATCACGTCTTCGGCCACCTTCTTCTGCGCATCGTTCGTGTAGTAGATGCCGCTGCGATACTGCGTGCCGACGTCGTTGCCCTGGCGGTTGAGCGTGGTCGGGTCATGCACGACGAAGAAGATCTCCAGGATCTGTCGAAGCGAGATCTCGACGGGGTCGAATTGCACCTTCACGACTTCGGTATGGCCGGTGCGCCCAGTGCAGACCTGTTCGTAGCTCGGATGCATGACCTGGCCGTTGCTGTAGCCGGATTCGACGTCGACCACGCCGCGGACGCGATCGAACACGGCTTCGGTGCACCAGAAGCAGCCGCCGCCGAGGACGATGGTTTCCGTTTGCGCCGTCGTTTTCGTCGTGGCTGCCGTTGTGGTTGTCGGGTCGGTCATGAGGGCTCCAGAGACGTATTTGTCGAACCAGCATTTTGACGGCTTGACGCAAATTGGGCGCCTCACTACATTACTAACCCGCCAGTCAGTAACCCAATGCCAGCCCCCCGATTCCTCAGCGACAAGATCTGTCCGGTGCGCGCCAAGCGCGAGCGCCGCAAGGAAGCCCGTCCGGGCGAGTTGCTCCAGGCCGCGCTTGATCTGTTCGTGGAAAAGGGCTTTGCCGCCACCCGATCGGAAGAGGTCGCGGCGCGGGCCGGCGTCTCCAAGGGCACGCTCTTTCTCTACTTCCCGAGCAAGGAAGAGCTCTTCAAGGCGGTCGTCGTCGAAAACCTCTCCGGCCGATTCACTGAATGGAACCGCGAGTTCGAAGCCTTCGAAGGCTCCACGGCCGACATGCTGCGCTATTGCATGCGCATCTGGTGGGAGCGCGTCGGCTCCACCCAAGCCTCCGGCCTCGCCAAGCTCATGCTGAGCGAAGGCCGGAATTTCCCTGAGCTCGCCGAGTTCTATCGGCGCGAAGTGGTCCGCCCCGGACACGCGCTGCTGCGGCGCATCGTGCGGCGCGGCGTCGACAGCGGCGAGTTCGCGCCGGTCGACGTGGACCTTGCCATCTATGCCGTCATCGCTCCGATGATGTTCCTGATGCTGTGGAAGCACTCTGCTGCCATTTGCGTCGACGGAGAATCCGAAATCGACCCCCAGAAGTACCTGGCCCTCCAGGCCGAAATCGTCCTCAACGGCCTGCGTGCGCCCAAGGCCGGCGTATGAAGCGTTCCATCAAGTGGGTCGCCGCGGCCCTCATCCTCGTTCTTGTGCTCGGCGGCATCGTGCGCGCCATTGGCGCCCGCAAGGCGCATCAGGCAGCCGTTGCGGCAAGCGCCAAGCCGGCCGCAACCGTGGTGGAGCTTTCATCGGCCGACGTGGTGCGGGCGACCCGCCGCGAACTCGCCGAAACCCTGGCGGTGTCGGGCACGCTCAAGGCGGTCGACTGGGCAGCGGTCAAGGCACGCGTGGCGGGCGAACTCATCGGTCTCACGGTGCGTGAAGGCGATACCGTCAAGGCAGGCCAGGTCATCGCACGCATCGACCCGATCGAATACCGCTCCCGCATGCGTCAGGCCCAGGAACAGGCCGATTCCGCCCGCGCCCAGGCCGAAGTGGCACAGCGCACCTTCGACAACAACAAGGCCCTGGTCGACCAGGGCTTCATCTCGCGAACGGCGCTGGACACCTCGCAGTCGAATCTCAATTCCGCACTCTCCACGCATCGCGCGGCGCTTGCCGCCGTGGATGTGGCCCGCAAGTCGCTCGACGACACGGTGCTCAGGAGCCCCATCACCGGACAGGTGGCTCAGCGGCTGGCGCAGTCCGGCGAGCGCGTGGCCATCGACACCAAGGTGATCGAAGTCGTCGACCTGAGCCGCATCGAAGTCGAAGCCACGCTGGCCGCCGCCGACTCAGTGGCGGTTCGTGTGGGCCAGCGTGCGGTGCTTCAGATCGAAGGCGGCGGCGCCGACCGCCAAGGCAGCGACCGCAGCCTCGGCGCGACCGTGGTGCGCGTCAACCCCAGCGCGCAGGCAGGCAGCCGCAGCGTGCTCGTCTATCTGCAACTGGACCGCAGCACCGGCTTTCGCCAGGGGCTCTTCGCTCAAGGCACGATCGACGTGGGCCGCACGGAAACACTCGCATTGCCTTTGTCCGCGGTGCGCACCGACAAGCCCGCACCTTACGTGCAAATCGTGATCGACGGCCGCATCGCGCATCGCACGGTCGAAACGGGCATGCGTGGCCACGCGGAAGGACAGACCATGGTGGCGGTGCGCGGCATCGACGATGGCGCGACAGTGATCGCGGGCAGTGTCGGTCCGCTTCGCGAAGGCACCGCGGTGCGTCTCACGCCGGTCGCCTCGGCCGGCTCGGTTGCGAGCGCGGTCGTGCGTTCCAACCCCTGAGCGGCGCACCATGTGGTTCACCCGTGTCAGCCTGAAGAATCCCGTCTTCGCGACGATGCTGATGCTCGCGCTGGTCGTGCTCGGCGCCTTCTCTTACCAGCGCCTGCAGGTCGATCAGTTTCCGAACATCGACTTTCCGGTGGTGGTCGTGATCACCGAATACCCCGGCGCATCACCTGAAATCGTCGAAAGCGAAGTCACCAAGAAGGTCGAGGAAGGCGTCAATTCGATCGCCGGCATCAACGCCCTCACCTCTCGCAGCTATGAAGGCCAGTCGGTCGTCATCATCGAATTCCAGTTGTACGTCGATGGACGCAAGGCGGCAGACGACGTGCGAGAAAAGGTCGCGTCGGTGCGCCCGCTGTTCCGCGACGAGGTCAAGGACCCCCGCGTGCTGCGCTTCGATCCGGCCTCGCGCGCGGTCTGGTCGGTGGCCGTGCTGCCCGACGGCAAGAAGGACACGCAACCCAGCGCCGTGGAGTTGACCAACTGGGCCGATCAGGTCCTGAAGAAGCGTCTCGAAAACGTGCGTGGCGTGGGCTCTGTGACGCTCGTCGGCGGCACCCGGCGCGAGATCAACATCTATCTCAACCCGCAAGCGATGGAAGCCTTTGGCGTCAGTGCGACGCAGGTGGTCGATGCGGTCCGCAACGAAAACCAGGCGTTGCCGGTCGGCTCCGTGCGTTCGCTCGAGCAGGATCGCGTGGTGCAGGTCGATGCGCGCATGGAGCGGCCCGAGGACTTCGGCAAGATCATCATCATGCGCAAGGGCGGTGCACCGATTCGCGTGGAGCAGGTCGCGACGGTGAGCGACGGCGCCCAGGAAATCGACAGCCTCGCCCTCTTCAATGGCCAACGCACGCTGCTGTTGTCGGTGCAAAAGGCGCAGGACGAAAACACGATTCAGGTGGTCGATGGCCTGACCAGGGCGATTGCCGAGATTCAGCCCCAACTGCCGCCGGGCGTCAGGCTCGAACCCATCGCGGATGCCTCGCGGCCGATCCGTGTCGCGGTCGAGAACGTTCGCCACACGCTGATCGAAGGCGCGGTGCTCACGGTGCTGATCGTGTTCCTGTTCCTGAACTCGTGGCGCTCGACGGTCATTACCGGCCTGACCTTGCCCATTGCGCTGATCGGCACCTTCTGGTTCATGGCGATGTTCGGCTTCACCATCAACATGGTCACGCTGATGGCGCTGTCGCTGTGCGTGGGGCTGCTGATCGATGACGCCATCGTGGTGCGCGAGAACATCGTGCGCCACGTGCAGATGGGCAAGACACCCTTCGCGGCTTCGCTCGACGGCACGCAGGAAATCGGCCTTGCGGTGCTTGCGACCACGCTTTCGATCGTCGCGGTGTTCCTGCCGATCGGCTTCATGGAAGGGATCATCGGCAAGTTCTTCCACGAGTTCGGGATCACCATCGTTGCCGCCGTGATGATCTCGATGTTCGTGAGCTTCACGCTCGATCCGATGATGTCGAGCATCTGGCACGACCCGGCGATCGATCGGCAAGGCAAGCGCGAGGCGCCGGTCACCTTCTACGACAAGACCATCGGCCGTGTGACCGGATGGTTCGATTCGGCGACCGAGCGGATGGCCGAGGGCTATCAGGGCATTCTGCGCTGGGCGCTCGTGCACAAGCTCACGACGCTGCTCGCGGCACTCGGCATCTTCATCGGCAGCATCTTCATGGTGCCGCTCCTGGGCACCGAATTTGTTCCCAAGGCCGACTTTTCAGAGACGGCGATCAACTTCTACACGCCGGTCGGCTCATCGCTCGAAGTGACCGAAGCCAAGGCGCGGCAAGTGGAAGCCGTGCTGCGCGAAATGCCCGAGGTGCGCTACACGCTCACCACCATCAACACCGGCGATGCCCAAGGCAAGATGTACGCGAGCATCTACGTGCGGCTGGTGGACCGCAAGGCGCGCAGCCGCAGCGTCGACCAGATGTCGACGGTGCTGCGGGAGCGGCTGCGCTCGGTGCCAGGCATCACGGTTACGCACGTCGGGCTGCGCGATTCCGTCGGCGGCAACAAGCCCATCGAGTTCTCGCTGCAAGGCACGGATTTCAAGGAACTCGAACGGCTCACGCAACGCGTGATGGATGCGATCCGTCCCATTCCGGGGCTGGTCGATCTGGATTCCAGCCAAAAGCCGAACAAGCCGACGGTGAGCGTGGTGGTGCGGCGCGATGCCGCATCGGACCTCGGCCTAGGCGTCGCGCCGATCGCTGCTTCGTTGCGCACGCTGGTGGCGGGCACCACGGTCGGCAATTGGCGCGCCCCGGACGATCAGACCTATGACGTGAACGTGCGGCTCGCTCCAAACGTGCGCAATTCGCCGGCCGACCTCGCGCGGTTGCCGTTCGTCAGCACGGCCGTGGGCGCCAACGCCGACGGGTCGAGCCGCATCGTGCGGTTGCAGCAGGTGGCCGAAGTGCGTGAGTCGACCGGGCCGAACCAGATCAACCGCCGTGCGCTGGCGCGCGAAGTCGCCATCAACGCCAACGTCGATGGCCGCTCGGCGGGCGAGGTGTCGGCGGACATCCGCAAGGTACTCGCGGAAATCGCCTTCCCGCCCGGCTATGGTTGGCAGTTCAGCGGATCGACCAAGAACATGCAGGAATCGTTCGGCTATGCCGTCTCGGCGCTGGCCCTGGCGATCATCTTCATCTACATGATCCTCGCGAGCCAATTCAAGAGCTTCCTCCAGCCGCTGGCGCTCATGACAGCGCTGCCGTTGACGTTGATCGGCGTGGTGCTGGCACTGCTCATCTTCGGCTCGACGCTGTCGATGTTCTCCATCATCGGCATCGTGATGCTGATGGGCCTCGTGACGAAGAACGCCATCCTGCTGGTGGACTTCGCGATCCGCTCGCGCGAGCCGGGCATCGATCAAAACGGCACCGCGGTGCCTGGGTTGCCCCGGTCGGAAGCGCTGCTGCTGGCCGCTCGCGTGCGCCTGCGTCCGATCCTCATGACCACGCTGGCGATGATCTTCGGCATGGTGCCGCTGGCCTTTGCGGTCAGCGAAGGCTCCGAGCAGCGTGCGCCGATGGGACAAGCGGTGATCGGCGGCGTCATCACCTCGTCGCTGCTGACGCTGGTCGTCGTGCCGGTCGTCTATTGCTACATGGACGATCTGGCGAACTGGGCTCGCCGACGCTGGGGCCGTACTCCGAAGGCCGCTCCCGCCGGGGCAACCCTGGAGCCCGCGCCTAAAATTGAAGGTTTGTCCTGAGCCCGACGTAGGAAAAGCACATGAATCCCACCCCTTCTCTGGAGCGCCTGCGCTTCAACATGATCGAACAGCAGATCCGCCCCTGGGATGTGCTCGATCTCGAGATCCTCGCCCTCCTCTCGAAGATGCGTCGTGAGGACTACGTTCCCCAGGCGCACCGTGGCCTGGCCTTCTTCGACATGGAAATCCCGCTCGAAGACGTCAGCACTCCCAGGGAACCCGGCCAGTGCATGCTTTCGCCCAAGGTCGAGGCGCGCATGTTGCAAGACCTCCACGTCCAGAAGCACGAATCCGTGCTCGAAATCGGCACGGGTTCCGGCTTCATGGCCGCACTGCTCGCTCAACGCGCCGCGCAGGTGCTGACGCTCGAAATCGACCCCAAGCTCGCCGCCACCGCCGCAGAGACGCTGCGCCGCAATGGCGCGATGAACGTCGAGGTGCGCCATGCGGACGGCTCCAAGCCGCTGCCGAGCGGCCCGACCTTCGACGTGATCGTGCTGAGCGGCTCTGTCGCGCGCATTCCGCAGGGCCTGCTGAGTTCCCTCAAGCCGGGCGGCCGGCTTGGAGCGATCGTCGGTGACGAGCCGATGATGCGCGCCAACTTCGTCACCCGCGTGAGTGAAGGCAAGTGGGACACCACGCAGCCGTGGGACATCGTTGCGCCCCGCCTGCTCAACTTTCCTGTGCCTTCGCGATTCAACTTCTGATCCCCGCCCTTTCATGATCGATCAAATCCGACCCGCCGATCTCGCCGATTGGTTCGCACGAAACCCGAACGCGACGCCGGTGGTTCTCGACGTGCGCGAGCCGTGGGAACTGCAGACGGCCAGCGTGGACCCGAAAGGTTTCACATTGGCGACGATCCCGATGAACGAGATTCCGGCGCGGGTCGGCGAGCTCAATCCAGGGCAGCGCATCGCCTGCCTGTGCCATCACGGCGCACGCAGCCAGCGCGTCGCGGCATTCCTCGTGCAGAACGGCTTCGACGAAGTGGCCAACATCGTTGGCGGCATCGACGCGTGGTCGGCTCAACGCGATCCTGGCGTACCACGGTACTGATGGCTCGCCCCCAGGCTTCGCGCACTTCGTGTCGCTTCGCCCACCCCCTGCCGGGGGCAACACCGGCGGCCTGGCAAAGCCAGTTCCGCGGTGTTCCTGGGTTTGGCTGCGAGGGCGTTCGCTCGATGCTCGGCAAATTTGCTTTTGATTCTTTCAAGGACGTTTCATGCCCGTTCCCAGGCTTCTTCCTCTTTCGGCAGCGCTCGCGACGTTGTTCGCAGCGGCGATCGCGCTGCCGGCTCATGGCCAGAGCCTGATTGAACTTTATGACTCGGCGCGCAGCTATGACGCTACGTACCAAGGGGCGCGTGCTCAGTTCGATGCGAGCTTGGCGCGGGCTGCGCAGGCCAAGGCTGGGATCTTGCCGACGGTCGGGCTTTCGGCCAATGCCTCGTCCACGCACCAGGAGCTGTCGACCGACAACTTGTCGGCCACTCGCGGCTTTCCAAATCAGTCTGCCGGCATCAACGCGACGCAGCCGCTGTACCGCCCCGCCAACTGGGCGCTCTACGAGCAAAGCAAGCGCCAGGTCGACATTGCACAGGCGACCCTCACGATCGCTGAGCAGGATCTGGTCGTGCGGGTGAGCCAAGCCTATTTCGACGTGCTTTCCGCGCAGGACAGCCTGGCGCTGGTCCGCGCGCAGAAAGTCGCGGTGGCCGAACAGTTCGCTTCGGCCAAGCGCAACTTTGAGGTCGGCACTTCCACCATCACTGATTCGCGGGAGGCACAGGCGCGCTACGACCTCGTTCTCGCACAGGAGATCACGGCCGAGAACGATCTGCAGGTCAGGAAGATCGCGCTTGACCAACTGGTCGGCCGCACAGGAACCAACCCGACGCCATTGGCCGCGCCGGTGGTTCTGCCACCGGTGCTGCCGGCCGACATGAACGCCTGGGTGACACAAGCGGAGGCTGTGCATCCCGCCATTCAGCAGGCGCAACTCGGACTTGACGTGGCCAAGCTCGAAGTCGAGCGGGCCGAAGCCGGTCACAAGCCGACACTGGACGCGCAGCTTGGCTACAACGCCACGAACAATCCGCAAGGCACCAGCACAAGCACCAGCACTGGCCGCGTGAACGTGCGGGCGGCGAGCGTGGGAGTGGTGTTCAACCTGCCGCTCTTTGCGGGCTTCGCGACCGAAAACCGCATCAAGGAAACGCTTGCGCTCGAAGAGCAGCAGCGCCAGTTTCTCGAATCGACCCGACGCAACGTCTCGCAAAGCACGCGCTCGGCGTACCTGGGGCTCATCTCGGGCGCGGGACAGGTCAAGGCGCTCGAAGCCGCGGAGGCTTCCAGCCAGAGTGCGCTTGACGCCAACCGGCTCGGGTATCAGGTCGGCGTGCGGATCAACATCGACGTGCTGAATTCGCAAAGCCAGCTCTTCCAGACCAAGCGCGACCTCGCGGTGGCACGCTACAACGTGCTGGTGGGCAATCTCAAGCTGCGGCAGGCAAACGGCACGCTGACGGCGGACGACCTGCTTGCGGTGAACAACACACTCGCGACCAATGGCCGCGCGAGCGTCGACAGCGCCGCCTCACCGGACCAGCCTTCGGCGGCAACGCAGAGCCCGGTACCTGTCGAGCCGACGCCGAGCCTGACCCCACCGCCGAGGATGGCCGTGCCGCCACCGCCGCCGGTCATCGCGCCGCAAAGGCGCTAGTTGCCGGACCGAATAATCGCAAATCGTCGTTTGCAGGCAACTCCCCAAACGCTCACAATCGACGCACAATAGGTTACGGGTGTTCCGGTTCTTCCCGCGTTCTCCCGCGGTTTCCGGGTCATCGGATGGGTCCAGAAGGAGGGTTCGGCCGTGCGTGATGCGTCTCCTCTGTCAGCGGGCAGGTCGCCCGGGCAACGCGTACCGCGGTTAGCGGTCGCTGCCGCACTGTGCGCCGGCAGCGTTGGTGCTTATGCGCAGCAGTGTCCTACGTCCGGCTTCGGCGCGGCCGCCCTTTGTTCCGCCGGCCGCCCGAGCAATTTCAACAGCGATGCCGCGGCCGATGTCACGCAATGGTCGCTCTTCAGCGGAACCGACCGATTGCACCTGGGCACCACCGTCACCAGCGACCCGACACGCCTCGGAGACTCTCCCGGCGGCAGCATGGGTATCTACGGCACCTGGTACCAGGACGATCGGACTCGGCAAGGCTGGTACGCCGACCTGCGCGGGCAGTTCGGCGCATCCGACAACCGCGTGGCGCCCCTCTCCTTGGCCGGGACGGATGGCCGTTCCCGCGTGGGCCTTGCGTCTGCCGAACTCGGCTATGCCATCCCGCTCGGCGAGGCAGGCGGCTGGACACTGCAGCCTCAAGGGCAGCTGATCTATCTGCGCAACAACAACTACAACCTGCTCGACACCGACTTTTCCAGCATCGAGGCCAGCAAGCGCGCTGGCTGGGCATCGCGAATCGGTATTCGCGTGCAGCCGAACTGGGTGCAGAACTCGGGCTGGCGCTTTCGCCCCTATGCCGCCATGAACTGGTGGCACGACGATCTCAGCGATGAAATGCTGATCACCCAGCCGCCGACGCGCGACCTCTATCCGAGCAACCGCTACGAGTTGAAGGCCGGCGTCAACGTCGACTTCAAGCAGGGTTTGGGCGCCTGGGGAGACCTCGGGTGGCAATGGAACAACCAGTCGACCCAGCCCTATCAGGCCTGGACCGTGCGCGCCGGCATGAAGTACGCCTGGTAGATCTCCAGCGCCGCAGTCACTCCAGGTGAGGCTCGGCCCGCTCTTCGGGCTCGGTGGGCGACGCCCGCTCGGCGATCTCAAGCAATGCAGCGGCGGTACGTTCTGCCGCGCCGCGATTTGATGAAGCAAAGGCGAACGCCGCCTGGGCCATCGCTTCGCGCCGTTCGGGTTTTTCGACCAGCTTGAGCGCAGCCCTCACCGCCTGCTCCATGTCGGCCACGCGTGCCGAAGCACCGGCGGCCAGAGAGAGTTCCGCCGCTTCGGCGAAGTTGAAGGTCGATGGGCCCATGATGACGGGGCATCCGCAGGCTGCGGCTTCAATGAGGTTCTGCCCACCGAGCGGCTCGAAGCTGCCGCCCAACAGGGCGACGTCAGCCAAGCCGTAGTAAAGCGCCATCTCGCCCAGCGAATCGCCGAGCCAGATTTCGGCTTCGGTTGGCGCACCGGCGGCGCTGCGTCGCGCTACGGCGAATCCGTTCGATTCGATGAGAGAGGCCACTTCGTCGAAGCGCTGTGGATGGCGCGGCACGATCATCCACTGCACATCGTGTACGCGCTTGGCAATCGACTGCACCGCATCTTGCGCGGGAGGCACCGGCGCCAGGGCACCGAAGCGCTTGAGCACGTCGAGCAACTGCTGCTCCTCGCCGTCGCGCGAACTTGCGAAGATGATCACCGGCCGCGGAAGCTGGGTGCGCAGCTTGGCCGCCGCCGCGAGTTGCCGGGCGTCAGGCGTGGCGTCGAACTTGAGATTGCCAAACACGCCAGCGACTTTCGCGCCCAGCGACACCAGCCGGTGCGAATCGGCCTCGGTCTGCGCCCACACTGCTGCGAGAGATGAATACGCGGGCCGTGCAAGCCAGCCCAGGCGTTCGGCCCCGGCAAGCGACTTCTCGTTCAGGCGCGCGTTGGCGAGCACCAGCGGAATCCCGCGCTCGGCGCAGGCTGCGGTCATCTCGGGCCACACTTCGGTTTCCATCAGCACGCCGATGCGCGGACGGAAGCGATCGAGAAAACGCGCCACCGGCTCCGGGGCGTCCCACGGTTGCCACACCTGCAGATCGCCCGGTTCGAGCAATTTGGCCCCTTCCTCCCGACCGGTCGCGGTGCCGTTGGTCAGCAGGATCGGAATACCGGGCAACTGGCGGCGGAGTTCTTCGATGAGGATGGCCGCAGCGCGCGCCTCGCCGAGGGACACGGCATGGATCCAGCACCAGCCCGTCCCCTTGGCCGCTTCGTCGTAGTGGCCGAAGCGCTCTTCGACGGCCAGCGCGTAGCCCGGCTCGGCAGCCGCGCGCCGCCGAAGCTTGCGGCGCACCAGCGGCTTGGCCAGCGTTGTGACGGCGCCGTAGAAGCGCAACAGCAAGGAACGCACGCTTCTCGGCTTCAGTGGGCGGCTTCGGCGAGCGACGCGTCCGGCTTGACGCTCTTGAGCAGCGTGAGCATTTCTTCCTCGATGCGCTTCAGCGCTGAATCGGTCTGGCCTTCGAAGCGCAACACGAGCACCGGCGTCGTGTTGGAGGCACGAATGAGTCCGAAGCCATCAGGCCAATCGACGCGCAAGCCATCGATGGTCGACACCTTGGCAGGCGCCGCGAACTTTGCCTTTGCGACGAGTTGATCGACCACGGAATGCGGCTCGCCTTCGGCGCATTTCACATTGAGCTCGGGCGTCGAGAAGCTGGTCGGCAAGGCGTTGAGCACATCGCTCGCGTCCGGGCTCTTGCTCAGGATCTCCAGCAAGCGGCAGCCGGCATACGTGCCGTCATCGAAACCGAACCAGCGTTCCTTGAAGAAGATGTGGCCGCTCATTTCGCCGCCCAGCGGCGAGTCGATCTCCTTCATCCTGGCCTTGATGAGCGAATGGCCTGTCTTGAAAATCATCGGCTTGCCGCCCGCGGCCTCGATGGCAGGCCCAAGGCGCTGCGAGCACTTGACGTCATACACGATGGTCCCGCCCGGCACGCGCGACAGCACGTCCTGCGCAAACAACGCCATCTGCCGATCGGGAAAGATGTTGTTGCCGTCCTTGGTGACGATACCCAGGCGGTCGCCGTCGCCGTCGAAGGCCAGCCCCAGTTCGGCATCGCCGGACTTCAGCGCGGCGATGAGATCCTTGAGGTTCTCGGGCTTGCTGGGATCGGGATGGTGATTGGGGAAGTTGCCGTCGACTTCGCTGAAGAGTTCGGTCACTTCGCAGCCGATGGCCCGCAGGATCGCCGGAGCGGTCGCGCCCGCGATGCCATTGCCCGAGTCGACCACGATCTTGAGCGGCCGCGCAAGCTTGATGTCGCTGGTGATGCGCGTGGTGTACGCCTCGGTCACGTCGACCTTGCGCACGCTTCCGCCGGGGGCCAGCTTTGCGCTGTCGGCTTCCATGACCTTGCGAAGGCCCTGGATTTCGTCGCCGTAGATCGCGCGACCCGCCAGCACCATCTTGAAGCCGTTGTAGTCCTTCGGGTTGTGGCTTCCCGTGACCTGGATGCCGCTGGTGCACAGCGTATGGGCTGCAAAGTAGAGCATCGGGGTCGTGACGGCGCCGACGTCGATCACCTCCACGCCGGTGGCGACCAGGCCCCTGATCAGCGCCTCAGACAGCGAAGGGCCCGAGAGGCGCCCGTCGCGTCCGACCGCCACCGCCTTCTCGCCGGCCGCGCGCGCAGCGCTGCCGAAGGCCTTGCCGAGCGCCTCGGCGACTTGCGCGTCGAGCGTGGAGGGAACCACGCCGCGGATGTCGTAGGCCTTGAAGATCGAAGCGCTGATCTGCATTAAGCAACCCCTGGAGTTCAGAAAATGAAGACGATTGTAGGCATGGCCTTTTGGAGCCAGATGTCCGGAAATGGCTACTCTTGGCTCGGCGCAAACGTATCATCCTTGCATGCCATCCATCCCCGCCTCCACAGCCGGACTCGAGAGCGACGCGTGCTATTTGGCCATGAAGGCGCACGATGCACGCTTTGACGGGTCCTTCTTCACGGGCGTGACCTCTACCGGCGTCTATTGCCGGCCGGTCTGCCGCGTGAAGGTGCCCCGGCGCGAGAACTGCTGCTTCTTTCGCCATGCCGCGCAGGCCGAGGCCGCGGGGTTCCGGCCCTGCCTGCGCTGCCGGCCGGAACTCGCGCCCCGCGCCGCGAGCTGGTCGACCGAGGACGCATCGCGCATCCTCGCGCTGCAGGCGGCGCGCTTGATCGACGAGCCCGACGCCTGGGCCGACGACGGCCCGGGTGCGGCACGCATCGCCGCGCGTCTGGGCGTCAGCGATCGCCATCTGAGGCGCATCTTTGAAGCGCAGTTCGGCGTGTCGCCTCTGCAGTATTTGCAGACACGGCGCTTGCTGGCCGCAAAGCAATTGATCGCCGACACGCAGTTGCCAATGACGCAGGTTGCCCTTGCCAGCGGATTCGCGAGCGTGCGGCGATTCAACGCGGCTTTTCTGACCCACTACGGCCTGAACCCCAGCGCACTGCGCCGCGCCGGCGCCTCGGCTGGTGGAAAGGAGCGGGAAGGTGTCGATGTCAAGCTGGGGTTTCGACCGCCTTACGACAGCGTCGCGATGCTGGATTTCTTCGCGCGCCGCGCGCTGGGCGGCGTCGAGCTGCTGTCGGACATCAACGGCACCAGGCAGTTCGCGCGCACGCTACGCATCTCCAACAACGGCCGCACTTCGCAAGGATGCTTGCAGCTTCGCTTCGACCCGCAGCGCGAACAGGTGCTGCTGCGCGTCAGCGACTCGCTGGCGTCGGTGCTGCCCATCGTGATCAGCCGCGTGCGCGCCATGCTCGATCTCGATGCCGAACCCATCGCCATCAACAGCGCACTGCACGCCAGCTTTCCGCACGGCGATGGCCTGCGCGTGCCGGGCACGGTCGATGGCTTCGAGATTGCCGTGCGGGCGGTGCTCGGCCAGCAGGTCACGGTCGCGGCTGCACGCACGCTGGGCTCGCGGCTGGTGCAAGCCTTCGGCGAACCGATCGTCACGCCCATCGAAGGGCTGGACCGACTCTTTCCGACGCCCGCGGCCATCGCCGGCGCAAGCGGTGACGCGCTCGGCCAACTCGGCATCGTGCGGCAGCGCCAGGCGGCACTGCTCGCAGTCGCGCGCGAATTGATGGAGGGCCGACTCGCGCTGCATGCCGGCGCCGATGTGCCCGCGACCATCGCCGCGTTGCAGGCTTTGCCCGGCATTGGCGACTGGACCGCGCAATACATCGCAATGCGCGCCCTGCGCTGGCCCGATGCCTTTCCCGCGGGGGATGTCGCGCTGCAAAAGGCGCTCGGCGTCACCACGGCACGCGCTGCGGCGGAAGCCTCTGTAGCATGGCGGCCCTGGCGTGGCTATGCCGTGCTGCGCGCGTGGCACAGCCCCCCGTCCGCTCCGCCCGTCGACGCCGCGGCGGTCGTCCCCGCCACCGTCTGATGATCCCCATGAAATTCAAGACTTCAACGATCTACACCGCCCATCTCGACAGCAAGCTCGGGCGCATCATCCTGGCTGCGACGGACAAGGGCCTCGCCGGCGTCTGGTTCGAGCGCCAGCGCCACTCGCCTGACATGACCGGATGGCAGGCAGCGTCGGAGCATCCGGTCCTTCGCCAGGCGGCCGCACAACTCGAAGAGTATTTCGATGGCCGGCGCCAGCATTTCGATCTGCCGCTCGATCTGTCGCACGGCACGCCCTTTCAGCAGTCGGTCTGGCAGGCGCTGCTCGCAATTCCAGCAGGAGGAACCACCAGCTACGGCGCGATCAGTGCCGGTGTCGGCAAGCCCGCTGCCGTGCGTGCCGTGGGCGCGGCGGTCGGTCGCAACCCGATCAGCGTCATCGTGCCCTGCCACCGGGTTCTCGGCTCGGACGGTTCGCTCACCGGGTACGCAGGCGGCCTCGATCGCAAGACCGCGCTGCTCGAACTGGAAGGCGTGCTGGGCGCCGCGCTGACTGAGGTGTGTCCATGATGAGCGAAGCCGAATGCACAGTGGCCGCTCCAGCCATCGCGAATCCTGCGGCGTCGATCGTGAAACCCAAGCCAGCCAACCTTCGATGGCTCGTCGACCTGTTGCTGCTGGGCATGCTCTGGGGCGCATCGTTTCTTTTCATGCGTATTGGCGCGGCCGAATTCGGGGCGCTGCCGACTGCGGCAGTGCGCGTGGCGATCGCGACCATCTTCCTGCTGCCCTTGCTGTGGATGCGGGGGCAATGGTCGGCGTTCAGGCAGTACTGGAAGCCGGCGCTCGGCGTCGGCGTACTCAATTCAGGCATGCCGTTCGCATTCTTCGCATTTGCGCTGCTGACCCTCAACAGCGGCCTGGCGGCGGTGATCAACGCCACCGTGCCGATGTTCGGGGCGCTCGTCGCATGGGCATGGTTCGGCGATCGGCCCGACCGCTCGCGCATCCTTGGGCTGGTGATCGGCTTTGCCGGAGTCGCGATGTTGGCCGGGCGTGGCGCGGGATTTCATTCAGGCGCGGACGAAGGCGCCGCGCGCTGGGCGATTGCAGCGTGTCTTGCGGCCTGCGTCTGCTATGCGGTTTCGGCGAGCATGACCCGCAAATACCTGGTCGGCGTGCCTGCATTGGCAACCGCGACCGGCAGCCAGATCGGCGCCACGCTGGCGCTCGTGGTGCCGGCCGTCTGGCTCTGGCCCGCCCAGATGCCGAGCATGCATGCGTGGCTCGCGCTCGTTGCCGTCGGCACTGCTTGTACCGGCCTCGCCTACATCCTGTTCTTCAGGCTGATCGAGAACGCGGGACCGGCGCGCGCGCTGACGGTGACCTTCCTCGTGCCGGTGTTCGCCCTCTTCTATGGCGCCGTCTTCCTGGGCGAAGAGATCACGCGATGGATGCTGATCTGCGCGGTGGTGATCGTCTGTGGTGTCGCGCTATCGACAGGGCTGGTCAGACTGGGTCGCACCGGGCGCCAGGGTGCCTGAAGGCGCTGACGGCGGCGAAGGCGGCGACTGCATCGACGCAGCCACCACGTTGATGGACAGGGCCAGCACCAGCATGTTGAAGGTGAAGGCAAGGACCCCGTGCACGAGCGTGATGCGCCGCATCTCTCGCGATGTGACCTGCACGTCGGACACCTGCGATGTCATGCCGACCACGAAGGAATAGTAGAGGAAGTCGAAGTAGTCCGGCTCGGACTTGCCCGGGAACTTCAGGCCGGGATGCTCGGCGTTTGGGCCCTTTGCGCTCTCTTTCTGCTCGCGCTGGTAGTAGCGATGCGCGTAGTGAAAGGCATAGATGGTGTGAATCACCAGCCACGAACACGCGAGGCCCGCCAGCCCCAGGGCGATGTGGCCGACGCGGTGTCCACCGCACAGCTGCGGCACCTGCTGCAGCAACATCGCGATCACTCCGACCGCGACACCGACCGCGACCAGCATGATCAGCAGGATCCACGCTTGCGGCTGATCGAGTTGCTGGGAGCGCATGCGCGTTCCCTCGGCTGTCGAGGTCTCCGCCATCCACCACGCCGGCAGCAGATACGCGACTGCCGCGACGCACCAGCCCACCAGCCCGCGGGTCGCATCGTCGAGCGGCCAATGAAGAAGGGGAAGCGCCAGGCTCACAACCAAGCCGAGGAAGGCGCCGGACAGCAGACGCTGCCAGCCGGTCATCCTGGTGAAGTGCTTTCGCATGCCGGCAACTGTAGCGCCAGCGCTCGCGTCAGGTTGCAGGCGCTGAATTGGAGACGGAGGGGCCGTACAGCGCCATGCGCGGAAGGTGCAGTTCGATGCCTGAATGATCGAAAGCGATCTTGAGGCGACGCAGGTATTCGCGGCGAACGCTCCATTGCTGCAAGGGCATCACCTTGAAGCGGCAGCGCAGCACGACCGCGCCGTTCTCGAAACGCTCGACGCCTGCCATTTCCAGGTTCGCCAGGATTCTTGCCGCAAAGGCAGGATCGGTCTGCAGCATGGTGGCGACGTCCTCCATCAGGGACATGACGTGGTCGATGTTCTCGCGGGAAGAGACGCCGACTTCGACCACGGCCTGCGCGAAAGAGCGCGACATGTTGGTCACTGTCGTCACGAGGCTGTTGGGCACGAAGTGAACGTTGCCTTCGTAGTCGCGCAGCCGGACATGGCGCAGCGTGATGTCTTCGACGATGCCGCTGAGATCGGCGATGGTCACGAAGTCGCCGGTGCGGATCTGGTCCTCGAACAGGATGAAAAAGCCCGTGAAATAGTCCTTGACGAGGCTCTGCGCGCCGAAGCCGACGGCAAGCCCGACGACACCGGCAGCGCCAAGGATCGGCGCCAGCGATATGCCGAGTTCGGCCAGCACCAGCATGACCGCCACCACGCTCACTGTCAGTGCAATCAGGTAGCGGACCACGCGCCCGAGGGTCTCGGCGCGCTGAGGGCCATCGGCCGCGTCGAGCCGGGCCTCCACCCGAAGGCGAACGGCGCCGACGACCCGTTGCAGCACGAGGATCGCCATCCAGGCCGCAGCCACGATCAGCAAGATGCGCAGCCCCGACAAAACGGTTGCGCTCCACTGCTCCCAATCGATACGGCCGAGCGCTTGCAGGTATTGATTCATGCGATCGATTCTCCGGAGGTGCCGCCTTTTCTGCGGCACCGGAACGATCTGAAAATCACTGCGAACTGTCCGACTTCGTGTGCCGCAATCGCGTTACGCTCCGGCCTGCTCGATGTCAGCCAATGAATTCCGAATGAACATTCCCCGTCTTCTTGCCGCCCTGCTCACCGCTTGCGCCATGCCGGGACCGGCGCTTGCCGCACCGCCTGCGCCGGGGCACGTTCCCGACACCATCGAACAGCGCGTCGCCGCGTGCATTGCATGTCATGGCCGCGAGGGTTCGAGCACCGAGGCGGGCTATTACCCTCGCCTTTCCGGCAAGCCGGCGGGCTATCTCTTCAACCAGCTGCAGAGCTTTCGGGACGGTCGTCGCTTCAATTCGGACATGGTCCACATGGTGCGGCATCTGTCGGATGCCTATTTGCGCGAGATCGCCGAGTATTTTTCGTCCATCGACCTGCCCTACCCGCCCGTTCCCACCACCACCGACGCCACGCCCGAGATGCTGGCGCGCGGCAAGGCGCTGGTGTTCCAGGGCGATCCCGCGCGCGACATCCCGGCTTGCGTTCGCTGCCACGGCGAAGCACTGACCGGTGTGCTGCCCGGCATTCCCGCGCTTGTGGGCCTGCCGCGCCTCTATCTTTCATCTCAGCTGGGCGCCTGGATCACCAACGAGCGCCACGCGCTCGCGCCCGATTGCATGGCCGAAGTGGGCCGCAAGCTCACGTCGGCCGACATCAACGCGGCGGCGAGTTGGCTCGCGATGCAGCCGGTGCCTGCCAACCCGAAGCCGCAGGCCAACGCGCCGAGCCCCGTCCCGATGGCGTGCAGTGCGCTGAACAACAACTGAGCCGCCATGCGACGCTTTGTTTATCTGCTGACCTTCGTGATCACGCTCGCTGTTCTTGCGGGACTCGCCATCATCGGACTCAATCTGCGCGGCGAGGACAAGCTGCCGGACACACCTGCCGCCTTCGATCCCTCGCCGGCCCAGGTCGAACGCGGGCGCTATCTCGCGCTGGCGGGCAACTGCGCCGGATGCCACACCGCGCTCGGCGGCGCGCCGTACGCTGGCGGCGTCGGCATCGAGACGCCCTTCGGCACCGTCTTCGCGAGCAATCTGACGCCCGACCCGAAGGCGGGCATCGGCAACTGGAGCGCCGACCACTTCTGGCGGGCCCTGCACAACGGCCGCTCGAAGGACGGGCGTCTGCTCTATCCGGCGTTTCCATATCCGAACTTCACGCGCGTGACGCGCGAGGATTCGGACGCGATCTTTGCCTACCTGCGCAGTGTTCCGCCTTCGCCCATGCGCAACCTTCCCCACCAATTGCGCTTTCCCTACGACACACAACCGGCGCTTGCGGTCTGGCGGGCGCTTTCGTTCACCCCCGGCACCTTCGCGCCGAACACCGCCAAATCGGCCGAGTGGAACCGGGGCGCCTATCTGGTCGAAGGTCTCGGCCATTGCATTGCGTGCCACGGCAGCCGCAATGTGCTCGGCGCCACCCAGGAGAAACTGGGTCTCTCGGGCGGGCTCATCGCGATGGAAAACTGGTATGCGCCTTCGCTCACCTCCAATCGCGAAGCAGGGGTTGCGGACTGGGATCCGCAGGATGTGGTCGAGCTGCTCAAGAACGGGCGGTCCGCGCGCGGCTCCGTCATGGGGCCCATGGCCGACGTCGTGTTCGGCAGCACCCAGCACCTCGAAGAGGCAGACCTGCACGCAATGGGCGTGTACCTCAAGGCACTGCCGAGCACCGCGTCCGCCGCGGCGCGGACCGCTCCGATCCGGCGCGATGCGCGCACCATGGAACGGGGCGCCAAAATCTTCGACCAGCGCTGTGCCTACTGCCATGGCGACTCGGGCCAGGGTGCCGAGGGCGCGTATCCGCCGCTCGCGGGCAACCGCGCGGTACTGATGGATTCGGCAGTGAACCTGATCCAGATCGTGCGGCACGGCGGCTTCCTCCCTTCGACCGGAGGCAATCCGCGCCCTTACGGCATGCCACCCTTCAGCCCGGTCCTGGACGACAGCGATGTGGCAGCCGTGCTGACCTACGTTCGCGGCTCCTGGGGCAACGACGCATCGCCGGTTTCACCGCGCGACATGATGCGCCAGTGAGGGCGGGCGTTCGGTCCAAGTTCAATAGGAGCCGGGCGGCGGCTTGAAGCTCATCGCGTTCTTCGTCTTCATCGCATAAGACACGCGCGCCAGTGTCGACTGGGCGACGCCGATGACCTTGCCCAGCGGCGATTTGAGCGCATCCGCCACCGGCGACTCCCCCGGCTGCGCCGGCGACAGCCCGCACCTGCGCATCAGCCGGTTGAACTGGTGAATGCGCGCTGTCTTGCGCGTATGCGCGGTGTAGAAGTTCACGCCGATCGAGATCGCCACGCGGTCGCCGGGCGCCGTCCACTCCGCGTCCGAGCGCGTCATGTGAGGCGAAGTGCTCGGGAAGTAGATGCCATCCCCCGCCCGCGCCTCGAATTCATGGCTGCGCGCGCGGAACTCATCCTTGAGCCGGACCTTGCGCGCCGAGTGGGCGACGATGTAGTCCTCCACCGCCTCGGCCGGCACGACCACTCGATCGGTATGGTCCCAGACGTTCATCACTTTCCGTCCGTGCAGCATCAGCCAGAAATTATTCTCGCGGTCGATGTGGAACGGCGTCACCGAAGGCGGCGCCGAGATGAAGATGAAGCCGGTGACCATGAAGATCCCGCGCTGCTCTCGCATGATGGTTTCGCGCACGTTGTCCAGCACGT
The DNA here is from genome assembly GCF_056397405.1 of Variovorax sp. 05N34. NCBI lineage: Bacteria > Pseudomonadati > Pseudomonadota > Betaproteobacteria > Burkholderiales > Comamonadaceae > Variovorax > Variovorax sp. 05N34. The sequence continues at coordinate 254,772 of NZ_JBFTNI010000009.1, forward strand.
TTTCGAGCAGCGCCCGATATCGCGGAATGGCTTCGACGTCGTAGAGCGCGATCCATGAACCCGGCTCCTCGATGCGCCGGAAAACCTCCTCGATGCTGCGCCCGTCCGGATGATTGCTGTCATGCGCAAAGCCCGAAGCCTGCGTGATGCCGGGTCTCACGAAGCGGCATTGCTTGAGCGGGACGAGTTCTTTCGCGAGCGCCTCGAGTTCCGTCAACTGGAATAGCGGGTGCCGGTCATAGGTGTGATGCAGCCGCCCGACCTTGTGGGTCGTGAAGCCCGCGGGGTCATCCACCCACATCCGGCAATCGGCGGTCAGGCCCGTGATTTTGTCGATTTCGCTCGCTCCCATGAGACTTCCTTGAGGTGATCCCGGAAGAATACGTGGACGTAACAAAAAATACTAAATAACTTTCGATGTAGTACTAAAGGCCAATATGCGACGGAGCGGCTGGGCCCACTTGACCCCACTTGACCCTCCCATCATGGAAAGGTTGAAACTCACGGCACTTCGCATTGAGCACGAAACAGACAGGAAAACCGAATGAACAACAGCTTGGCGCTTTCGCCCGGCGCATCGAACGGGCTTCGCGAGTGGTCGCTTCCCATTGAAGGCATGACTTGCGCGTCCTGCGTCGCGCGGGTCGAACGATCGCTGGCCGGCGTACCCGGCGTCACCGAAGCCAGCGTCAATCTGGCGACGGAGGCGGCGAACGTACGCACTGATGGCTCGGTCGAACTCGCCACATTGCGGGCCGCTGTCGAAAAGGCGGGCTACAGCGTCGGCGAGGAAGAGGCCCCGCCCCCCCATGGCGGCGAGACGCCCGTTGCAGGCGCGCCGCCGGCGAAGCACCGCGGGCGCAACGATGCTTGGCCCGTTGTCGTCGCAGCCATCCTTTCCGCACCCCTCGTGTTGCCGATGTTCGGCATTCTCTTCGGCGAAGAATGGATGCTCGACGGCTGGCTGCAATTCGCCCTGGCAACGCCCGTCCAGTTCTGGCTGGGGGCGCGCTTCTATCGATCGGGATGGAAGGCGCTGAAGGCGCGCGCCGGCAACATGGACCTGCTGGTTGCGCTCGGCACGTCCGCGGCCTATGGACTCAGCGTTTATCTCCTGCTTTTCACCCCGGCCGACGAGGGGATGTCGCATCTCTATTTCGAGGCGTCGGCCGTCGTCATCACCCTGGTGCTGCTCGGCAAATGGCTGGAAACACGCGCCAAGCGACAGACCACCGAGGCCATCCGCGCGCTCAACGCGCTACGCCCGGAGCGAGCCCGCGTGCGAAAAGAAGACGGCGAGCACGACCTGCCCCTGGAGCAGGTCCGGATCAACGACCTCGTGGTCGTCCGGCCCGGCGAAAGGGTGCCGGTGGATGCATGGGTCGTCGAAGGCAACAGCGAAGTCGACGAGTCGCTGATCACCGGCGAAAGCCTGCCGGTCACCAAGCAGGCGGCCGACGCCGTCACGGGCGGCTCAGTCAATGGCGAGGGGCTGCTGCTCATCCGGACGACCGCGATCGGCGCGGAGTCGACGCTCGCGCGCATCGTTCGGCTGGTCGAATCCGCGCAGGCGAAGAAGGCGCCGATCCAGCGGCTGGTGGACCAGGTCAGCAGCGTCTTCGTGCCCGTCGTCATCGGCATCGCCCTGCTCACCTTCATCGGCTGGGGCATCGCAGCAGGCGACTGGGAGACAGCCATATTGAACGCCGTCGCGGTGCTCGTCATTGCCTGCCCCTGCGCGCTGGGTCTTGCGACGCCGACTGCCATCATGGCCGGGACCGGCGTTGCCGCGCGGCATGGCGTGTTGATCAAGGACGCTGAAGCCCTCGAAGTCGCGCACAAGGTCAAGGTCGTCGCGTTCGACAAGACCGGCACGTTGACCGAAGGGCGCCCGGTGCTCATTGCCTGCGAATCCGTCGACGGAAACACGCATTCGTTGCTGCGCGCGAGCGCCGCCATTCAGGCCGGCAGCGAACATCCCCTGGCGCGTGCGACGCTCGCCGCAGCGAAAGACGCCGGCATCGAAATCCCGCGCGCCAACGCCGTGCGAGCGATTGCGGGGCGCGGCATGTCGGCTGTGGTCGAGGGCCATGAGATGCGACTCGGAAGCAGCCGCTTCATGCAGGAGTTGTCGGTGCCGCTCGGCACGCTCGAAGGACTCGCTTCGCAGCTGCAGTCAGAAGGCCGCACCGTCTCATGGCTTGCGGACTTGACCGATGGCCGCACGCTGATCGGCATGCTTGCTTTCGGCGACACGCCCAAGGCATCTGCCGCCGAAGCCATTCGGCAATTGCATGCGCAAGGCATTCGCACTGCACTGGTCTCCGGCGATAACCGCGGCAGTGCCGAAGCCGTGGCGCGCGCGCTCGACATCGACACCGTTCGCGCGGAAGTTCTGCCGGAAGACAAGGCGGACATCATTGCCCAACTGAGGTCCAACGGCGACTGCGTGGCGATGGTCGGCGACGGCATCAACGACGCGCCCGCGCTGGCTGCCGCCGATGTGGGCATCGCGATGTCCACGGGCACCGACGTTGCCATGCACGCGGCGGGCATCACGCTCATGCGCGGCGATCCGGCGCTGGTGGGCGATGCGATCGACATCTCACGCCGCACCTACGCCAAGATCCGGCAAAACCTGTTCTGGGCCTTTGCCTACAACGTGGTTGGCATTCCGTTGGCGGCGTTCGGACTGCTGAGCCCGGTGATCGCGGGCGCCGCGATGGCTTTCAGCAGCGTGAGCGTGGTGAGCAATGCGCTGCTGCTGCGGCGCTGGAAAGGCAATGCGCGATGAGAGCTGCAGGAACATCCATGGGCCCCTTCAACATCGGCGAGGCCGCGGCACGCTCGGGCGTTTCCGCGAAGATGGTGCGGCACTACGAGTCGCTCGGACTCGTGCCGAATGTGTCGCGCACCGATGCCGGCTATCGGCAATACACCGAGAGCAACGTGCATACGCTGCGCTTCATCCGGCGTGCGCGCGATCTGGGTTTCAGCATGGCCGAAATCGGCGAGCTCCTGAAGCTCTGGCAGAACAAGGGCCGCGCAAGCGCCGACGTCAAGCGCATCGCGCTTTCACACGCCGAAGACCTGCATCGCCGCATCGAGGAAATGACGGCCATGAAGCGCACGCTGGAGCGCCTGGCCGAATGCTGTCATGGCGATGAGCGACCTGATTGCCCGATCCTTGACGAGCTGGCGGACTAGGTCTGCGACTGGCAGTGCGTGCCAATCCACTGCCGCCACTGCGCAGCAGCAGCTGCGCGCACTGCCTGATCCGGCTCCATCGGATCGTAGGCGCCCAGCGATTCCCAAAGCGGTTCCCACTCACCGGCCTCGGGCATGGCCGATACCAGGGTCCGCAGCACGACGCATGCACGCTGGCGCGTGAGCGGGTTGGGCGCACCGAGCAGCGGCACGACGGCAGGCAATGCATCACGGCCGCGTGCAATCAGCACATAGGTGGCAACGGTATGGGGTGGATGAAGTTCATCCGGATAGTCGTCGATGGTGCGCACGAGCGCATCCAACGCGCGAGGGTCGCCGATGGACGCCAGCGCCTGCGCTGCGCGCGCACGGACCCGCGGCTCGGCGTCGTCCAGCGTGCTGGCCAGCGCTTCGGCGGCTGAGGGATCCGCGACTTCAGCGAGTCCCTCCGCCGCCATTTCGCGCGCTTCGGGCTGGGTGCTTGAAAGTGCGCGCAACAGCGTCGCCGTCGACGCACGGCCGGCCACGACCAAGGCGGCAAGTGCGCTGGCGCGATCGAGGGGGTCTGCGGCGTCGAGGCCGCCCATGTCCTGACTCATGGCGCCGTAGCGTGACAGCACACAAGCCGGGCCGATGTAGGCCACCGCCGCATGCCGCGATGCTCTCCTACGGCGGCCTCGTACCTCGCCTCACATCGAGCTCTCGCGACCGCATACAAAATCACGCGTCGCGTTGCTGCGCTAACCTCCCGCAATCCGGAGATTGAATGAAGGCACTAATCCCGGCCGCCACCAAAGCGGCCACCTTGACCCCTCTGTTGCAGTTTGGAGTACCGGGCCTGGACGACGTCCTCGGTGGCGGCCTCACGGCCCACAGGCTCTACCTGTTGGAGGGAGCGCCGGGCGCAGGCAAGACCACGGTGGCCATTCAGTTCCTTCTTGAAGGCGCATTGCAGGGTGAGTCGGTGCTCTACGTCACCCTCTCCGAAACGACGGGCGAACTCAAGAGCGTGGCTGATTCACATGGATGGGATCTGGGTGCCATCCAGATCCGCGAAATGCTGCCCGCTCACGACGCCCTGGAGCCCGACGAGCAATACACGATGTTCCATCCGTCCGAGGTGGAGCTCAGCGAAACGACGCTGAAGATCCTGGCGGACGTCGACGTGATCAAGCCGACGCGGGTCGTTTTCGATTCGCTGTCGGAGCTGCGCCTGCTGGCCGGTGGCTCGCTGCGCTATCGGCGGCAGATTCTGGCGCTGAAGCAGTTTTTCTCAGGCCGGCAGTGCACCGTGCTTCTGCTGGACGACATGACCGCCATGGAGCACGACCTGCAAGTCCAGAGCATCGCGCATGCAGTCATCCGCCTTGAGCAAGTGATGCCCGACTACGGATTGGCGCGGCGCAGGCTCACCGTCACCAAGTACCGCGGCATGGCGTTTCGCGGTGGCTACCACGACTACAAGATCGTGCGCGGCGGCCTGCAGGTGTTCCCGCGGCTGATTGCGGCGGAACACGCGACCCCGATCGAGCAGACGCGCATGCCCAGCGGACTGTCTGCCCTCGACGACCTTCTCGGCGGGGGCATCGAGAGGGGAACCAGCACGCTCTTCGTCGGCGCTCCCGGCACCGGCAAATCGACCGTTGCCGTGCAGTTTGCGATTGCCGCAGCGATGCGCGGCGAATGCGCAGCCCTCTTCTGCTTCGACGAAAGCATCAACACCTTGCGCACGCGCTGCGCCGGGATGAACATGGACCTCGGGCCGCACCTCGATTCAGGCGCCATTCGCGTGCGGCAGGTCGACCCTGCAGAGCTTTCGCCCGGCGAATTCGTGCACGAAATTCGCGAGGTCGTGGCAAACCATGGCGCGACGGTCGTCATCATCGACAGCCTGAATGGCTATCTCAATGCCATGCCCGACGAGCGCTTTCTCATCGTCCAGCTTCACGAGCTGCTGACCTATCTGGGCCAGGCCGGCGTCGCGACGATGCTGATCGGTGCGCAGCACGGCCTGATCGGCATGCAGATGCAGACGCCTGTCGATGCGAGCTACCTTGCCGACTCGGTGGTGCTGCTGCGCTACTTCGAGGACGAAGGCGAAGTGCGGCAGGCGATCTCGGTGCTCAAGAAGCGCGGCGGTGCGCATGAGCGCAGCATCCGCTCGTTCTCACTGGGCAGCAACGGCATTTGTGTCGGGCCACCGCTGCGCAACTTCCGCGGCATCCTGTCGGGCATTCCCATCCCGCTTGACGGGGTTCGGGCCCAAACGTGAGCCATTGCGAGACGGACCTCGATTTCCGCATCCTGTTGCGGACGGCGACCTCCAGGGATGCATTGATGGCGAGCGCCGTGTTGAAGCGCGCCGGTTTCACAGCTTTCACCTGCGAGACCATGCAGCGACTGACACACGAGTTCGCCGCCGGCGCCGGCGCCCTCCTGCTGGCCGAAGAAGTGATCGCAGGCACCGCGATGGCGGAACTGGCTTCCACGCTGGCGCAGCAGGCACCCTGGTCGGACGTGCCCGTGATCGTCCTTGCGCGTCAAGGGATGGACACGCGCGCCATCGTGCATGTCATGGATGAGATCCCCAACGTCACGGTCATCGAGCGGCCCATGCGGGTGGCCTCGCTGGTCAGCGCCGTGCGCACGGCCATGCGCTCGCGGCGGCGGCAGTATGAACTGCGCACGCTGCTCGACGGGCTCCGTGATGCGGACCAGCGCAAGACCGAGTTCCTCGCGACCCTGGCGCACGAGTTGCGAAATCCGCTGGCGCCGCTCAGTACGGCGCTGGCGCTGCTGGCGCGCAAGAAGTTCTCCGCCGAAGAGGCCGACAAGTACCACCAACTGATGCGGCGGCAGGTCGACCACATGGTGCGCCTGGTGAACGACCTGATGGAGGTATCGCGCATCACCCGCGGCAAGATCCAGTTGCGCCGGAGCCCGGTGCGACTGCAAGCCGTGATCGAAGATGCGGTGGAGCTGAGCCGGCCGTTGATCGAGAACGCCCGGCATTCGCTGTCGCTGGACATCGAGTCCGGGCCGCTGGTCGTACAGGGCGATGCGGTTCGCTTGACGCAGGTGTTCTCGAATCTCTTGAACAACGCGGCCAAGTACACGCCCGCCGGCGGCCGGCTGCAACTGAAGGCCTTTTCGGAAGGCCGCCGCGCCGTGGTGCAGGTCATCGATTCAGGAACCGGCCTCGCGCCCCACATGCTGGCTTCGATCTTCGACATGTTCGTGCAGGTGAGCGGAACCGCGAGGCAGGCGCAGGGCGGCCTTGGCATCGGCCTGACGCTCGTCAAGAGCCTGGTTGAACTGCATGGCGGCAGCGTCGAAGCGGCGAGCGAAGGGCTCGATCGCGGCGCCACCTTCACGGTCCGCCTTCCGCTGGCCAGGCAGACCGCCGTGACCGATGCTCGCGCGGAGCAGCGCGGCCGCGCGATGGCCAAGCTCGAGGGAACCATCCTGGTCGTTGACGACAACCGCGATGCCGCCGACAGCCTCTCGGAGTTGCTGGGGTCGATGGGTGCCGAATCGCTCGTCGCCTATAGCGGCGAAGAGGCCCTGCGGCTCGCCCGGCTGAACCCCGTGGAAACCGCCATCCTCGACATCGGCATGCCTGGCATGGATGGATGCGACCTGGCGCGGCTCCTACGGGCGGAACCCGATGGCGCGGCGATCAAGCTCATTGCGCTCACCGGCTGGGGACAGCACGGCCACCGCGAACGCATCGAAGAAGCGGGCTTCGACCACCACTTGCTCAAGCCGGTCAACATCGACCACTTGCTATCGTTGCTTTGACTCCGGCGTGGCTCAGGCCAGCCGCATCTTCTGCGCCGCCTCGCGAAGCTCGTCCCGAAAGTCCGGATGCGCAATCGCGATCAGCGCTTCGGCGCGTTGCTTGGCGCTCTTGCCGCGCAACTGCGCGACGCCGTATTCAGTCACCACGTAGTTGACGTCATTCTTGCTCGTCGTGACGTGAGTGCCCGGGCTCAACGTCGGCACGATGCGCGAAATGCTGTTGCCCTTGGCCGTCGACGGCAACACGATGAACGCCTTGCCGCCGTTCGATCGATTGGCGGCCCGCACGAAATCGCTCTGGCCGCCCGTTCCGGACACCGGCGAGAAGCCGAGGCTCTCGGAACCGCACTGCCCGATCAGGTCCACCTGCATCGTCGCGTTGATGGCGATGAGGTGGTCGTTCTGACCCGCAAGAAATGGATCGTTGGTGACGTCGACCGGGTGCAGCTCCAGCATCGCATTGCGATGCATGAACTGATAGAGCCGCTTGGAGCCCAGAGCGAAAGTCGCGAACATGCGCCCCGGATGAATGTTCTTCAGCCGATTGGTGACCGCGCCGGCTTCGACCAGCGTGAGGATGCCGTCGCCCACCATCTCGGTGTGGATGCCGAGGTCGCGCTTGTGCGTGAGCTGCATCACCACCGCGTCCGGAATGCCGCCATAGCCGATCTGCAGGGTCGCACCGTCCGGAATCATTTCGGCGACCTGCCTGCCGATGGCCTCCTGGACTGGGCCGATCGTCGGCAGGCCGACGACCGGAAGCTCGTCGTCTGATTCGACGAGCGCACTCACCTGCGACAGATGGACGCGGCAGGCGCCATATGAATACGGCACGTTGGGATTGACTTCGAGCACGATCGCTCGCGCCTCGCCGACGGCCGCCATCGTGTAGTCGGCCGCGAGGCCGAGCGAGAAGTAGCCCTCCTCGTCCATCGGCGAAGCCATGCTGAACACCACGTCGGCCGGCGTGAGGCCACGCTTGATCAGCACCGGCAGCTCCGAGAAATTGGCCGGCACGTAATCGCTCCATCCGTCCTGCCCACCCGCACGCGATGCGGGCCCGAAAAAATACGCGACATGCCGCACATGCTGAACCGTCTCCGGGTCGAAGTAGCCGAACTTCCCGAGCGGCAGGATCTGGGAAATGCGCACGTCGCGGAATTCCCGACGCTGCTCGGACAAAGCCGTCAGCAGGTGCGGCGGCTCTCCCGGTCCCGTCGGCACGATGATGGTGTCGCCGTCATGGACCAGTCGCACCGCATCGGCAGCGGACATCCGCTTGCTCTGGTACTTCGATTCGAAAGCGAGGGTCATGACTTACTCCAGTGTGGGCGCACAATATCTGCCGTTCGAGGACTCAAGGAGCATGCCGTGTTACAGCAATCCCCTCTGTATGCCTACATCCCCGCCAAGGACGTCGCGCGAGCCAGGCAGTTCTACGAAGACAGGCTCGGATTCAAGCCGAAGGCCGAGCTCGGCGGCGGAGTGCATTATGAGTTCGGCGGCGGCACCGGTGCGTTTCTGTACCCCACGCCGAATGCAGGAACCTCACGCGCCAGCCAGGCCTTCTGGCAGGTCCAAGACATCCGAAAGGAAGTCGCCGAACTGAAGGCGCGCGGCGTGGTCTTCGAGGACTACGACATGCCCGGCAAGGACGCCGACGGCATCGTGACGCAGGGCGGCGCGATGGCGGCGTGGTTCAAGGACACGGAGGGGAACATCCTCGCTGTCATCCAGAGCCTCTGATCAGGCGAGCAACTGTTCGGTGATCAGACGCCAATGCGCTTCATCGACCGGCGTGATCGACAGCCGGTTTCCTTTTCGCAGCACCAACATGTCCGCAAGCGCGGGCGTCGCACGCATCTCGGGCAACGCCAGCAGGCGCGTCTTGCGCAATGCCTGCACGTCCAGCAGCAACCAACGCGGCGATTCGGGCTTGGAAGCAGCGTCGTAGTACGGCGAGGCTGGGTCGAACTGCGTCGGGTCCGGACGGGTGCCCGATGCGACACGCGCGATGCCGACAATGCCCGGCTGCGGGCAGCTCGAGTGATAGAAGAGCACGCCGTCGTCCACATGCATCGCATCGCGCATGAAGTTGCGTGCCTGCCAGCTGCGAACGCCCGTCCAGGGGACGGTGGCGTTCGGGGCCGCAATGGCATCGTCGATCGAGCAATCGTCGGGTTCGGATTTCATCAACCAATACTGCGTCATCTGAGTCATGGACGTCCTCCAGCCTTCGGCGCGCGAAGGAAATCAAAGTCGGCTCCCTGGTCGGCCTGCGTGACCGTCTGAAGAAAAAGTTTGCGGTAGCCGCGTTCGGCCGTCGGCGGAATGATCGGCGATTCGTTGGCGCGGCGCGCGAGTTCGTCGTCGTCGACGAGCAACGACAGTTCACGGTTGGCAACGCTGAGCCGGATGCGGTCGCCGCTGCGCACATGCGCGAGCGGGCCACCGATGGCCGATTCTGGCGTCACGTGGAGCACGATGGTGCCGAAGGCCGTGCCGCTCATGCGGCCGTCGGAGATGCGAACGATGTCCTTGACGCCTGCACGCGCCAGCTTGCGCGGAATGGGCAGATAGCCTGCTTCGGGCATGCCCGGCGCACCCTTGGGGCCGATATTCTTGAGCACAAGGATGTCGTCGCGCATCACATCGAGATCATCGCCGTCGATGCGCCGCGCGAGGTCTTCGAGGTTCTCAAACACGACTGCCCTGCCCTCGTGCTCCATGAGCGCTGCATCGGCCGCCGACTGCTTGATGATCGCGCCGCCCGGTGCCAGGTTTCCCCGCAGCACCGCGATGCCGCCCTGCGGATAGATCGGCCGGCCGATGGGCCGCACCACGTCCTGCGCAAACCCCGGTCCGGCATGTTCGATTTCTTCCCCCAGCGTGCGACCGGTGACCGTCAGTGCTTCGAGGCGAAGCAGCGGCTTGAGCTCGCGCAACAGGGTCGCCATGCCGCCAGCCGCATGAAAATCTTCCATGTAGTGCTGGCCCGAAGGCTTGAGGTCCAGCAGCACGGGCGTCTCGTGGCCCATGCGATCGAGCGTCTGCAAATCGATGTCGATCCCCACGCGCCCGGCAATCGCCGCGAGATGCACGATGCCGTTGGTCGACCCGCCGATGGCAAGCAGCACCCTCATCGCGTTCTCGAAGGCGGCAGCTGTGAGGACCTTGTCGATGGTCAGCCGCTCGCGAGCGATCTGCACGGCTTGCGCGCCCGTCTGCTCCGCGATGCGAACACGATCGGCCGTGACGGCCGGGGGCGACGCGCCACCAGGTACCGTCATGCCCAACGCTTCAGCAATGCAGGCCATGGTGCTGGCGGTGCCCATCACCGAACATGTTCCCACGCTCGCCACGAGCTGGTTGTTCACTTCCACCGTCTCTTCGGCGTCGATCTCATCGGCACGAAAGCGAGCCCAGTACCGCCGGCAATCGGTGCACGCGCCCACGCGTTCGCCGCGATGGCTGCCCGTGAGCATCGACCCGGTGATGAGCTGAATCGTCGGAAGGCCCGCGGACGCCGCACCCATGAGCTGCGCCGGGACGGTCTTGTCGCAGCCGCCGATGAGCACCACGGCGTCCATGGGCTGCGCGCGGAGCATCTCTTCAGTGTCCATCGACATCAGGTTGCGAAGGTACATGCTGGTCGGCGCCGCGAAGCTCTCGTGGATGGAGATCGTCGGAAATGCCATGGGCAATCCACCCGCGAGCATCACGCCGCGCTTGACCGCCTCGATAAGCTGCGGCGAATTTCCGTGGCAGGGGTTGTAGTCGCTGCCGGTGTCGGCAATGCCGATCACGGGTCGGTCGAGCGCCGCGTCGGTGAATCCCGCGCCCTTGATGAAAGCCTTGCGCAGGAACAGCGAGAAGCCCTGGTCGCCGTAGCTGGTCAGCCCCTTGCGCATGCCGCCCTCGTCGCTGGCATCGATGGAGTCATCGGGTTCGAACGGAGAACTGGCCATGCAAACGCCTTCCGGGAGATCGTGGAAAAAAAGTCATCGCTTTGTACGCGATCTACGCGATCCTGCACATCTTCGCCCGCCTTGCGGGTTGTGTGGGCGTCTCTTAAGCTGTCGCACGGTTTCGTCCTTTAGACACATGAAAGATGAATGATGAAAGGCGATCGGATGCTCAGACCGAAATGGATCATCGCCTGCGTGCTCGGCGCAACTGGCGCACTCGCGCTGAACGCGCAAGCGCAGCCGGTGCGCTGGCGCGGCGACTTCGTTTACTTCGCGGATTCGGCCGTTTTCACCGATTGCGCGAGCGGCACCCGGTGGCCCGTGGCGATGACTGGCGACTATCTCGCGCTGGAGCACGCCTACATGCAGTGGCGTTCCGAGCCGAAGGCGCCCCTGCTGGCAAACGTCGACGGCCGCCTCGAAACCATGGATCCAATGGAAGGCCCGGCGCGGGAACATATGGTGATCGACCGGTTTGTGTCGGTGCAGCCCGGATACACCTGCGAGTCCATGGCGGCCAGTCCGCCAGCAACCCCTCACTGAACCAGTACCAATCCCGTCATGGAAGCGACCAGTAACAGTTTGCAGCCTTCCAAACACGTCACATCCGCGTCGCAGAATGAACCAGCCGCCAGTCCCAACTCTTTTTGAGGAAAACCCATGAGCATTTTCAGCAGCATTCTTGCCAAGATCATTCCGCATGCAGCCGCTGCCCCGGCGCAAGAAACAGCGGCTCCTGTAGCGCCGGCCGCTCCCTCAGCGTCAGCCGCTGCTGCGCCACCGGCCGCCATCTCGGTGGTCGATGTCGAGGCGCTGCTCGATGGGATGCCCGGCGCAAAGAATCTCAACTGGCGTACGTCCATCGTCGACCTGTTGAAACTGCTCGGCCTGGACAGCAGCCTCGAAACCCGCAAGCAGCTCGCGCAAGAACTGAGCTACGGCGCGGACACGAGCGACAGCGCCAAGATGAACGTCTGGCTGCACCGGCAGGTCATGACCAAGCTGGCGGCCAACGGCGGCAAGGTGCCATCGGAGCTCATCGCCTGAACCACTAGGCAACCAGACAAACGGACAAATGGAGAACGCCATGGGATTGCTCGATCTGTTGCAGCAGGCGCTTGGCGCCAATCCGGAAGCGCACTTCGATCAGGTCGTGCAGAACGCTTCCACGGACCAGCTCGGCGCGGGCCTCGCCGCCGCGATGAAATCCGACCAGACGCCGCCATTCGCGGACATGGTTGGAAAGCTCTTCAACGTGTCGTCGTCATCGCAGCAAGCCGGCCTGCTGAACCAGATCCTCGCCACACTCGGCCCGGCGGCAGCGTCGGCGGTGGCGGGCGGCGCCCTGGGGCGCGTGCTGGCGCCGGGCCAGACCCAGGTGACCCCCGATCAGGCTTCGCAGCTCACGCCAGCGCAGGTCACTGAAATCGCGGCGCATGCCGAACAGGCGCATCCGGGCATCGTCGATCAGGTCGGCCAGTTCTATGCACAGCACGCCGGACTCATCAAGATGATCGGTGGCGCGGCCCTGGCTGTCACGCTTGCGAAGATGAAAGAGCACGCGACACAGCAACGCTGAGGCGTTGTCACGAGATCCGAGGTCTAGGGTCCGGGTTCAGCGCCCGCGATCCCGAAAATACGCGGGCGTCTGGCCCGTCCACTTCTTGAACGCCTTGCGGAAATTCGAGGCATCGGAAAAACCGCTGCGGCCAGCGATTTCCTCGACGGACATGTCGGTGCGCTCAAGAAATTCGATCGCCACGCGCTGTCGGATACCGTCGATGATTCCCTGAAAGCTCGTGCCGGCATCGACCAGCCGGCGGTGCAGTGTGCGGGTCGACAGATGCAGTCGCTCGGCCATCTGTTCGGCGCGTGGCAGGTCGCCGACGCTATCGAGACAGGCTTCCTTGATGGTCTTGACCAGCGGGTGCTCGCCCATGAACTCTCCCATCATGCGGCCGCAAAAATCGGCGGATACCTCCGCGGTGATGGGGTTCGCATTCGGCAAGGCCGCGCTCAGGAGTGCAGCATCGAACTGCCATTGCATGACACCCGCGTCGAAGGTCACGTCGCATTGCAGGATCTCTTCGTAGCGCTTTGCATACGCCGGGGCGGCATAAGGCAGCAGCAGGCAACGACCTCCGTAATCACGCTCCAGCACGCGGCTCGTCAACGCGCGTATCGAGCTGAACCAGAACTCGGTCGCAAGAGGAAGGAGCGGCCCGAGGTCCATGACGTCCTGCGCCTCGAAGATCGCGACATCACCTTCGACGCGGAAGCTCTTCTCGAGCACAGGGCCGGCGAGCCGCACGTGCTGAATGCCGAAAGCCACCGCATCCGCCAGCGTGGCGCTGGTCAGCACTGCATAACCGAAGACGCCGAAATCCGAAATGCGCTGGCGCTGTCCGGCGACGAGCCCGATGGCCGGCTCCGGGCTGAGCCGATGGACGTTGCCGAAGAACGCGATCTTCTGGCGATGTGAAATGCGCGCCTGCGGATCGGAGATGGCCTCCGGCGAGATGCCGGTTCCGTCGAACAAGTCGCGCGTCGCCACGCCGAGTTCCGCGAGGGAATCGATGATCGCCGTCAGGCCGAGCATGCTGTGCGCCGGTGCATCCATGTCGGCGACGTAGCGGGCCGCCATGCGGGGCGTTGCCGTCGGGGTGGCGAGAGCTTCTTTGGGCACGGCGATCGGGTGAGATGGTTTGGCAGATTTTCACCCTAATGTGTCGAAGTTGAACCTGTGCGCAACCCTTGCAAAAGCCTACAGTCGCTTCCAGACGGCGCGACAGTTTCCCCTTGCAAGCTCGCGTCCATGGAGACAACACATGAACGACACCACCGATCTGGCGCATGCAGCAGCAACTGTCGACGCAACCGAACGCGTCGGTCGCCTCTTCGCGGCGCAACGAGCGGCCTTCGCCTTGCAGCCTTGCCCGGACGCCGCGGAGCGCCGGTCCCGGCTGACTGCACTCAAGCGGCAGATCCAGCGCCACCAGGACGTCCTGACCGCAGCCATGAGCAAGGATTTCGGCTATCGATCGGAAGCCGAGTCGAAGATGCTCGACCTGCTGGGATCGGTTCTGGAGATCGACCATGCGGTCTCGCACGTCCGCCGGTGGATGAAACCTAGCCGCCGTTCGACCGAGTTGCTCTTCCTCGGCAACCGCGTCGAGGTGCGCTACCAGCCCAAGGGCGTCGTCGGCGTGATCGTGCCGTGGAATTTCCCGCTCTATCTGGCAATCGGCCCTCTCGCCGCAGCGGTGGCGGCAGGCAATCGCGTGATGATCAAGATGCCGGAAGTCACGCCGGCCACCAACGCGGCGCTGAAGGCGTTGCTCGCCGAAGTCTTCTCCGAGGATCTGGTGTCGGTCGTCGGCGAAGAACTGGCGGACCCGAACGTCTTCACATCACTCCCTTTTGACCATATCGTGTTCACCGGCTCGCCCGCCGTCGGCCGCATCGTGATGCGAACCGCCGCCGAGAACCTCACACCGGTGACGCTTGAGCTGGGCGGCAAATCGCCGGCAGTGGTCACGCGCAACTACCCGATTGCCGATGCGGCGAAACGCATCACGCATGGCAAGTCGACCAACAGCGGACAAATCTGCGTGTCGCCCGACTACGCACTGGTGCCGCGCGAACGCATGGAAGATTTCATCGCGGGCGTCAGGAACACGTTCAGCCGCTTCTACGACAACCGCACCCACGGCAACGCCGACTACACGGCCGTGGTCAATCAGCGGCAGATGGACCGCATCCGCGGCATCCTCGAAGACGCGCGGGCCAAGGGCGCACGCATCGAAGCCTGTGCGCCTGATCCGCAAGGCGCCGGTCGCCAGATGCCGCTACACATCGTGACCGGCCTGACGCCGGACATGCGCATGATGCAGGAAGAACTCTTCGGCCCCATCCTCCCGGTAGTGCCTTACGACACGACAGACGAAGCGATCGCCTTCGTCAATGCGAGGCCGCGTCCGCTGGCGCTCTATTGCTTCACCCACAGCGGCGCGGAGCGCGACGAACTGCTGCGCCGCACGCATTCCGGCGGGGTCGCCGTCAATGACTGGGGATGGCAGGTGGTGAACCACGACGCGCCCTTTGGCGGCATCGGCAATTCGGGCATGGGCACCTATCACGGCGTGGAGGGCTTTCGGGAACTGTCGCATGCGCGTACCGTCTTCCAGCGCAACCGCTTCTTCCCGATCGACCTGTTCTATCCGCCCTACGGCAACTTCGTGCAGCGCTTGGCGCTGAAGTTCTACCTCCGAAGCGCCGACCCGAAGCTCGCGGCCCAGCACACCGCTGATCGCCCATGATCCGCGCCGGCTGGCCCTCCGCTTTCCCGCTTTCGCTTTCCTAGTTCACGACGACCGACAGCGTGCTGCCCGGCGGAACCCGGACGACTTCGCTGTAGGTGCCTTCGATCTTGGACCGGATCACTGGAAAGCTCGCAAGCGCCTGCAGAAACTGCGGCGCAGCGCGCGGCAGCTTGCGGTTGGCTTGCCCGAGACTGGCCGGGTCGATCGCCGGCAACCTGAAGATGTCGTCGTTGCGCGCCGGCATGCTGTATTCGGCAATGCCTGCACCCAGCGGGATCAGCCCCGCCGAAGCCGCGGTGAATCGGCGCAGCTCTTGTCCGGTGCTCGAATCCGGACGGCGCGACTTGATCGCCTGGTCGAGGATGTCGGCCGACTTTGTCTTGGGTGGACCATTGAGCAGCGCCTTGTAGAAGTCGAGCCCGAACTGGCGATTCAGGAAACCGCCGAACGACCCGTTCACCGCATAGCTCTCGCAATTCACCCCCATCGGCGTCCATTCGGTCAGCCCGCAGTTGTAGCTGCCCGCACCGTTGTAGCTGAGATAGTACGGATAGCGCGAATCGCGGATGGCGTTGTGCGCGGGATCGATGTTGAAGCTCGCCCAGTCTTCCATCATCAATGCGGACATTTCTTCGAGCCAGGTATCGAACGTGGAGTCGGGCCCCATCTTCACACCTCGGCGATAGAAGTTCTGCATGTGCATGCCTTCATGCGCCATCACCGTCGCGATCTGCTTGACGCCCGTTTCACCGTCCAGATAGAGCGACTCCGAATCCAGGTACAGGCTCAAGGATTCATTGCTGTAGGCCAAGTCGGCAGCGCCCTTCTTGAAGTTGTTCAAGGCCCAGAAGTAGCCCACGAGGCCGTACGGCTGACGGTCGCGGTCGAAGTTGACGATGAAGATGTCGACTGGCTGCCCACTGCCCGGCAACAATTGCATCGTGTCGTGATCGCCCCAAAGGGGCCCGCCGACTCGAACGAGCATGTCGTAGATCCCCCCCGGCGCCGCGAATTTGTCCAGCATGCGCGTCACCAGCGTGTCCGACACGGCAGAAGGTGAGAGCTCGGCCGCCTCGACCCACACGTTCACCATCGTGCCGTCGCCGGCCGGGCGCCGAGCCGCGAGTTTGACCGTCCGCTGCGATTGGTCGTAGAGATAGATGCTGCGCTGGTCATTGACTGCGTAAGCGGCAAGCGGCGCCATCGATTTCATGATGCCCGACGGCTGCTTGGTCTGAGGATCCAGCAGTTTGGCGAATCCGGAGCGGTTGAAATCGTCGATCGCGCTGCGGTAGTCGCCCACGCCATCATGCGGTTCCACGATCGCCTTGTTTGCCGTTGCGACTATCTCGGCGCTCGCACGCACGTTCAAACCCGGCAGCGCCTCGGCCGAGTTGCCCTCGTTGGTCAACACCAGCGTCACCGTCTGCCCCTTGAGGCCAGAGATCGAGAGCGGCACATCCACCGGAGCCTGCGAGGCGTTGACGCCCTGCCAGACTCCCGTGCCGGTGCCCGCGTAGGTTCCGTCGTCGAGCGCTCCGCACGAATTGCACGTCGCCTTGACCGCGTTGGTTACTGTCAAATCGCTGGGAGGATTCGATGCCGTCGCCGGTGAAGTCTGCGCAGTTGCATAGCCGGCACCTCCGCCTCCAGCCCCACCGCCGCCGCCTCCGCCGCATGCGGACAAGAACATTGCAGCCACCAGCAGTGCCGTTGGTCTACACACTTGGTCGAATCGCGAATTGCTGCGCATGAGATCTTTCCTGTACGTTGAAGACACGTGCAATCGAAAGTGCTCGTTGCCGTGCAGAGCTTCTCGGGCTCCACCCGGATATCGGCAGCAGGGGCTGAAACTTGAATGTCGGACGGGCAGTTCGCCAGTTCCGTCAAGCTCATCGAACGCCCCCTTCAGAAGTGGCGGCGGCCCGACGAACTCCCTAGCATCTGGCGGACGCCATATTCACTGAAAGGATCCCAATGAAACTGATGACTGCATGCTGTGCATCGGACGATCACAGCCCCACTAGCAACGGCCGCCGGTCGTGGTTGAAAAAGGCAGCCGCAGGTGGCGGCGCCGCCGTCCTGATGGCCAGCATCGGCTTGCGAACAGATGACGCCGAGGCCGCCTCGCTGAACCAGGCGCAGCGCGACGCGATGACCCCAGACCAAATCATCGAGATGATGAAGAAGGGAAATCAGCGGTTCCGGTCAGGAAAGATGAAAGCGCACGACTATCTTGCGCAGAAACGCTCCAGCGCCTCCGGGCAATACCCGGCGGCTGTCATCCTGAGTTGCATCGATTCGCGTGCGCCGGCCGAGATCATTCTGGACATGGGCATCGGCGACAGTTTCAACGCACGCGTTGCGGGGAACATCTCCAACAAGGACATGCTGGGAAGTCTCGAGTTCGCTTGCGCCGCAGCGGGCGCAAAGGTAGTCCTCGTCATGGGACATACCGCTTGCGGCGCAATCAAGGGCGCCATTGACGGGGTGGAACTGGGGAGCCTGACCGGTCTGCTTGATGTCATCAAGCCCGCCGTCGCTGCGACGACCTACGCAGGCGAACGATCCGCCAAGAACGCCGAGTTCGTCGATGCGGTGGCTCGCACGAATGTGCAGCAGACGATGGACGCACTGCGCAGTGGAAGCTCGACCCTCGCAGATCTCGAAAAGAAGGGGCAGATCAAGATCGTGGGATCGATGTACAACCTTGCGAATGGTGTTGTCACGTTCATGGCTTGAACGAACAAAAAAAGCCGTTGCAAGTAACTTGCAACGGCTTTTTGCTTTTTGGCGGAGCGGACGGGACTCGAACCCGCGACCCCCGGCGTGACAGGCCGGTATTCTAACCAACTGAACTACCACTCCTGATAGACAACGTTCGCTCCGACTGGAGCCAAGTGTTGCCACTTGTGCCTTCTTCACCTGATGGTGAAAACTGGCGACCCTACGGGGATTCGAACCCCGGTACTCACCGTGAAAGGGTGATGTCCTAGGCCTCTAGACGATAGGGTCAAAACCTGGACTGTTTTCTCGACGCCCTGTTGGTGGAGGTAAGCGGGATCGAACCGCTGACCTCTTGCATGCCATGCAAGCGCTCTCCCAGCTGAGCTATACCCCCATGTGGGTGTCGAGCCTCAAATTATATACAGGTTTTTAGACCTTCCTGAGTCTCTCAATCACTTTCTCGCGAGAAAAAAGTGAGAGCACTGCATCGAGTGACGGGGTCTGCGGCGTACCCATGACAAGCACACGCACGGGCATTGCGAGCGCGGGCATTTTGATGCCATGTTCAACCAACACTTCCTTGATTGCAGATGAGATCGCAGCCTTATCCCAAGTGACATTCGCGAGCTTGTCCGCCAGCGTCGCAACCACCGGGCGCACGGCGTCGGTGAGGTGCTGCGCGCGATCCGCTTCGCTTGCAGCCACATCCGAATAGAAGGCTGCTGCCCAGCCGGCGAGTGCAACCGTGGTTTCGCACCGATCCTTGAAGAGTCCGCAGATCGCCGAGAGGCGGTCGTCGGCCGCGATGCCGCGCTTCTTCAATTGGTCTGCGACCAAAGGCGCCAGCGCATCGTCAGCCATTGCCTTCAGATGTTGCGCATTGACCCAGCGCAGCTTGGCTTCGTCGAACTGTGCCGCGCTGCGGCCGAGGTGATCCAGATTGAACCACCCGATGAATTGCTCACGCGAGAAGATCTCGTCATCGCCGTGGCTCCAGCCCAGCCGAGCGAGGTAGTTCACCATCGCGTCAGGCAGAAAGCCTTCATCGCGGAATTGCGTGACCGGCTTTGCGCCGTTGCGCTTGCTCATCTTCTCGCCCTGCTCATTCAGAACAGTCGGCAGATGCGCGTACACCGGCGGCTCCTTGCCGAGCGCCCGAAAGATATTGATCTGGCGTGGCGTGTTGTTCACATGGTCGTCGCCGCGGATCACATGCGTGATGGCCATGTCGATGTCGTCGACCACGACGCAGAAGTTGTAGGTGGGTGTTCCGTCCGGGCGAGCGATCACAAGATCGTCGAGCTCGTCGTTGCCGATCTCGATGCGGCCCTTGACCTTGTCATCCCACGCGACCACGCCACCCTGCGGATTGCGAAAGCGAAGCACGGGCTGTACGCCTTCTGGAACCGGCGGGAGGGTCTTGCCGGGTTCCGGGCGCCAAGTGCCGTCATAGCGCGGCTTTTCCTTGGCAGCCATCTGCTTTTCTCGCAGGGCGTCGAGTTCGGCCATGCTCATGTAGCACCGATACACCAGACCGGTGGCCTGCATTTCGGCGAGCACTGCCTTGTAGCGGTCCATGCGCTGCATCTGGTAATACGGGCCTTCGTCGTGGTCGAGGCCCAGCCACTGCATGCCCTCCAGGATGACGTCGACGGCCGCCTGCGTCGAACGCTCCACATCGGTGTCTTCGATCCGGAGAATGAAGTCGCCGCCGGTCGAGCGCGCAAAGGCCCACGGATAGAGCGCGGAACGGATGTTGCCGAGATGGATGAATCCCGTCGGCGAAGGGGCGAAGCGTGTACGTGTCTTTTGCGTCATGCGAGGGTGCTCAGGCCGCGCAGCAGGTCGGCCTTGATGTCGTCGATGTGGTCGAGCCCGACCGCGATGCGGATCAGGCCTTGGCTGATGCCGGCCGCCTGGCGTTGCGCTTCGCTGAGGCGCCCGTGCGAGGTGGTGGCTGGATGGGTGATGGTGGTCTTGGTGTCGCCGAGGTTGGCCGTGATGCTCAGTACGCGCGTGCTGTCGATGACCTGGAAAGCATTGGCGCGCGCCGCCTCGGGACCGTCGCCACGCACGTCGAATGACACGACCGCCCCGCCCTGCCCCGACTGCTGGCGCATTGCCAGTTCATGCTGTGGATGCGAAGGCAGTCCTGGGTAGTAGACCCGCGCCACACCGGTTTGTGTCTCGAGCCACTGCGCGAGCGCCAAAGCGCCTTCGCAATGCGCTTTCACGCGGATGCCGAGCGTTTCGAGCCCCTTGAGCACGACCCACGCGTTGAATGGCGACAGCGCCATGCCCGCAGTGCGCACGACGGGACCGAACACCTCGTTGATCAACTTTGCGGAGCCGCAGATCGCACCCGCCAGGACACGCCCCTGCCCTTCGAGGTACTTGGTGCCCGAATGAATGACGAGATCGGCGCCGAGTTCACTGGGCCGCTGCAAGGCCGGCGAACAGAAGCAGTTGTCTACGACCAATAGTGCGCCTGCGTCGTGCGCAAGATCGGCGAGAGCGCGAATGTCGCAGATGTCGGTCAGCGGATTGGTCGGCGTTTCGGCGAACAGCAGCTTGGTCGTCGGTCGGATGGCGATCTGCCATTCGGCGACGTCCGTCTGCGAAACGAAGGTGGTTTCAACGCCGAACTTGCCGAACTCGCGCCCGATGAGATTGAGCGTCGAACCGAACACCGAGCGCGAGCACACGACGTGGTCCCCCGCTTTGAGCAAGCCCATGCACATCATGAGGATCGCGCCCATGCCGCTGGATGCGCCAATAGCTGCTTCGGTGCCTTCGAGGGCCGCCAGCCGCCGCTCGAAGCTGGCGACTGTCGGGTTGGACGTGCGCGTGTACGTGAAGCCGTCTTCGGTGCCGGCAAATCGGCGTGCCGAGGTCTCCGCGTCCGGCTGCACGAAGCTGCTGGTCAAGAAGAGCGCTTCGGAATTCTCGCCGTACTGACTTCTTTCGAGCGCAGTGCGCACCGCCAGCGTGTCGCGGTGAAGTCCGGGTGGCAGGGGTCGATCGGTCACGTTGTTTCAGCTCAGGTTAGGAAGGGCCAGGCGGGACGAATCTTCTTCCGTCTCTTCGATGCGAGGACGATTTCCGTTCATCCTCGAGATGGCTTCCGTGTCGATGTCGCCGGTCACGTAGACGCCGTCGAAACAGGACGCATCGAACCCATCGAGCTTCGCGTTCAACGAACCGATTGCGCGCTTCATCGCGTCCACATCCTGGTAGATCAGCGCATCGCAGCCGATCAATTCGCGGATCTGTTCGATGGTGCGGTCGTGCGCCACCAGTTCGTCCTTGGTCGGCATGTCGATGCCGTAGACGTTGGGAAAGCGCACCGGCGGGGCAGCGCTGGCAAGGTACACCTTGCGTGCGCCCGCGTCACGCGCCATTTGCACGATCTCGCGGCTGGTGGTGCCACGAACGATGGAGTCGTCGACCAGCAGCACGTTGCGTCCCTTGAACTCGCTGGCGATCACGTTGAGCTTCTGGCGCACAGACTTCTTGCGGACCCCCTGGCCCGGCATGATGAAGGTGCGGCCGACATAGCGGTTCTTCACGAAGCCTTCGCGATAGGGCACGCCGAGCAGATGCGCAAGCTGCGTCGCGCTCGGCCGGCTGGATTCCGGAATGGGAATGATGACGTCGATCTCGCTTGGAGGGACCGTCGAAACCACACGCTTGGCCAAGGTCTCGCCGAGGTTCAGTCGCGCCTGGTAAACCGAGATGCCATCGAGCACGGAATCGGGCCGCGCCAGATAGACGAACTCGAAGATGCACGGGTTGAGCGTCGGCGAATCGGCACATTGCTGGGCATGCACTTGCCCCTGCAGATCGACGAACACCGCTTCGCCCGCGCCGATGTTCCGTTCGAAGACGTGGCCGGAACCTTCGAGTGCAACCGATTCGCTTGCGACCATCACGGTGCCGTCTGCGCCGCGACCCAGGGCGAGCGGGCGGATGCCATAGGGATCGCGAAACGCCAGCAAGCCATGCCCGGCGATCAGTGCCACGACGGCATAGGAGCCGCGCAGACGACGGTGCACGTTGCGCACTGCTTCGAACAGCGTTGCCGAGTTGAGCGCCCCGCCTCGCGTCGAGCGATCGATCTCGTGAGCCAGCACGTTGAGCAACACTTCGGAGTCGCTCTCGGTGTTGGTGTGACGGTGGTCGGTCGAGAACAGTTCCGCGCGCAGCGCATGTGCGTTGGTGAGGTTGCCGTTATGCACCAGCACGATGCCAAAGGGCGCATTCACGTAAAACGGCTGCGCCTCTTCCTCGCTGTAGGCGTTGCCGGCCGTGGGGTAGCGCACCTGGCCCAGCCCGACGTCGCCGGGCAGTGCGCGCATGTTGCGCGTGCGGAACACGTCGCGAACCATGCCCTTGGCCTTGTGCATGAAGAACTTGCGTTCCAGCAGTGTGACGATGCCGGCCGCGTCCTGGCCGCGGTGCTGCAGGAGCAGCAGTGCGTCATAGAGCAGCTGATTGACGGGAGCGCTACTGACAACGCCGACGATTCCACACATGAAGCAATCCTCTCAGGGCAGGTAGCTTGCCAACTTTTCAGGCAAAGCGGGTTTCAGGCCCTGCAATGCCGCATCGAGAACAATGGCGCTTCGCGATTCGTGCCACCAGGCACTGTCGCTCAACGCCAGCAAATGAACAACCACCGCAACGGCCAACAAAGCCGTCGCGCCGCGAGCCACGCCGAAGACGCCGCCCAGTATTCGATCGACGGGCCGCAATCCAATCGCGGTCACCAGCTTGCGCGTGAGCGAAGCAACCAGCCCCACTCCGAAGACCACCGCCACGAACACCAGCACGAAGCCTGCCGCATAGCGCCAGGTCGCGGCCGGATCGCCAAAAGGCAACCACCTGCCGACGTCTTCCGCAAGCCATTGCGCGCACAGGAAGGCAGCCACCCATCCGGCGAGCAACATCACCTCGAAGACCAGGCCGCGCATCAGCCCCAGCAACATCGAAACCACCACCAGGGCGACGGCGATCCAGTCGAGGAGGGCCACTTGGTTGGGTGCAGGCTACAAGCTGAGGATGGCTGCCGGCAAAGACAAGCCCTTGACCTTGCTTGCAGCGCGATCTGCCTCCGCGCGCGAAGCAAAGGGGCCGACACGCACACGCGTGCGTTCGCCATCGGCAGTCTTCGCGACGTGCATGTAGGTCTTGAGTCCTGCCTTTTCGAGTTTCTGGCGCACTTCCTTCGCCTTGTCTGCATCGGCGAACGCGCCGACCTGCACCACGAAACGGCCGTTTTCGTCGGATGTGGCGGCGGCGGACTTTGTGGTCGTTGCAGTGGAGGCAGTGGACTTGCCCTCGAGCAAGGCGCGCGCACGGCCGCCGTCATCCGATGCAACCGCTGGCTTCGGCGGCGCGGATTTCGGCTCGGGTTTGGCTTCGGCTTTGGGCTCGGGCTTAGGCTCGGGTTTTGGCTCGGCTCTGGCCTCCGCCTTTGGCTTCGGCTCAGGTTTGGATTCAGGCACAGGCTCGGAATTGGCGTTTGCCGGCGGCGCTGCGGCAGTGGCCTTGCCCTGCGGAATCTCGCTGCCGTCCGCTGCCTCAGTGATGATGCTGTCGTTGGCCGATGCGCTTGCACCGGGCTTGCCGGAGGCAGCGGGTGCGGGTGCCGGCGTGGACGGAAGCGTCAGTGGCTTGGCCTTGGCTCGATCCGGCACTTCGATGGGGATGTCGACAGGGACGGGACGCGGCTGCGTGTCGAACAACAGGGGGAAACCGATGACGCCGATCAACACCAAAACGGCAGCGCCGACAAGGCGATGGCGTGCGCGCCGGCGCATTGCCTCGACGCTCTCCGCCGGTGGTGCCGAGGCGGCGGTGTTTCGCCCTTCGTTGCCCTGAGGACCGCGTGCGCGGAACTTGAAGAACGCCATGAAATTCGTTTTCCTGATGGAGTGCAGCGTGAGGTGGAAAAAGCGCCGGAGATCAGGCTGTTTCAGGAGCCCGGCGACAAGTGCCTGGCCCCCAGACGAGGGGTTCCGTGCTCGAGCACGCCACCCACGGTGAAGAACGATCCGAAGACGACGATTCTATCAGTGGGGTCCGCGTGCTCGATGGCCGCCTGCAGCGCTTCCACGGGTGTGTGGTGCGCGCTTCCGCTGACGTCCGAACGCTTGTTTTGAGCTTGCCAGCGAGCCAGCAAACCGTCCGCCTTGGCTGCGCGCTCCGTTGGCAAATCAGTGAAGTACCAGCGATCGATCATCGGCCCGACCCGGGACAGGATGGGCGCCAGATCCTTGTCGGCCATGACGCCGAAGACGCCATGGGTGGTCGGGTAGAAGCCCATCGCGTCGAGGTTTTCGGCGAGCGCGGCAACTGCGTGCGGGTTGTGCGCAACATCGAGCACCAGCGTCGGCTCGCCGGGGATGATCTGGAAACGCCCTGGCAGTTCGACCATCGCCAGCCCGTTGCGCACGGCCTGTGCGGTCACCGGAAGGCGCTGCCGCAGTGATTCGAGCGCCGCGAGCACCCCTGCGGCATTGATCAACTGGTTGGCACCACGCAATGCCGGGTAGGCCAAGCCACTATAGCGGCGGCCCCGGCCGCTCCAGCCCCACTGCTGCTTGTCGCCCGAAACATTGAAGTCGCGGCCGACGAGCCATAGATCGGCGCCGATGGCATTGGCATGATCGATCACGCTCTGGGGTGGAACCGGATCGCTGACGATCGCCGGACGCCCGGCTCGCAGGATGCCGGCCTTCTCGAAGCCGATGCTCTCTCGGTTGGGACCGAGGAACTCCATGTGGTCAAGATCGATGCTCGTGATCACGGCGCAATCCGCGTCGATGATGTTGACCGCATCGAGCCGGCCGCCTAGCCCGACTTCGAGGATGGCGACGTCAGGCTTGTTTTCCGCAATGCACAACAAAATGGCGAGCGTCGTGAATTCGAAATAGGTGAGCGCGACATCGCCGCGGCCGCGCTCGACGGCTTCGAAATGCTTCGCCAGTTCGGCGCCGTCGACTGCTTCGCCGCGCAACCTGAGCCGCTCCTCGAAATGCACGAGATGCGGAGAGGTGAAGACGGCAGTTCTGTAGCCGGCATGCGTGAGGATCGACTCCAGCATGGCGCAGGTCGAGCCCTTGCCGTTGGTGCCGGCTACTGTGATGACGGGGCAGTCGAAGGAAAGGCCCAGCCGCTCGGCGACTGCGCGGACCCGGTCGAGCCCGAGTTCGATGTTCTTGGGGTGCAGGCGCTCAGCGTGCGCCAGCCATTCGGCGAGGGTTTTCATGGAGCCCGGAATTGTCGCCGACGCGGGCCCGGGGCATCATCGAGGCATGACAACCCTTTATGGCATTCCGAACTGCGACACGGTCAAGCGCGCCCGCGCCTGGCTTGACGAACACGGTGTCGCGTACCGATTTCACGACTTCAAGAAGGAAGGCGTCCCCGAAGCCCGCCTGGACCAATGGCTGCTCGCGCCAGGTTGGGAAGCGCTGGTCAATCGCCGCGGAACCACATGGCGCCGCCTCGACGACGCGGCTCGCGCGACGGTGATCGATGCACCGTCCGCTCGCGCCGCCTTGCTCGCCAATCCAAGCCTGATCAAAAGGCCGGTGGTCGAGTGGGGGCCCTCCGCGGGCGTGACGACCGGATTTGATGCCGACCAATGGAAAAGCCATGTCGTGTAAACGGTTGAACCCAATCCAGGCCAGCGCGTCAAATCCGATCATCGGGGCATGCGGCCCATTTTCAGGAGTTATGACATGAACACGAACACCCTTCGCAAGATTTCGGCACTTTCGGTATTGGCCGCCGCGCTGGCAGGCGGCGCCACCATGGCTCAGGCAGAACAGGTGTTGGCGAGAGTGATTTCCACCTCGCCGGTGACCGAGTCGAACGGGCACATCAGCTTCAATGTCACTTACGAATATGCAGGGCGCCAATACACCACCCGAACAGACACGCCTCCGGGGGCGAGCATTTCGGTGGACGTCGGCAACTATGGCGTGACCACGACGCCGGTGGCGCCGCAGTCCCAGATCGGACAGGCACCGGCGCCTCAGAACTGGGACAACGTCGTTCCGGAACAAGGTCTGGTGGTCTCCGGCGGCGGGGCTCCGGCGCCAGCGCCCGTCTACGCACAGCCGGCCCCCGTGTACGTACAGCCGGCGCCTGTCTACTACCCGGCGCCCGCTTACTACGCGCCGGCTTACGCCTATCCGCCAATCGGCATTTCGCTGGGCTTCGGCTACTCGCGCGGGTGGGGCGGCCGCTGGCGCTGAGTCCGGCATCGCGCCGCAGGCCCGGAGGGGCGGCCGGGAAGCCTAAAATCACCGGCTTTTCCAACCGGCGCCGACCGCGTCCGGTGCCACGCCCCTCCAATTTCATGAGCACAACCGAATTCCTCCAGAGCGCCTCGGTATCGACCAAGGCCAACGTGTACTTCGACGGCAAATGCGTGAGCCACAGCCTCACGCTCGCTGACGGCACCAAGAAATCGGTCGGCGTGATCCTGCCGTCCACCCTCACCTTCAGCACCGGCGCGCCGGAGATCATGGAAGGAACCGGCGGCAGCTGCGAATACATGCTTCCAGGTAGCAGCGAATGGGTGGCGTCGGGCCTTGGCCAGAAGTTCAGCGTGCCAGGCAACTCCAGCTTCCAGATCCGCGTGAGCGGCGAGCCCTACAGCTACATCTGCCATTTCGGCTGAACTGGTAATCAGAGCATGTCCACCATTCTCCAGAACGTTCCCGCCGGCCAGAAAGTCGGCATCGCCTTTTCGGGCGGCCTCGACACCAGCGCCGCGCTGCATTGGATGCGCAACAAGGGCGCCATTCCCTATGCCTACACCGCGAATCTCGGCCAGCCGGATGAACCGGATTACGACGAGATTCCCCGCAAGGCGATGCTCTACGGCGCCGAGAACGCCCGCCTGATCGACTGCCGCACCCAACTCGCCGCCGAAGGCCTTGCAGCGCTGCAGGCCGGCGCCTTCCACGTCACCACGGCCGGAGTGACCTACTTCAACACCACGCCGCTCGGGCGTGCGGTGACCGGCACCATGCTCGTTTCGGCCATGAAGGAAGACGATGTCAACATCTGGGGCGACGGCAGCACCTACAAGGGCAACGACATCGAGCGCTTCTACCGATACGGCTTGCTCACCAATCCGGCGCTGAAGATCTACAAACCCTGGCTCGACCAGACCTTCATCGACGAGCTGGGCGGCCGCGCCGAGATGTCGGAATTCATGCAGAAGGCCGGCTTCGCCTACAAGATGTCTGCAGAGAAGGCCTACTCGACCGACTCCAACATGCTGGGTGCAACGCACGAAGCCAAGGACCTCGAGCACCTGAACAGCGGCATGAAGATCGTCCAGCCCATCATGGGCGTCGCCTTCTGGAAGGACGAAGTCGAAGTCAAGCGCGAAGAAGTCATCGTGAGCTTCGTCGAAGGGCGGCCGGTCGCCATCAATGGCGTCGAATACGCGAGCCTGGTCGACCTGATTCTCGAAGCCAACCGCGTGGGCGGCCGCCATGGCCTGGGCATGAGCGATCAGATCGAGAACCGGATCATCGAGGCGAAGAGCCGCGGCATCTATGAGGCTCCCGGTCTCGCGCTCCTCTTCATCGCCTACGAACGCCTGGTGACCGGCATCCACAACGAAGACACCATCGAGCAGTACAGGGACCAGGGACGACGGCTCGGCCGCCTCCTCTATCAGGGCCGCTGGTTCGATCCACAAGCCATCATGCTGCGGGAGACCGCTCAGCGCTGGATCGCCCGCGCCATCACCGGCGAAGTGACCATCGAACTGCGCCGCGGCAACGACTATTCGATCCTGAACACCGTATCGCCCAACCTCACCTATCAGCCTGAGCGCCTGACCATGGAAAAGGGCGAATCCAGCTTCTCGCCCGCCGACCGCATCGGCCAACTCACCATGCGCAACCTCGACATCGTCGACACCCGCGACAAACTCGCCATCTACACCCGCGCCGGGCTCCTCTCCTCCACCCAAGGCGCCGCCCTCCCCCAGCTAAAAAACGACGACCCCAAGTAACCCCGCGCAAACCCAGAAACACCGCAGAACCGGCTCCGCCGGGCTGCTGGTGTTGCCCCCGGCAGGGGGTAGGCGAAGCGACACGAAGTGCGCGCAGCTTGGGGGCGAGCTAAATGACCACTGGCTCGGGCTCGAGACGGATTCCGAACCGTTCGTAGACGCTGGTCTGGATGGCCTTGGCAAGTGTCATCACCTCGCCGCCGGTCACCGGGTCCGTCTTGCCACCGCGATTGACCAGCACCAGCGCTTGCCGCTCATAGACGCCGGCATTGCCGACCGACTTGCCTTTCCAGCCGCAGGCGTCGATCAGCCAACCGGCCGCGAGCTTGATGGTGCCGTCCGCCATCGGGTAGTGAACGATCTTCGGGTCGCGCGCAATGATGTCAGCGCACTGTTCGGGCGTGACGGTCGGGTTCTTGAAGAAGCTGCCGGCATTGCCGAGCACGCGCCAATCGGGCAGCTTGGCGCGGCGGATCGCGCAGATCCAGTCGAAGATTTCCATTGCGCTGGGCGTGAAGTTGCCGGTTTCGGCCATCTTGCGTTCAAGGTCCAGATACCCGAGCACTGGCTTCCAGGGCTTTGGCAGGCGGAAACGCACTCGGGTGATGAGCGCACGCCCGGCGAGGCCGAAATCGTTTTCGCGCGTAGCAACATGCTTGAACACCGAATCGCGGTAGCCGAACGCACACTGCGCCGCGTCCAGCGAGAAAGCGCGGCCTGTGTCGAGGTCGATGGCATCCAGCGAATCAAATCGATCTTGCAGTTCGACACCATAGGCGCCGATGTTCTGCACCGGCGACCCGCCCACGGTCCCGGGAATGAGCGCCAGGTTTTCAAGCCCCGGGAAGCCTTGCTCGAGTGTCCACAAGACCGTGTCGTGCCAGACTTCGCCCGCGCCGGCTTCGACGACCCAGGCGTGCGACGTCTCTTCGAGCATCCTGAGCCCCTTGATCTCGACCTTCAGCACGAGCGGCTTGACGTCGCCGGTCAGCACGATGTTGCTGCCGCCGCCGAGCACGAACTTGGACATCGAGTGCCATTGCGCATCAGCCAGCAGCGCCGCCACGTCTGCATCGCCGGCGACGCGTGCCAGATGCTGCGCACGGGCCACGATGCCAAAACTGTTGTGCTGTTGCAGCGGTACGTTGTGCTCCACGATCATGGGAGAATTGTCGCATTCGCACCGCCGCGCGGCACTGCGCGTGGCCCTTTCAATTTGTTGCCGCCCGGAGCCTTCATGCCGTCTTTTGACACCGTTTGTGAACCCAACTTGCCCGAGGTCAAGAACGCAGTGGAGAACACCGCAAAGGAAATCGGAACGCGCTTCGATTTCAAGGGCACAGCGGCCGCTGTCGAGCTCAAGGACAAGGAAATCACCATGATCGGTGACGCCGAATTCCAACTCGTGCAGGTCGAGGACATCCTGCGCGCAAAGCTCACCAAGCGCAGCGTCGACGTCCGCTTTCTCGACAAGGGTGACGTCCAAAAGATCGGCGGCGACAAGGTCAAGCAGGTCATCAAGGTCAAGAACGGGATCGAATCCGAGACGGCCAAGAAGATTCAGCGCCTGATCAAGGACAGCAAGCTCAAAGTGCAGGCCGCCATCCAGGGAGATGCGGTACGGGTCACTGGCGCCAAGCGCGACGATCTCCAGGCAGCGATGGCACTGATCAAAAAGGACGTGCCCGACATGCCACTGACGTTCAACAACTTCAGGGATTGAGTGGCACACCCCCAGGCTTGCCCACTTCGTGTGGCCGCCCACCCCCTCGCCAGTGGAAACACCGGCTCGCCCCCAGGCTCGCGCACTTCGTGTCGCTCTCCACGCCCTACCGGGGGCAACACCGGCGGCCTGGCAAAGCCAGTTCCGCGGTGTTCCTATTTTTCGAGCGGCCCGGCTAAGTCGGTTCCGCGGTGTTCCTGGTCTTGGCGGGTGGGCGCGCTGGCGTTACTGGTGGCGGGCTGTACTTTGGCTCAGGCTCAGTCGGTGATGCTGACGGGGACTATTGGGAGCCGGGCGATACTGATGGTAGACGGCGGTTCGCCGAAGACCGTGGCGGTGGGCGAGACGTTCAAGGGGGTCAAGTTGCTGGCGCTGCAAGGTGAGCAGGCGACTGTCGAAGCCGGCGGCAAGCGCATGGCGCTGCGTATGGACACGCCGGCGAGCATCGGCGGAGCATCCAGCGTCGCAGGTGGGACGCGGATCGTGCTGCCTGTGTCGAGCGGCGGCCATTTCATGACGCAGGGAGCCATCAACGAGCGGGCCGTGACGTTCATGCTGGACACAGGCGCGACGAATGTCTCGATGTCGGCTGCCGACGCGCAACGCATCGGGCTCGACTTCAGCAAGGGGCAACCCGTGCGCATGAACACCGCCAATGGCCCTGCGCAGGGCTATCGCCTACGCCTCGATTCAGTGCGGGTCGGCGACGTGGAAATCTACGACGTCGATGCGATCGTCTCGCAGCAGCCGATGCCCTACGTCCTGCTCGGCAACAGCTTCATCAGCCGCTTTTCAATGCGGCGCGATGCCGACCAGATGGTTCTCGAAAAGCGGTTCTGAGGCTCAAGCAGCCGCGGCCGTCACAACGATTTCGATCTTGTAGCCGGGGTTAGCCATTGCGGCCTGCACCGTCGCGCGTGGCGGCGTGTTGTCGGCGGGAATCCAGGCGTCCCACACTTCGTTCATCGCGCCGATTTCAGCGATGTCGGCCAAAAAGATCTGCGTCATCAGGATGCGCGATTTATCGCTGCCGGCCTCGGCAAGCAAGCGGTCCACCATGGCGAGAACCTGTGCGGTCTGGCCGCGGATGTCCTCGGTGGTGTTGTCCGCCACCTGACCGGCAAGATAGATAGTGCCGTTGTGCACCGCCGTCTCGCTCAGGCGCGGACCGACGTGGAAGCGTTGAATGGTTGGCATGTTTTGTCCTTCTGTTTATTTACGAGCTTTGGAACCGAGCCTGGATTCGGTGCCAGCGGCAAGGCGCCGGATGTTCTCGCGATGCCGCCAGATCAGGAGCAGGCTCACGGAAACCAGCGACAACAACACCGTGAGGTCCAGCGGCCACGCGATGTCGCCGCCGATCAGGTAGTAAGCCGGCGCAAAGAAAGCGGCCACGATCGAAGCCAGCGACGAATAGCGAAAGAAAATGGCAATGATCAGCCATGTGGCGCCGGTCGCCAGCCCGAGCAGCCACGCGATGCCGACGAGTACCCCCGCCGCAGTGGCGACGCCCTTGCCGCCCTCGAAGCCGAAGAAGACGGGGTAGAGGTGTCCGAGAAATGCCGCCAAGCCGGCGAGCGCTGCAACACCCTGCCCCATGCCGAAACCCGCGCCGAAGTGCTGGATCAGGAACACGGGGATCCAGCCCTTGAGTGCATCGAGCAGAAGTGTCGCCAGCGCCGCGCCTTTGTTGCCCGAACGCAGCACGTTCGTGGCGCCCGGATTCTTGCTGCCATAGCTGCGAGGGTCCGCCATGCCGAGCGATTTGCTGACGATCACCGCAAATGACAAGGATCCGAGCAGGTACGAAAGAACGATCGCGATGAGCGAAGGAAAGTAAGAACTCACAGTGTCTCCGGGCCGGCAAACCCGGCGGCACGCCTCCGAATGAGGCAGCCGGCTATTCTGCCAGCGCGCACTGCACCGGCTTTGCGCCCAGCAGCTTCACGCAGACCTGCGGGTCGATCCCGATCAGATAGCCCCGCCGTCCGCCATTGATGGCGATGCGAAGCAGTTCAAGGATGGTCGACTCCACGTAGACCGGCATCTCGCGCCGCGTGCCGAACGGCGACGTGCCGCCGACAAGATACCCACTGTGCCGGTTCGCCACTTCGGGTTTGCAAGGTTCGACCGATTTCGCGCCGATCTGTCGCGCGAGATTCTTGGTCGAAACGGTGCGATTGCCGTGCATGAGCACGATCAGCGGCTTGGCGTCCTGGTCTTGCATCACGAGTGTCTTGACCACCGTGAAGGGATCGAAGCCGAGCACTTCGGCGCTGTGTTGCGCGCCGCCGTGTTCGAGATATTCGTACGGATGTTCGGTAAACGCGATGCCGTTCGCCCGCAGCAACTGGGTTGCGGGCGTTTCGGAAACGTGCGTTTTCTTGCTCACGTCGCCGTCATCAGGCTGCGGGATCGCGCATTTCCCAGCGGATCTTGTCGATCTCGGCCAACACCTGGGGCGAGAGCTTGGTGCCCCAGGCGTCGAGGTCCTCTTCAAGTTGGGCAAGCGAAGTCACACCGATGATCGTGCTCGCAACCTGCCATTTGGTGTAGCAGAAAGCCAAGGCGAGCTTTGTCGGGGTGAGACCGTGCGCCTTTGCCAGCGCGTTGTAGCGCCGCGCTGCCGCGAGCGCGTCGGGACGGCCCCAGCGCTGCTTGCGCACCGATTCATATCCCGAAATGCGCGCACCCTTGGGTGCCGAAGGGCCTTCGGTGCCGCTCTCGTCGTACTTGCCGGTCAGCAGGCCGAAAGCCAACGGCGAGTAGGCCAGAAGCGAAACACCAAGCCGATGCATCGTCTCGTCGAGGCCGTTTTCCAGCGCACGGCTGATCAGGCAATAGACGTTCTGTACGGTCGCAACCCGTGGCAGGCCGTGCTGCTCGGAAAGCCGCACGAATTCGTGGACCCCGTAGGGCGTTTCGTTCGAAAGCCCAATGGCGCGCACCTTGCCCGCCTTGACGAGCTTGCCCAAGGCTTCGAGCTGCTCATGAATCGACGTGGCCGACCTCTCCTTCGTCGGGTCGTAGTAGATCGAACCAAAGGCCGGCACATGGCGCTCCGGCCAATGGATCTGATAGAGATCGATCACGTCCGTCTTCAGTCGCTTCAGGCTTGCGTCACATGACGCGGCGATGTCGGCGGGCGTCATGCCCTCGCCTTCTCGCACCCACGGCATGCCGCGCGACGGTCCGGCAACTTTGGTCGCCAGCACGATCTTCTGGCGCATGCCGGGGTTCTTGTCGAACCAGTTGCCGATGATGGTTTCCGTAGCCCCGAAGGTTTCCTTGCGGGCCGGCACGGCGTACATCTCCGCAGTGTCGATGAAATCGATGCCGCGCTCGAATGCACGATCGAGGATCGCGTGAGCGGTCGGCTCATTGACTTGCTCACCGAAAGTCATGGTGCCGAGGCAGACCGGGGTGACGTGGAGGTCGCTCTGACCGAGTTGGATTTTTTGCATGGGCGAAATGCTACCTGCTGCCGCCTCCGCATGTCTTGCACCGGACTGCGCGGCGCTGGCGGCATCCGTATCATTCGAGCCCGATGTACCAAGCTCTCCGCGTCTCGCGCAGCGAATTCGTTCCTGTGCGCAATCTGAATTACCACGTGCGCCTGTGGGGCTCGCCTTCGACTGCGCGACCGCCGCTGGTGCTGCTTCACGGCTGGATGGACGTTGCAGCGTCCTGGCAATTCGCGGTCGACGCAATGGCGGACGATCGCTGGATCATTGCGCCGGATTGGCGAGGGTTCGGCCTCACCAGTGGCGGCAACGTCGACAACTACTGGATGCCCGACTACCTCGCAGACCTGGACTGGCTGCTGGACCACTATGCGGGTGAATCCCCCGTCGATCTGGTTGGGCACAGCATGGGTGGCAACGTGGCCATGCAATATGCCGGCGTGCGCCCGCAACGGGTCCGCCGGCTGGTCAACCTCGAAGGCTTCGGCATGCCTGCGTTTGTCCCCGAGCAGGCGCCGG
Organism: Variovorax sp. 05N34; assembly: GCF_056397405.1. Taxonomy (NCBI): domain Bacteria; kingdom Pseudomonadati; phylum Pseudomonadota; class Betaproteobacteria; order Burkholderiales; family Comamonadaceae; genus Variovorax; species Variovorax sp. 05N34. Next base: position 288,551 of record NZ_JBFTNI010000009.1, read on the forward strand.
AGCGCTATGGCAAGTGGATCGACGAACTCAAGCGTCTGCACCGCGGTGAAATGGCGCTGGCCGGCTACTCGCAGGCGGACGGCGTCGCCCGCCGGCTCATGAAGACCAATCCGCGTCTCACCCAGGACAAGGCCGACTGGCTCGCTGCTCACTGGTCGGTCGGCAAACCGCACCCGGACGGCGGTGATCGGTGGGAAATCCTCGGCGACCCGGCGCACAAGATCATCAACGCCCATATCTTCCGGGTCGACGAGACGTTGGCCCTCTATGCCGCCATCACCGCTCCGCTGCTGGCCGTGGAGGCCTCGGACGACAGCCTCAGCCAATGGTGGAAGGGACGCTACACGCTGGCGGAATTCCACGAGCGCCTGAAGAAAGTGCCGAACGCTCGCATCGCCCGGATCGAGGACGCCGGCCACATGCTGCACCACGACCAGCCTGCACGCCTGGCATCGTTGATCGAGGAATTTCTGAGCTCTTGAAAGCGGTTCCGGGCAGGCCGCCCTCCCCCGGACCCGGCCATGGCGGGCATGAGAAAATGCCCGGTTTTCCCCGAACACAGTCAGGACACCCCATGGATGCAGAGCAAATCAACCAAATCGGCGCAACCCTCGCGGACCTGACCGCCCGGACCGTCGATTTACGGAGGTATCTTTGACTACGATGCCAAAGCCGAACGCCTGAGGACGGTCAACGCATCGCTCGAAGATCCCAACGTCTGGAACGATCCCAAGAAGGCCCAGGAGCTGGGCAAGGAAAAGAAGTCGCTCGACGACGTGGTCGTCACGCTCGACCGCCTCACCAGTGGCCTGTCGGACAACACCGAGCTCTTCGAAATGTCGAAGGACGAAGGCGACATGGATGGCCTGCAAGCCATCGCCGATGACGCCGCCAAGCTCGAAGCGGACATCAAGCAGCTCGAATTCCGCCGGATGTTCAACAACCCGGCAGATCCGCTGAACGCATTCGTCGATATCCAGGCTGGCGCCGGCGGTACCGAAGCTTGCGATTGGGCCAGCATGCTGCTGCGCCAGTACCTCAAGTACGCCGAGCGCAAGGGTTTCAAGACCCAGATCGAAGACGAGACGCCGGGCGATACCGCCGGCATCAAGGGCGCAACTATCAAGGTCGAAGGTGACTACGCTTTCGGCTTGCTGCGTACCGAAACAGGCGTGCATCGGCTGGTGCGCAAGTCGCCCTTCGACTCCTCGGGCGGGCGGCACACCAGCTTTGCGAGCATCTTCGTCTACCCGGAAATCGACGATTCCATCGAGATCGAGATCAACCCGGCGGACGTGCGCACCGACACCTTCCGCGCCAGCGGCGCTGGCGGCCAGCACATCAACAAGACTGACTCTGCCGTGCGGCTCACGCACATTCCGACGGGCATCGTCGTGCAGTGCCAGGACGGCCGAAGCCAGCACAGCAACCGTGACGTCGCCTGGAAACGCCTGCGCTCGCGCCTGTATGACCACGAGATGCGCAAGCGCCAGGAAGAGCAGCAAAAGCTCGAGGACAGCAAGACCGACGTGGGCTGGGGTCATCAGATCCGCAGCTACGTGCTGGACAACAGCCGCATCAAGGACCTTCGCACCAACGTCGAAATCTCGGCCACGCAAAAGGTGCTGGATGGCGACCTCGATGCTTTCATCGAAGCCTCGTTGAAGCAAGGCGTCTGATGCAGGGCGCGATGGAAAAGCCCGAAGCCCTGATCTTCGACATGGACGGCACCATGATCGACTCCATGCCCTGGCACGCCAAGGCCTGGGTCGAGTACGGGCGCCGCAACGGCCTCGATATCGACGTGCCTCATTTCATGCGGCGCACCACCGGCCGTACGGCGTTCGAATGCGCCTGCGAGCTCATGGGCCGCGAAGTCACGCCGGCAGAAAGCGCTGAGATCACGCACGCCAAGGAATCAATCTACCGCGAGCTGTTCGGTGCGGCATTTCGCGAGGTCGACGGTTTTCGGGCTTTCGCAAGCGCAGCGGCAGCACGAGGCCTCAAGATCGCTGTTGGCACCGCCGGGGACAAGCACAACATCGCCTTCACGATGTCGAATCTCCGCCTGGAGCGGGCTCCCCTGGCCATTGTTGGCGGCGACGAAGGGTTTCCGGGAAAACCCGAGCCAGCCATTTTTCTCGAAGCGGCGCGCCGCATCGGCGTCGCTCCTGAGCGCTGCGTCGTCTTCGAAGACGCCCCCTTCGGCATCGAGGCCGCCCGCCGTGGCGGCATGATGGCCGTGGCGGTCTGCACCACCCACAGCGCCTCCGAACTCGCGGGGCCGCATGTGATTGCGGCCGTGCGTGACTACAACGAACTCGCAAACTCAAACTTTCTGGAGACATTCGATGCTGTTGCGTGATGCCCAAGGCCAGCCCGTGGCGATTCGCCGCGAGGACTACAGCGCGCCTGCCTACTGGATCGATACGGTCGATCTCACCTTCGACCTGGACCCCGCCAAGACGCGAGTGCTCAACCGCATGCGGCTGCGCCGCAATCCGGACATGGCGCCGGAGCCGTTGCGCCTCGACGGCGACGAGCTCAATCTCGCCCGCGTGCTGGTCGACGGCCAGGGTGCGTCCTTTCGCATGGAGGGCGATCAGCTGGTGATCGACAACCTGCCAGAAAGTTTCGAGTTGGAGATCTTCACCACCTGCTGCCCGAGCAAGAACACCAAGCTCATGGGCCTCTTCGTCAGCGAGGACACCTTCTTCACGCAATGCGAAGCCGAGGGCTTCCGCCGCATCACTTATTTCCTGGACCGCCCGGATGTGATGGCGAGCTATACCGTGACACTGCGCGCCGCCAAGGCCGCCTACCCGGTGCTGCTGTCCAATGGCAATCTCGTCGAGCAAGGCGAACTGCCCGAAGGCCGCCACTTCGCGAAATGGGTCGATCCCTTCCGCAAGCCGAGCTACCTCTTCGCGCTGGTCGCTGGCAAGCTGGTGGCGCGCGAGCAGCGCATCAAGGCGCGCAATGGCAAGGAGCATCTGCTGCAGGTCTATGTTCGCGCGGGCGACCTCGACAAGACCGAGCACGCAATGAATTCACTCATCAATTCGGTGATGTGGGACGAAGCCCGCTTCGGCCTGCCGCTGGACCTCGACCGCTTCATGATCGTCGCGACCTGCGACTTCAACATGGGTGCGATGGAGAACAAGGGCCTGAACATCTTCAACACGAAGTACGTTCTCGCCAACCAGGCCACCGCGACCGATGCCGACTACAGCAACATTGAAAGCGTCGTCGGGCACGAATACTTCCATAACTGGAGCGGCGACCGCGTGACTTGCCGCGACTGGTTCCAGTTGTCGCTCAAGGAGGGCCTCACCGTCTTCCGCGACCAGGAGTTCAGCCAGGACCTGTGCGCCGATGCGTCGGCTCGCGCGGTCAAGCGCATCGAGGATGTGCGGGTCCTGCGCACCGCGCAGTTTCCCGAAGACGCCGGCCCGATGGCGCACCCCGTGCGGCCCGACAGCTATATCGAGATCAGCAACTTCTACACCGTCACCATCTACGAGAAGGGTGCCGAGGTCGTTCGCATGATGCAGACGCTGGTCGGCCGCAAGGGTTTCGAGCGCGGAATCACGCTCTATTTCGAACGCCACGACGGCCAGGCCGTGACTTGCGACGACTTCGCGCAAGCCATCGCCGATGCGAATCCCGAGTCCGATCTGGCGCGCCTGCTGCCCCAGTTCAAGCGCTGGTACAGCCAGGCAGGCACGCCGCGCGTCGCCGCACACGGCGTCTATGACGCAGCCAGCCGCAGCTACACGCTGAGCTTTGTTCAAAGCTGCCCGCCCACACCGGGCCAGCCTGTCAAGGACCCATTCGTGATTCCGGTGAACATCGGCTTGCTGAGTGCCGACGGGCGCGAACTGCCGCTGCAACTCGAAGGCGAAGCCGAGGCGACGCAAGGCACGCGCACCCTCGTGCTCACGCGTGCCGGCGAGCAAATCACTTTCGTCAATGTCGACGCGGAGCCGGTGCCTTCGATCCTGCGCGGGTTCAGCGCACCGGTGATCCTCGACTACGACTACGCCGACGCGCAGCTGCTGACGCTGCTCGCCAACGATCCCGATCCGTTCAACCGCTGGGAAGCCGGACAGCGCCTGGCCCTGCGTGCCGCTCTGCGAGCCATTGCGTCGCCGGCAAGTCCGGGCGAACTGCCGCTGAACGACGCGTTCATCGACGCGATGCGCAGTGTGCTGCGCCATCCCCAGCTCGATGCGGCCTTCAAGGAACTCGTCCTGACGCTGCCGTCGGAGACCTATATCGCCGAACAGCTCGAGGTGGTCGACCCCCAGCGCGTGCACGCAGTGCGCGAAGCCATGCGGGCGCAAATCGCCACCGCACTCTTCGCCGACTGGGAACAGGTCTACGAGCAGAACCGCGACACCGGCGCCTATACGGCAGACCCGGTTTCGTCTGGCCGCCGCGCCTTGGCGGGCATCGCGCTCACGCACCTGTGCCTTGCCGCGCGTGCATCCGGCGACACCGTGTGGCCCTGCAAGACGCTTCAGCGGTTCAAGGACGCGGGCAACATGACCGATCGATTCAACGCCCTGAACGCGCTGGTCTCCTCCGGCCATGCGCTCGCTGCACAGGCATTGGCGCGCTTCCACGAGATCTTCAAGGATGAAGCGCTGGTGATCGACAAGTGGTTCTCGCTGCAAGCAGGTGCACCCGACCGCGGCGGCGACATCCTGCCGCTGGTCAAGCAACTGATGAAGCACCCGGACTTCTCCATCAAGAACCCGAATCGCGCACGCAGCGTGATCTTCAGCTACTGCAGCGGCAACCCCGGCGGCCTGCACCGTCCAGACGCCGCGGGCTATGTGTTCTGGAGCGACCGAGTGATCGAACTAGACGCGATCAACCCGCAAGTGGCCGCACGTCTCGCGCGCGCGCTCGACCGCTGGAGCAAGCTCGCCGAACCCTACCGCAGCGCCGCACGCGAAGCCATCGCCCGCGTCGCCGCCCGCCCCGACCTCAGCAAGGACACTCACGAAGTCGTCACACGCGCATTGGCCGCCTGACCGATCAAGGACCTCCCTACATGGCTCAACACAAGATTTCACTCACCCGCTACCTCGTCGAACAACAGCGCGCCGACGGGTTGATCCCCGGCCAGTTGCGCCTGCTTCTCGAAGTGGTCGCCCGCGCCTGCAAGAGCATCAGCCAAGCCGTCAACAAAGGCGCGCTCGGCGGCGTACTCGGCTCGGCCGGCAGCGAGAACGTGCAAGGCGAAGTACAGAAGAAGCTCGACATCATCGCCAACGAAGTGCTCATCGAAGCCAACGAATGGGGCGGCCATCTCGCCGCGATGGCGAGCGAGGAGATGGACAGCATCTACGTCGTGCCCAACCGCTATCCGCAAGGCGAATACTTGCTCCTCTTCGATCCCCTCGACGGATCGAGCAACATCGATGTGAACGTGAGCATCGGCACCATCTTCAGCGTGCTCAAGAAGGCGGACGACACGCCCGGTGTTCAGGAAAGCGATTTCCTCCAGGCGGGCAGCAAACAGGTTGCTGCGGGCTACTGCATCTACGGCCCGCAGACCACGCTGGTGCTGACAGTCGGCGCGGGCGTCGCGATGTTCACGCTCGATCGCGAGCAAGGCTCCTTCATGCTCACGCAGGAAGACATCCAGATCCCGGCCGACACCAAGGAATTCGCGATCAACATGAGCAACATGCGCCACTGGGACGCCCCGGTGAAGCGCTACATCGACGAATGCCTCGCCGGCAAGGAAGGCCCGCGCGGCAAGGACTTCAACATGCGCTGGATCGCCAGCATGGTGACCGACGTGCATCGCATCCTGATGCGCGGCGGCATCTTCATGTACCCGTGGGACAAGCGCGAGCCTGAAAAGGCAGGCAAGCTGCGCTTGATGTACGAGGCCAATCCGATGAGCTGGCTCGTCGAACAGGCCGGCGGCGCGGCCACCAACGGGCGCACACGCATCCTCGATCTGGAGCCTTCGAAACTGCACGAACGCGTTGCTGTTGTGTTGGGGTCAAAGAATGAAGTCGAGCGAGTGACTGGCTATCACGAGACGCTATAATCGCGAGCTTAGCCGGTGTAGCTCAGTCGGTAGAGCAGCTCATTCGTAATGAGAAGGTCGGGTGTTCGATTCATCTCTCCGGCACCAATCGCAGGTAAAAAAGTCCGCTATCAAATCGATAGCGGACTTCTTTTGTTTGTGGGCTTCCTTAGGCAACTGCAGGCAAGTTCAAGCGGCATGGGCGCCTCGCATCTTTTCTCCAACGCATGGGACACAAGCCGATGCAGAAAGCTCTGCAACTCGAGGTCTTGGAAGACGAGCTTCGGGCCTGCCTATGGAACACAGTGGCGAAAGGCCTCTGGTTCCGCACTCGGGGATGGGCCGATGTCTGGCGGCTGCTGGCGCCATGAACTTGAATTCAGAACCCGGCGACCACACCTGCGTCAATAGCGAATGGCAACCGGATCGTCTACAGTCTGCGACTAGGACGGAGGACGCAGCATGCTCGAAGACACCTGGAGTCTCTTGAAGCTTGTGTTTGGATCAAGCCTTGTTTCGGGCGTCGTCAGCGTCCTTATCGTGGCGCCGCTTACCGCGACTTTGATCGAACGCCGACGCCGAAACAAGCTGCGAGACCTTCGTCAAGTCACGCTTTCGGTGCTGTTGGAAGACTTCCGCGCCCTTGCCAGGCCGTTGCTGATGAGCTGGATCAATTTTCAAGCGATGGAACGAGACAACGCCTTCGCCCCCACTCTGCTTGCGATCGCGCACAAATCCCACGCTAAAGCGATCGAATGGGACATCGCGAAGTTGGAGGATCTAAAGTTTTCCCGAGCCGTGGTCAAACAGCAGATCGATCAATTCGATAAATATCGAAAGGAGGCGATTAGGTGGCTCGAAGACTTCGAAGCGGCAGTGACCCGCACACTTGCGCAGACATCGTATTTCTCCGACAAGCTCGAACCCACCGAGTTCACCGCGGTGCTGGTAATCCGTGCGGAGCTGACGGAAGCAGTCCGTTGCACTCGCTCCTGGATCTTCTTCCTGCAAAGCGGACAACCTGGAGCAACACAGGAGCCGCTGAGTTTCAACTACTCGGGGGCTCTTTCAAGATTTCCGCAATACGTAGAGCAGTTCGGAAAAAGAGAAGACAACGATCCACCTCTTGTTCGAATCCTGGATCGTCACCTTGTTCCACTCGCCTATCCGAGGGAAGAGATTGAAAAATGGCTGAATACACCGCTATATACGTACTCTGAAGCGGACCTGTCAGAAGAGGTTCGAAATACTCTCGGCAGCAGCTTCGCAGACATATTGAAGGCACTCCCCAGCGTCGATGAACAACGACGCATGTTCAAAGCACTCGCTGAAGTCGATCGCAGCGCATTTGCGGAGTACCTTGCCGACTATGAGCACTGGCTACGGACCAAAAAGGAGGCAGCCGTTGGCCAACCTTCGACTTCGTCCTGAGCATTGGCCGGTGACGGGACCCAGTTCGTGTTCAGTTGCTCGTGGCTCGGCAGCCCCATGAACGTTCAGGGCCGCGCTTGTACCCGTCGCCGGCTTGTTGACCGGCCCGACCACCTCTCAGCATTGAAACCTGCGCCTCTTTCCCCCGCGCCTACGTGAAGTAATAGGCATACTTCAGTACTAAATCCAGCGCCCCGCGAGCGAAAACCACTCGCCGTTCGGAGAATCCGGTTGAAACGCTTGGAACTCCATGAACAACAACCGCGTCGGCTATCGCTTCGCCATCCTCGGACTCGTCTCTCTCGCTTTCGGCATCGCCTGCGTCGGCTGGGCGCCTTTATTGGGCGGCTTCAGCTTTGTCGGCGCGACCGCGTCGGTGTTCCTGGCGATGCTCAGCTTCAGCAAGTTGGCAGCGCTTCGTCGGCTGTTGCCGGATGCTCCCTCCACTCCGATCCCGGAAGCCAAGCGCGAGTCAGTGCGCGCGCCGATCGCCCCCCGTCAGCGCGGCGAAGTTGACGATCAGGTCAATGACGACGATGACGATGACGATGAGGAGGCGGAGCTCGCGGCCAGGCTGGCTGCATTGCGTGCCGCTGTGCAAGGTCCGAGCGAGCACCGTCCTGCCCCACGCGAGCCCGAGCAGGCGCATGGCGAGGAGCAAGCGCCCGATGCAGGAATCACGGTCATCGAGGAAACACCGCTCGAGCCGGAACTGGCCACTCTGTTCGAGCCCCCCGCAGTCGAAGCGCCGCCCGCGCCGACAACGCCCGCCTCCGGAATGCGGCAAATGGATGATCTGCGCGCAGAGCTCGCGCGCCTTCGGGAGAACGCCCGGATGCGGCAGGCTGCGACACCTGTCAGCGTTGCACCGCCAAACTTCCTCGAGGCGCCGTCGCACGCATCGGCAGCACCAAGCGCCAGTGATGCCGCGCTCCACGCTCCCGAGCTATTCGCTCGAACGGAATTCTCCGGGCTGCCAGGCGAGCGGCCCGCGCAGTCGTCATCCCTGCAAGAAGAAGAATTTCCGAGAACGGAGTTCGCAGGCCTCAGGGCTCCGTCCCCCTCGCGCACATAGCGCACCCCTTCAGAGCAGCTCCTTGAGCCGAGCTCTCAGGCGACTGATCGCCTGGCTGTGCAGTTGGCAGACGCGACTCTGGCTCACCTCGAGGATCGCGCCGATCTCGCGCAGGTTGAGTTCTTCCTCGTAGTAGAGATTCAGCAGCAACTGGTCGCGCTCCGGCAGCGCTGATATCGCGTCGACGAGCTGATGCCGAAAGCCGCTTTCCAGCAGTTGCTCCAGCGGATCGTCGCTGTCGCGCTGGCCCCGCCGTGCATCCTGCGCGTGCAAATCGAGGAACGGATTCTCCGCGTCTCCCTTCGCAAAATCTTCGACGTAGAGCAATTGGCAACCCTGGATCTCCTGCAGCAGCGACTGATAGCCCTCCAGGTCCATCTTCAGCTCCTTGGCGATCTCGCCTTCAGTCGGGGAGCGTCCAAGGCGGTGCTCCAGCTTCTGGATGGCCTTCTCGACGCCGCGCGCCGATTGGCGCAAGCCTCTCGACCCCCAGTCGCTGGCGCGCAGTTCGTCGAGCATCGCGCCGCGGATGCGCTGGCTGACGAAGGTCTCGAACTGCGCGCCCTTGTTGTCCTGATAGCGCGACGATGCATCGAGCAGGCCGATCATGCCGGCCTGAATGAGGTCGTCGAGTTCGACGCTGGCGGGCAGCTTGGCGATCATCTGCAGTGCGATGCGCCGCACGAGCGGCTGATGCTGCTCCAGAAGATGGGACTTCTCGATGGTTCCCTGAGCGGTGTACACGTCCGGTCCTTGTTCCGATGTTCAGGTTTTGCTGTTCAGGCGGCGACTGCGCGCGACGCGCGGGTCGCACCAGCAATCGAAGTTGCAATGCGGCGTTCGCGCGTGGCTTGCGCGGGCATGCGCCACGGCCATTGGCCCATGTCGCTGGCGACGCGGCGGAAGTCCACCGCGACGGGGCTGGCCGGAAAGGCCTCCACCATCGTCTGGCTCAATCGCCGTGCGTCCGCAAGGTGTGCATCTGCGCGAACCCAGCCGGCGGGCTCCAGCGAGACAGCGAGGTAGCGGCTGCCGGTGTTGGCGAGGTTGCCCATGACCGTGTGCGCCTCTTCGGCGTTCGAAGCCTTGTTTACCAGGAAGCGCAACTGCTTCAATCCGTGTGCGTAGTGCAGCCTCTTGATGCCCGAGTACGCGGTGGTCACTGAAGCGGCATTGGGTTGCAGCACGAGCACCAGTTCGTCCGCACCCTGCGCGAGCACTGACAACCGCCCCTCGGCATCGAGCGCGGCATCGATCAGGACGACGCCACCGCGGCACAGCGAACGCACATCCGCTTTCGCATGCACCATGCCGATCGGCGCTGGCAGCACGTCGACACCGCAACCGGCGCGGGCTGCCGCACCAGCGCACGTCAAGCGGCGATCGGCCACGTCGGCGAGCAAGCCTGGCGGCTCGACCGCCCACAGCGCGGCCGCGGAATCGGCGGCGGGATGATGCTCGTCAAGCAGCAGGACGTCCTTCCCCTGATGCACGAGGGCCGCACCCAGGTTCATGGCGGCGGTCGTCGCACCGTCGCCGCGGCGCATGCCCGCAACGGCAATCACCCGCGTGGGCGTGTGCGACAGGAGGCGGCGCAGTCCGTCCGCCTGGTCGGTCACCAGCTTGGTCATACAGCGCTCCTCAATCTTGCTTCTCCATCGGCTTCGGCTGCTGCGTAGGCGCGGTCGATTCGGTCCCGAGCGCCTCCAGCAACAGGAAGAGCTTGCTCACGCCGACATACAGCGCGTTTCCGGTCAAAGGCCGGCTCGACCGCACAGGACGCCCCGTCAACTGGTTGAGCAGCATTCGCGTGCGCTCGGCCCACTCGCCGTCTGCATGCAGCAGACGCCAGACGGTCGTGCCGACTTGTCCGGCGATCAACAGCCGCTTCATCATGTCGGGGTCACCCAGTTCACCGATGCCGCCGACGAGTTGCACGCCCTGGCGGATCAGCCGGAAGCACGGCTCCGCTTCAGCAGCCCATGACTGCCACTGCGCGAGCTGCCGGGCCGATACATGCATGCCGATGTTCGACAGCAGATACGTCTGCGCGATGATCTTGTTGCCCCGCGCATCGGTCACGCGCGTCACCACGCAGCGCAACGTCGGCACAGTGCATTGGTCAGGGATGCCGCGAAGTTGCACTTCGACATGGGCTTCGCACTGCATCGCCGCCTTGCCGCGGAACATCACCACCCTCGCCTCACCGAATGCATATTCGAGGCGCGACAGCTTGCTCGATGCGCCGTTCTGCGGATCGATCACGCCCGTCGAGCCCGGCGCGCGCGCAAACCACTTCTGCCCTTGCGCCTGCCATTCAGCCATGAACTCGAAGGCGGGCAGGCGCGGCAGCACATGCACGAGCGCTTTGCCGAAATCCTGCTGCCGGAGCCATTGCACCTGTCGCGCGCCGGGCTTGCGTCGCGCATCGGCGCCGCCACCCACAGCCGCTGTCGACAGCCACTGGTTGGGAGCGGAAAGCGGTTGGCCGGTGCGATCCGACATCAGAAGGCTGCCCTGGCATTCATAGGCATCGCCGCCTTCGTTCGACCGCAGGCCGACTTGTCCGCTCAACGCCAACACATGCTGGTCGCAACCGCCAGCGATCTCGCCGCGAGCGTGCGTCATGAGGTCCTGCAGCACGGTCTTCTGGCCGATGCTTTCGTCAGCCGCATTGCGCCAAAGGCGGCGTGCGGTCTCGAAGCCGATCGGCGCGCCAGCGAGCGCACCGGCGGCGGTCGCCAGCTCCTGCGCGTCGTGCGCCATGGCGCGGATGAGGTTCTGGTATTGCGTGCGAAGCCGGTCGGCTTCCGCGCGTGCCTGGACGACTTGCGCCGAAGGCGCCGCGCCCGAAGGCTCGTCCTGCATGTCGATCTCCGCGGGCACGAAGAGCGGGTTATGCCGGCGAGGCTGGAACACACTGTCCACCAACTGTGCGCGATCGGCCTGCATCAGATTCTCCGGCACCTTCTGGCCGCTGGAGATGTAGTGCACCGGGAGCCGGTGGCGGATCACGGTGTCGATGAGCGCACCCGGATGCGTGGCCTCGTCAACCTTGGTGAAGATACAGCCGGCCAGCTCGTTGCCGCCGCCATGGCGATAGGCGTGTACGACTTCATTGAGCGTGTCGCCGTGGCTCGTTGCATTCAAGAGCAGCAGCCGCTTGACGGGCCGATGGCTGTTGCACAGCATCGCGATCTGATCCGAGACCGCACGATCGCGCTGGCTCATGCCGACGGTGTCGATGAGCACCATGTGCTTATCACGCAGGTCCTGCAGCACGAGGTGCAGATCGGCAGCGTCCTTCACGCCGTATACCGGCACATTGAGGATTTGTCCGTAGATGCGCAATTGCTCGTAGGCGCCGATGCGGTAGCTGTCGGTGGTCACCAGCGCCAGCTTGTCGGCGCCGAAGCGCATCACGCAGCGCGCGGCCAGCTTGGCGGTCGTGGTGGTCTTGCCGACACCAGTGGGTCCCATCAGCGCATACACCCCGCCTTGCGCCAGCAGGGCATCTTCGTCTTCAAACACGGGCACGGCGCGAATCAACTCGGCCCGGGCGAAGGCCATGCCTTGCGCGTAGGTCTGGCCTGTGGGCAGCTTTTCCAGCATGGCCTTCGACAGGCGCGCGCTGAAGCCGGCACCGAGCAGCGTTCGCAGCAGGCGGCCACGCACGGGATCCTGCCGCTGCTTGTCGTTCCACACGACGCTTGCGAGTTGCTCTTCGAGCATGCCGCGCATCGAATGCAGTTCGTTGAGAACAACGTCGGCGTGAACAGGCGCGGCCTCTGGCTCGGCCTTTGCCGCCACTGCAACCGGCGGCACAGTTGGCCGGACCGGCGCCATCGGCGCAACCGGCGCCAGCGGCGTCGGCGGCGTCGGCGAAGCAATCGGCTCAGCGGCCTTCGCGGACACCATCGGCACTGCGCTTTGAAGCGCCTGCGTAACGTCGCCTTCGACCATCGCCACGATCTCGACGCCGTCGGGCAGCGCCCGATTGCTCAACACGATGGCCTCGGCGCCGAGGGCTTCGCGCACCAGGCGCAGTGCTTCACGACTGGTCGTGGCAACGAATTTGCGGGCCGTGGCCCGCACGTCTGTAGAAATACTCAACCTCTTCCTCCAATGGTGGCGGTGACTTTGATGTTGCGAGCGTCAGGGATCTCCGCATGGGAGAGCACCTTGAGTTGCGGCAGGCTGCGCCGCAGGAAACGGGAAAGCAGGACGCGCAAGCCGTGCTGAACGACGAGCACCGGTGCAAGGCCCATCTGCTCCTGTCGTGCGATGGCTGCCTGTGTCTGGCGCAGCAGGTTGTCGGCGAGTCCGGGCTCGATGCCGCTGCTGCTGGTCATTGCCTGCTGCAGCACGCCGTCGAGCGAACCGTCGAGCCCGATGACCTGCAATTCCGTGTCGCCGGGGAACAGGTGCTGAACGATCGCGCGGCCCAGCGCGAGGCGCGCCAGCGTCGTGAGTTCGGTCGCGTCCTTCACGGCCGGCGCGTGCTCGGCCATCACGTCGAGGATCGTGCGCATGTCGCGGATCGAGACTTCCTCGTCGAGCAGGTTCTGCAGCACCTTGTGCAGCGTGCTCAGCGAGACGACCTTCGGCACGAGGTCCTCGGTGAGCTTGGGCGCTGTCTTGGCGATCTGGTCGATCAGTTGCTGAACTTCCTGGCGGCCGAGCAGTTCGGCAGCATGCGTCTGGATCAGGTGGTTCAGGTGCGTCGCCATCACCGTACAGGCATCGACCACCGTGTAGCCGTAGATCTGTGCTTGCTGGCGCAGGTTGCCGTCGATCCACACTGCCGGCAGGCCGAAGGCCGGGTCCTGCGTCACGGTTCCCGTCAAGGTGCCGGTGACCTGACCGGGGTTGATCGCCATCCACTGGTTGGGGAAAGCCTCGCCGCGCCCAATCTCCACACCCTTGAGGCTGATGACGTAGCTGTTCGGCTTGATCTCCAGGTTGTCCCGAATGTGGACCACCGGGACGAGGAAGCCGATCTCCTGCGCAATCTTCTTGCGGATACTCTTGATGCGGCCGAGCAGTTCGCCTTGCTGCGACTGGTCCACGAGCGGGATCAGGCGATAGCCGACTTCCATGCCCAGCGGATCGACCAACGCGACGTCGTCCCAGGTGGCCTCCGCGGCTTCGGGCGACGGCATCACCGCAGCCTGCGCCGCAGCCGTCTGCTCCGCGGTGACGACCGGCTTGCGGAGGAACACACGCCGGCCGGTCCAGGCCAGGCCGCCCGCGATCAGCAGGAAGGCCAGGTTCGGCATGCCCGGGATCATGCCCATCAGGCCGATGATCCCGGCGGTCAGAAACAGCACTTGCGGGTTCGAGAAGAGCTGGCCCGTCAGTTGCCGGCCCACGTCCTCGTCCGTCGCGACGCGCGACACGATCACGCCGGCCGCGGTCGAGATCACCAGCGCCGGAATCTGCGCGACCAGGCCGTCGCCGATCGCGAGCAGCGTGTAGGTCGTTCCGGCCGTCGAAAAGTCGAGGCCATGCTGCACGACGCCAACGACGAGCCCGCCGATGATGTTGATGACCATGATCAACAAGCCGGCAACCGCATCGCCACGCACGAACTTGCTCGCACCGTCCATCGAGCCATAGAAGTCCGCTTCCTGCGCGACTTCGGTACGGCGCTTGCGTGCGACGTCTTCGCCGATCAGGCCGGCATTCAGGTCGGCGTCGATCGCCATCTGCTTGCCCGGCATCGCATCCAGCATGAAGCGCGCGCCGACTTCCGCGATGCGGCCCGCACCCTTGGTGATCACCATGAAGTTGATAAGCACCAGGATGATGAACACCATCACGCCCACAGCGAAGTTGCCGCCGACCAGGAAGTGCCCGAAGGCCTCGATCACCTTGCCTGCCGCGTCGGGCCCGGTGTGCCCGTGCATCAGCACCACGCGGGTCGACGCCACGTTGAGCGACAGCCGCAGAAGCGTGGAGAACAGCAGCACTGCGGGAAAGGCGGCGAAGTCCAGCGCCTTCATGGTGTACATGCTCACCAGCAGCACCATCACCGACATCGCGATGTTGAAGGTGAACAGCAGGTCCAGCAGGAAGGCCGGCAGCGGCAGCACCATCATGCTCAGGATCATGATGATGAGGATCGGCCCGGCCAGCCCCTTGAATTGGCTGCCGGAGAACATTTGCGTCGGCAGACGCATCAGGTTTGCCATCGAGTTCATGCGGCCTTCACGGTGTATTCGAGTGATTCAGGGATCGGCAGGTCGCGCGGCGTTCGCGGCGCTTCGCCGCCTTCGTCCTTCCAGCGCTTGAGCTGGTAGACCCATGCGAGCACCTCGGCCACGGCCGTATAGAGGCCCGACGGGATCTCGTCGCCCAGCTTGGTGTGCTTGTAGAGCGCCCGCGTAAGAGGCGGCGCTTCGAGGATCGCAACCTTGTTGGCTGCAGCGATCTCACGGATGCGCAGGGCCACCTGATCGGTGCCCTTGGCCACCACGCGAGGGGCGCGCATGTCGCTGTCGACGTATTTCAGTGCCACGGCAAAGTGCGTGGGGTTCGTCACGATGATGTCCGCCTTGGGCACTTCGGACATCATCCGGCGCCGGGCAACCGCCTGTTGCTGGCGGCGGATCTGCGCCTTGATGTGCGGGTCGCCTTCGCTTTCCTTGTGCTCCTGGCGAAGGTCTTCGCGCGACATGCGCAGCTTGCGGTAGTAGGTCCACAGCTGCCAGGGCACGTCGATCAGCGCAACCAGAAGCAGTGCGCCTGCAATCAACGCGCAGTTGCGTCCGACGAACATCATGGTTTGCGGCAGCGCGGCGCTGGCCGGAAGCGCCGTCAGCTGGATCACCCCGGCAATGTTGCGTGAGATGACCAGGTACGCCACGCCGCCGATCAGCATCGACTTGGCCAGTGCCTTGGTCAGCTCCACCAGCGATTGCGTGGAGAACATGCGCGCCACGCCGGCCAAGGGATTGAGCTTGCCGAAGTTGGGCGAGACCGCCTTGCCCGAGAACAGCCAACCGCCAAGCAGCATCGGTGCGACGACGGCGGCCACTACCATCATCGCGAAAAGAGGGGCGAGGGCCAGCAACGTCTGCAGTGCCATCGCTCCGGTACGCAGCATCATCTGCGACGGATCGAACACCGCGTCGCGTTCGAAGTGCAAGCCCTTGCGGAGCGCAGCGTCCATGGTGCCGCCGAGGGACGCTGCCGTGAACCACAGGCCTGCGATGGCCGTGCCCAGCATCACGAACGTGGTCAGTTCCCGCGAGCGGGCCACGTTGCCTTCTTCGCGCGCCTTCTCCAGGCGCCGCGCAGAAGCCGGTTCGGTTTTTTCGAGATCGCTTTCCTCAGCCATGGCTGATTATTCGATTCGTGGGCCCCGAACAATCGCCCGATCAAGCGTGCTATCGCCCTCCTTCTCTGCGAATCAAGTGATCAGAAGCCGAGGCTCTCCAGCAGGTCGTCGACCTGCGACTGGTCCGTCACCGCGTCGGGATTCCCCGGCACGATCTGCGGCCCGTTCATCAGGTTGTTGCTGCTGATTTCCTGTCGCTTCTCGGCGGGCGAATTGTCGATCAACACCTGCAACAGTTGCGTCTCGACCTCGTTGACCACTTCCATCATCTTCTTGATGACCTGGCCGGTCAGATCCTGAAAATCCTGCGCCATGAGGATTTCCATCAGCTGGGAGTTGATCGCGCTCGCCTTCTGCGGCACGTCCAGCAGGTAGCCGCGCGTGTCCATCACCAGCTCCCGCGCGTGGTCAAGCTCGATCGGGTTGGCAAACCATTCGTCCCACCGTTTGCTCAATCCCTTTGCATCGGTCGCGAGGCCTTCCTGAAGCGGCTGCGCCACGTCGATGGCATTGAGCGCCCGGTGCGCCGCGCGCTCGGTGGTCTCGGCGACATAGTTGAGCCGGTCCCTTGCGCCGGGGATGGCCTGAGCGGCCTTTTCCACCTGCTTGTCCAGGCCCAGCTCGCGCATGCCTTCGCGCAATTGGCGCGTCAACTGCCCGATGCGCCCCAGCAGTTGCTCGGCGGTGTTCCCCTGTTCTCGTTCGGAGGGGTTTGGGTTCATGGCTTGCCCCTTACTTGTTCAATTTCTCGAAGATCTTGGTGATCTTCTCTTCGAGCGTTGCGGCCGTGAATGGCTTGACCACATAGCCGTTTGCACCGGCCTGGGCCGCAGCGACGATGTTTTCCTTCTTGGCTTCGGCGGTCACCATCAGCACGGGCAGCTTGCCCAACTCGGGGTCGGCACGAATGGTCTGCAGCATCGTGAGGCCGTCCATGTTCGGCATGTTCCAGTCCGACACCACGAAACCGAAATTGCCGCCGCGCAGCTTCTCGATGCCGGCGGCGCCGTCTTCCGCTTCGTCGACATTGAGGAAGTCGAGTTCTTTCAGAAGATTGCGCACGATGCGCCGCATGGTGGGGAAGTCATCCACAACCAAAATTTTGATGCTCTTGTCGATCACGATTTCTCTCACTCCAACAGTTCGTTTCAAACCCGATTCGTACGCGCACCGAAAGTGCGCAAATGCGCCAGCACGCGCCGGCTCATTTCTCCCAGTGGTGCGACTTCATCAGCCGCACCCAATGCAATCGCCTCCTTCGGCATGCCGAAGACGACGCAGCTCGCCTCGTCCTGCGCCAGCGTGTAGGCTCCGGCCCGTTTCATGCGCAGCAAGCCTTCGGCGCCGTCCCTGCCCATGCCGGTGAGGATCATCCCGATGGCGTTCTTGCCGGCGTGCTTGGCCGCCGAGTCGAACAGCACGTCGATGGAGGGGCGATGGCGGTTCACCGGCGGCTCCTGATCGAGATGCGCAACGTAGTTCGCGCCGCTGCGGCCCAAGGACAGATGGAATGCGCCGGGCGCGATGTAGGCATAGCCAGGCAGCACACGCTCGCCGTGCTCGGCCTCCTTGACGGTGATGCGGCAGAGCCCGTCCAGGCGCTGCGCGAAAGAGCGCGTGAATCCCGCCGGCATGTGCTGCGCGATGAGCACCGCCGGACAATCCGGCGGCAATGGCTGCAGCACCTCGCGAATGGCTTCGGTGCCACCGGTCGACGCGCCGATGATGATGAGCTTTTCGGTACTCAGCAGAGGGCTGCGCAGCAGCGCTTCCGGCGGAGCATCGCCCGTCGACTTCGCCGGTCCGCCATGGCGTGAAGGCAGCAGGCGCGCGCTGAAGGCAGTACGGATCTTCCCCGTGATCAGCTCCGTGTAGTTGAGCAGGCCGTCGCGCACGCCGAGCCTCGGCTTGGTGACGAAGTCGATGGCACCGAGCTCCAGGGCACGCAGCGCGATCTCCGAGCCGCGTTCGGTCAACGAAGACACCATCACCACCGGCATCGGCCGCAGGCGCATGAGCTTGTCGAGGAATTCGAGCCCGTCCATGCGCGGCATCTCGACGTCGAGTGTCAGCACGTCGGGGTTCGTAACCTTGATGAGGTCGCGCGCCACCAGCGGATCGGCCGCGGTGCCAACCACCACCATATCGGGCTGGCTGTTGATGATTTCGGTCATCACGCTGCGTATCAGCGCCGAATCGTCGACGCACAGCACCTTGATCTTGTTCGCGCTCACCAGTTGCCTTTGTTCTTGGCCACGGACATCGTCTCGGCCGCGGAATTGTTGGACTTGTAAGGGCTGAGGCCTGCGCGAGGCGCGGCCAGCTTGCGAAAAAGCTCGCCCTCTTCTTTTTGAATCAACTGCACATCGGCGCTTGCGCGGAGCTTTCGCACCACGGCCTTTCCACTGGCCGGCATGAAGCACACGCGTCGCGCGTGCTGCCCCCGCAGATCCTGTGCGGCGACGCTGATTCGCTCGGCGTTCAGGTAGCGCAGCACGAAGTCCGCATTGCGATCGCCGATGTTGAGCGTGGTCATGTTCGCGAGCACCGCCGCGCCGCCGAACACCTTGGCCTGCAGGCGATCGCGGCGCGCACCCGAGCGGATCAGTTCGCGAATGAGCACGTCCATTGCATAGGCGCCATAGCGCATGGATTCGGTCTGGTCGCGCGCGGTCGAATCGCCTTCCTCGGGCAGCATGAAGTGGTTCATGCCCGCCACTCCGTTGTCGATGTCCACAATGCACGCCGCCACGCATGAGCCCAGCACCGTCGTCAGCACCGTATCGGTCGTCGTCACGTAGTACTCCGAAGGCAACAGCTTCACTGCCATCTCGCCGACGTCGCGATCGAAGTAGTGGTGGGTCGCGACCGCGCCCGGCACGGCGGTCATGGGGACACCTTGGCCCCGCCTCGTGCGAGTTCGTACACCGTGTGGCCCAGCGGCTTGAAGGTCTGGTTCACGAGCGAAGCGTTTTCCGAATGGCCGGCAAACAGCAGGCCGCCGGGCTTCAGCAACGGCGCGAAGCGGTCCAGCACCTTCTTCTGCGTCGGCTTGTCGAAATAGATCATCACGTTGCGGCAGAAGATCGCGTCCACCGGGTCCTTGACCGACCACGACGGGTCGAGCAGGTTGAGCCGCGAGAACTTCACCATGGCGGCCACCTCGGGGCGGATGCGCACCTTGCCGGCGTTGCAACCTGTGCCCTTGTTGAAGAAGCGCCGAAGGCGTTCCGGCGAGAGCCGCGCGACCTGCTCGCTCGTGAAGACGCCGGCCGCCGCCTTGGCAAGCACCGCCGTGTCGATGTCCGTCGCGATCACCTTCGCCGAAGCCGCGCGCTCCCCGAGCGCCTCAATCAGGGTGATGGCAATCGAATAGGGCTCCTCGCCGGTCGACGCGGCCGAGCACCAGATGGTGATCGGCTGCTGCAGCTTGCGCGCATGCTCGGCCAACACCGGAAAGTGATGGGCCTCACGAAAGAACGAGGTCAGATTGGTCGTCAGCGAATTGATGAACGACTGCCACTCCTCGCCGTCCTGACGAGATTCAAGCAGGTCGAGGTATGACGAGAAGCCCGAGAGCTGCAGTTCCCGAAGCCGACGCGAAAGCCGGCTGTAGACCATCTGCCGCTTCTGCTCGCCGAGCGCGATGCCCGCGCGACGATGAATGAGCGTCCTGATCTTCGAGAAGTCGCTGTCGGTGAAATGGAATTCAGTGTTCACGGCCGATGTCTGTGCATGGCTTTCAATGTACATAGCAGGCTCTCGTCGCAATGGGTCGATCAAGGGGGCATTTGCGGCGCATATCGCAACATGCGGGGGGCTCAGTCCGTGCGGTCGAGTGCGCTGGCCTCGTGCGACCAGACCATCGCGGCAAGATGAACCGCGTTCACCTGGCCGGCACTCACGAAGAGCGCCTCTGCGCGGCGCGCGGCTTCCGCGCCGTCGGTCTCGCAGGCCTCCACCAGCGCAAGGAACGGCGCATAGACGCCCTTGCGTTCGAGGATCGCCTGTTGCACCGAATCGGCGAGTTGCACCTTGGCGAGCACTTCCGCCATCGGAATGCCCAGCAGTTGATCGATGAGCGAGAGCATCCCAACGACGAACAGGTTGTCGGATTCGCTCGGAGGCAGCATGCCCTGCCCCATCAGCTCGACGAAGCGTCCGCGCAAGATCGCCTGCTTCATCATGAACGGCGAGCTCGCCCTGTTGCTGGTGGCAAGCAGTATCGACAGCCAGCGAAAAAGCGGCGAATAGCCCAGCATGGCGACCGCATGGCGCAAGGAGGTGATCTCCACGCCCGCTCCGATGGCCGGTGAGTTGATGTGGCGCAGCAGGCGGTAAGTCAGTGCCGCATCGCGCTTCAGAGCCGATTCGATGGAGCGCACGTTCTCGTTACGCTGGAGCATGTGCATCAGCCGCACGATGAGCACTGATTCGGGCTGCAGCGAGTCGCCGGTGAGCTCCACCAGCGGACGGCCCTGTGTTCCGTCGACGAAGACATCCACGCGCCGACCGGCCAGTGCCTCGAAGTCGCTCCAAGCCTTCATGCGAGTTGCGATCAACTGCATGGGCGGGCGGCCGGGCTCTTCGTTGAGCCGGATTTGCGCGATCAGCTCCGGATCGCCCTCGCCGACGTCCAGGTGCGTGACGATCTCCAGTAACTCAGGCTCGAGCGGCAGTTCCTTGGCGCCCCGCAGCATGAAGCTGAAACCCTGCTCACGCAGGAAGAGCAGCATCGAACGCGTGTCCGCATCCGCCATGTCTTCCATTCCCATGCAGAGGACCACGTTGCCGGATGGGAGGCTCTGCAACTCGTTGAGAAAGAGCGCGTCGACCGTCACGTCCAGAAACGCGACAAGCTGCCCAAGCCGCCAGCCACCGTTGGCAGCGACAAGGTGTTTGGAGATGCACGACAGCAGCGCCCTGAACTGGGCCGAAGCATCCGGCAAAGTCGAATCGTCGCCGACGGCACGCCAGCCGAAGCGGTAGCCCTTGACGCGCATTTGTGCGTCGAGCTGCAGCGCATAGCTGATGTAGCCGTTGGACTCGGATGACAGCAGCGCGTCTTCGACACTCCGGCCGGCGTTCTCATCAGTCTGGCCCGGCGCGGCCCCGGGAACAATCGTGCCATCCGTCGATACCGGGCGGCGGAAAAAGTCAAAGCGCATTGCGGGGGTCTCCGTCAGAAACTTGAATCAAGCACCCCGTCTCAACAGGATGGCCGGGGCAATGCATGGAAAGGATTAGGCAGCGATCGCCGTCATCCTCGAAGCACCGGCCAGTGCCGCGGCACCTGCGGCCTGCGCGCGCTGGATACGGGGCATGGCTGCGACGTCGATGATGAAAGCCACGCTGCCGTCGCCAAGAATGGTTGCCGCGGAAATTCCGGGGACCTTGCGGTAGTTGGTCTCCAGGTTCTTCACCACCACCTGGTGCTGACCGAGGAGTTCGTCGACCATCAACGCAAAGCGTGTGTCGTCGGCCTGCACGATGACGAGAATGCCCTGTGTCGGATTCACCTGCGCGGCGGCGACGTCGAAGACGCGATGCAGTTCGATCAGCGGCAGGTATTCGCCGCGCACCTTGATGACGTGGCCGTCGCTCGTGATCGAATGCAGATGGTCCGGCAGCGGCTGCAGCGACTCGATGACGTAGCTCAAGGGCAGGATGTAGGCTTCATTGCCGACCTTGACGGACATGCCGTTGAGGATCGCCAGCGTCAGCGGCAGCACGATGCGCGTGGTGGTGCCGTGTCCGCCGCGCGAGTGGATTTCCACGTGGCCGCCCATCTCCTGGATGTTGCGCTTGACCACATCCATTCCGACGCCGCGTCCCGAGATGTCGGTGATCTGCTCGGCCGTCGAAAAGCCCGGCGCAAAAATCAGCTGCCAGACTTCTTCGTCGGGCATCGACTCGTTGACCGGCAGGCCCTGTTGAATGGCCTTGGCAAGGATCTTCTCGCGATTGAGCCCGGCGCCGTCGTCGCTCACTTCGATCACGATGTTGCCGCCGTGATGCTGCGCGGACAGTAGCAGTTGGCCTGTAGCGTCCTTGCCTTTCGCGAGCCGGACGTCTGGCGTCTCGATGCCATGGTCGAGGCTGTTGCGCACGAGGTGCGTGAGCGGGTCGACGATGCGTTCGATCAAGCCCTTGTCGAGCTCCGTCTCCTTGCCGAAGGTGTCCAGCCGGACCTGCTTGCCCAGCTTGGCGCTGACGTCGCGGATCACGCGCGGGAAGCGGCTGAAGACGTAGTCCATCGGCATCATGCGAATCGACATGACCGATTCCTGCAGGTCGCGCGCGTTGCGCTCCAGATGGCCGAGGCCGCTCAGGAAGCGCTCGTACGCCACAGGGTCGAGCATGGTGGCCGCCTGCGTCAGCATCGATTGCGTGATGACGAGTTCGCCGACGAGGTTGATGAGCTGGTCGACCTTCTCGACGTCCACGCGGATGGAGCTGGATTCCTTGCCGCCCTGCGCCGCCGGCTGTGCTGCCTGTGCGACCGGTGATGCGACCGGTGATGCAACCGCCGCTGCCTGCGGCTTTGCGCTCTCGGCGGGCTGCGCCACGGCTGGTTCAGCCGCTGGCAATGCTGGAGCCGGTGCAGCTTCTGCGGCAGCGCCCCGCGCAATGTCGATCTGCGATTCATCGATGACGAAGCAGCAAACGGCAATGATGTCGTCCGGCTCGCAGGTGGTCTCGAGCATCACGGTCAGCTGATCGTTGGTGCGCGTGCGCGATGCGACCTTGCCGAGGTTGCCCAGTTCGTCCGCCAGCAGATCGCATTCGCTGTCCGACAGGCCCGACAGGCGGATGCACAACGTGCCCGGGGCTGCGGCAGGCGCTGCAACGGGCGCGGGCGCCGGAGCGGCCACTGGAGCGGCGCCGGGCTTGTCCCCGCCGCTGTTTTCAAGTGCGAGTTGCTGAAGCACCGCGCAGATCTGCGCGACTCGCGCGGGCTCGGGCTCTTTGCCCGCCTGATAGGCGTTGAGTTGTTCTAGCAAGGCGTCCTTCGTTTCCAAAAAGGCATCGATCATCGGACCGCTCAGGCGAAGCTGCCCGTGGCGTGCCCGGTCCAGGAGGTTCTCCAGCAGGTGCGTCGTTTCGGTCAACGCAGTGAAGCCGAAGGTGGCCGCGCCGCCCTTGATCGAATGGGCCGCGCGAAAGATGGCGTTGAGTTGCTCGCTGTCCGGCGAGGCCACGTCGATTTCGAGGAGCAGTTGCTCCATCTGCGCCAGAAGCTCGATGGCTTCGACAAAGAATGCTTGGGAAAACTGGCTGAGGTCCATCTTGATGTTCCGCTGTTATTGCGTCGCTGCTGAAGGCTTGAGAGACGACGACTTCACGATGTCGCCGCCTGCGTCGGTGGACAGCGACGTGCCGGCCCTGGTGGTGGCGACTTCGCCGCTGTTCTCGCGTTCGATGCGATCCTGCGTCTGCCGGTTGAGCAGGATGATGCTGATGCGTCGGTTGATCGGATTGCGCGGGTTCGCGTTGTCCAGATGCATGCTGTCGGCCAGGCCGACCACGCGCAGGACCTTGCCTTCGGTCATGCCGCCGGTGACGAGCTCGCGCCGCGACGCGTTCGCGCGGTCCGCCGACAGCTCCCAATTGCCGTAGGCCTTGTCTCCATTGGAGTAGACGATCGCATCGGTGTGTCCCGACAGCGTGATCTTGTTCGGCAGGTCGTTCAGCGTCGGGCCGAGTTCGCGCAGGATCGCGCGCATGTGCGGCACCACGCGCGCGCTGGCGAGATCGAACATGGGGCGCTTGTCGCTGTCCACGATCTGCAGGCGAAGGCCCTCCGTGGTGATGTCGATCAGGATCTGCGAGCGGAATTGCTTGAAGACGGGGCTGTTCTCGATGAGGGAATCCAGCCGCTTCTTCATGTCGGCCAACCGTGTGGCGTCCTCCATCTCCTCGCGTTCGGCGTCGGAGAGCTTCACTTCACCTTCGGTCTGCATGACGTCGGCGCCGCCGCCAGGAATCATGCTGGTGCTCAGGCTGCTCTTCTCGCCGCCGGCCAGCGCGACTTTCAATGGCATGCGGAAGTGCTCGGCAATGCCCTCGCGCTGCTTGGGCGACGAAATCGACAAGAGCCACATGACGAGAAAGAAGGCCATCATGGCCGTCATGAAGTCGGCATAGGCGATCTTCCAGCCGCCGCCGTGATGGCCGCCGCCGTCGCCCGCGGCAACCCGCTTGACGATGATGCGGTTCTTGTCTGCGGACACGTCAACGCGCCTTGACTTCGCGGACGTGGTCGTCCAGCTCGGTGAATGACGGGCGCTCTGTCGAGAAGAGCACCTTGCGGCCGAACTCCACGGCCAACTGCGGTGCGTAGCCATTCAGGCTGGCGAGCAGCGTGACCTTGGCGCACTGGTAGACCTTCATGCCCTCTTCCACCTTCTGGTCGATCACGGTCGCCAGCGGCGTCACGAAGCCATAGGCCAGCAGCACGCCGAGAAAGGTACCGACCATCGCGTGCGCAATCAGCGCGCCCATCTCCGACGGCGGCAGGTTGGCCGAACCCAGTGCATGCACAACGCCCAGCACTGCCGCGACGATGCCCAGCGCAGGCAGTGCATCGGCCACGCGCGCGAGGCTGTGCGAAGGCACTTCGGCCTCGTGGCGGATGGTCTCGATTTCGTGGTCCATCAGCGCCTCGATCTCGAAAGCGTCGGTGTTGCCGCTGATGAGCAGGCGCAGGTAGTCGCAGAGGAACTCCATCACGCCCGCGTCCGCCATGATCGACGGGTAGCGGTTGAAGATCTCGCTTTCGGCCGGCGACTCGACGTCGTTCTCCAGCCGCATCATTCCTTCCTTGCGTGCCTTGGCGAGCAACTCATACAGCAGCGCGAGTAGGTCCATATAGAGCTGCCGGTTGTGCTTGGACGTACGCAGCAGCAACGGCAGTTCCTTCATCGTCGCCTTGATGACTTTGCCGTTGTTGCCGGCGATGAAGGCACCGAGTGCGGAGCCGCCGATCATCAGCAACTCGACCGGCTGGAACAGGACGCCAAAATGCCCGCCCATGATGGCGTAACCCCCGAACACGGCCCCGAGGACCACCAGATATCCAACCAGCACGAGCACACGAGTCCCCTTCGCCCTGAGGCGTCAATTCAAAAAGCCTGAAAGCCTGGATTTCGACCAGACCTGTTCAGCGGGCGGCGTCCCCTGTGGCAGACAGGACGGGTTCCGCCAGCGGCGGAAGCGAGGCGTCGGAAGCGGCTTGCGCCTCCAGGTCGAGGTCGATGCGCTTGGGGCCGCGCGCCTTGCCCGCACGCGAAGGCGGCCGGCAGAGAACACACACATAGCCGCGCTTGTTGTCGTGCGCATGCGCGACGAATTGCCCGCCGCAACGGCTGCAGGCGCTCAACTGGAGCATGTCGCTGTCGAAAAAGCGGACCATCGTGTAGGCACGTGTGAAATCCAGCACGACTTCGCCCCCGTGCGCCTCGATTTGCTCCATATAGAGCCGATAGCTCTTGATCAACGCCTGGAGTTCGCTTTCATTGGCTTCCACCAGCATGAAGCGGTACATGTTGTAGAACATCGACGAGTGGATATTCGCCAGCCAGGTCATGTACCAGTCCGTTGAAAACGGCAAAAGGCCCTTGGGCGGCGAAACACCCTTCAATTCCTTGTAGAGCCTGATCAAGCGCTCGCGACTGAGCCCGACTTCCGCCTCCAGGAATTGAAGACGGGCCCCGAGCTCGATGAGCTCAATTGCCAATTGAACCTGGCGAACTTCGCCGAGAACGCTTTTCTTGGTCATGCCATTGCGCCCGTTTCGCGCGCCTGCATTTGCCGGGCCGCCATCAGGATGGCCATGTGCGCCTGCTGCAGGGTCGAGTCCTTGCCTTCGCCAAAGACGGCGAACATGGGGTGATCGTCGAGCCGAAAACTGCAAAGCAGAAAATTCGAAGCTGCCAATTTGACGATCTGCGTGAGCGACATATTTGCCAGCAAATCGGCCAATTCACGACCAACACCCAATCTGTACATCGCCGCGGCACGATCTTGTTTGGCAAGCTTCTGTGCAAGCAGCATATAAGCGAGATTAATGTCGCCTATCTCTTTCGAGATTTCGCCATTGTTCACGCCGCTGTCATTTTCCAATTCCACTCTGCACTCCGTTTGGTTCGGTATCTAGTCTAAACACAAAATTTACAATCGTTAACACTCTGCAAACACTATCCCGAAAAGTGAGACTTTTCTTACAAGCCAGTCAGCCTCGGACTGCATGCAAAGCCTTTTGTATTCTGAATGTAAGACGAAGGCATACATCTAAACATTCGGCCGCGTTCAATTAGAGTATTAAAAAAGTATTAAGCACAGATTTGTTTTCCTGAATGCCGGCTTAATTCAAAGGCCTTCTCAATGAAATTTCATTCATGTTGGACGACATGGCTTTATATGAGGACCGTGAAATATTTCATGCCGCACGCGCCCGTGACGCTTGAGCGTCACCTTCGAGACCGTGAATCCAAACCATGACCTCGGCGACGGCGAGGTACAGCGCCGGCGGGATCTGGCGATCGAGGTTCACTTGCATCAAGAGCTTGACCAGCTCCGGTGAGGAATGGACGTAGAGCCCGTTCGCCCTGGCCTCTCGCATGATCGATTCCGCAACCACCCCGTAGCCCTTCGCCACCACGACCGGCGCCTTGGAGGAATCCGCATGAGACAGCGCCACGGCGCCCTGGCGATCGTCGGCCAATGCGTTCATGGCTGCGGCTCCATGGCCTCGACGTGAAGCTCCTGCAGGCGCAGTCCCGCGGTCTTCATGCGCCGCGAGAGTTCGCCGCCATCGGCGCGCATGCGCTCGACCGTCGATGCGTCGCGCGCTTTCAGTCGTGCTTGCACGCTGTCGCCACTGAGGCTCAAGCGAAGATCCACGGCGCCGAGGCGCGGCAGGTCGAGCGCTACGGTGGTCGACCATGGCCGCGGCGCTTCTTCCTCGCCGGCGCCACGCCCTTCGTTGTATCCACGGTCTTCGCGCTCTTCGGTCTCTTGATGCACCGACCAATCCATCGGCACACCGGGCCAAGCCTGGCCGTTCCACCTGAAGACGGACGTGGCGAGCAAATCGAGTTGCTGGTGCACCAGCGTC
The DNA here is from genome assembly GCF_056397405.1 of Variovorax sp. 05N34. NCBI lineage: Bacteria > Pseudomonadati > Pseudomonadota > Betaproteobacteria > Burkholderiales > Comamonadaceae > Variovorax > Variovorax sp. 05N34. The sequence continues at coordinate 315,570 of NZ_JBFTNI010000009.1, forward strand.
ACTGCCTGAGGATGAATCATCTCGGCCGCAGCCGGCGAGCTAGCGATGGAGGCAACTGCCACATGGCGCGAGGCCGTCGCTTCGGCCGCTCTGGCTGTGGGTGTGGCATCGCGGTCGATGATGGGTGCCGCTTCGCTCCAGCGGTAAGCCGCCTGCACGCGAGCAACGTCGGGATGAGCAGCATCCGCCTCCGCAACAGCCGCATGGTCGCTCGGCAAGTGCGCGGCGGCCGGCGGCTTCGCATCGGCGTGCGTGGGGCGGGCACTGTCCGCTGGGCTCTGCCTGGATGACGCATCCTGGAGGATCGTGTCCACCGAAGTGCCCGTTGATGCGACGGTCTGCTGAGAAACATCGCTCCAGGCGCCCGCGGCGGGGGCCGTCGACGTCGATGTCGTTGTGCTCGTCGGCATGGCGCCAGGCCACTGCGCTTGCGGCTCGCGTGCGATTTGCGCCAGCGTGCGGCTGCCTGCCGCGAACTCGGCGAGGTGCGATTCGTAGAAGAGCCCGCTTTCCGCCACTGTCTGCGAGAGCGCTCCAGCCACCGCCGCCGCTGACGGCCTCTGCGCCGAAGGCCATGCCGGCGCCGGGCCGCGCACAGGACCTGCGTCGCCATGGAGGTCCGCCAGCAACGCGCTGATAAGACGGGCGGTGACGGAGAGCTCCGCCTGCACGGAGCGCGGAGCGCCTTCGGGATGCGGCGTGCCCGGGGCTCCCGCAGCAATCAGCCGATCGAGCGCGGCATTGGAAGGCAGCCGCACGTCGTTGCCGACTTTGCCCACACCGAGCACCGGGCCGGGTGCGCCGATCTCCGCCTCACCCTTGATCGCGAGCACATCCAGCCGCGGCAAAGCCTTTGCCGTCAGCAGGGTGTCGATCAATCCGGACAGTCCGATCATGGCGATGTCGAGCTATTCAGTGCGAAGGGCCGTAGGCCTTGCCGAGGCTTCGCTGCTGGCTCAGGAAGCTCATGCGTTCGATAAGCTGCACGATCTGCGGCTTGACGAGTTGGCACACTTCTTCCTGGTCGGCGCGAATGCGCCCGATGAGCCGCCCGATTTCATCGAGCTGAGCCGGCTCCAGCGTCTCGAGCGGCTCCAGCACCTTGAGCCGGTCGACCACTGCCGAGCATTGCGCTTCGAGTTCGGGAAGCCGGCCCCATTCCTTTGACCGCGCGAGGTCCGCCATGAGCGCGACGCGCGAAGCCAGTTGGTCGTAGCAATGCACGACTTCACTCCTGATTGACATGTTGTCCCTTGTGTCTTTCATTGCCGCATCAGCCGCTTCAACCGCGTGCAGCACCGGCGTCAATCTCGCGCCATGCCGAGCCGATGCTCTCGAGAAGTTGCTCGGCTTCGCCCAGCGCTTGCACGTCGTTGCGCAGGTTGGCGAACATGAGCCGCTGGATGACATAGTCGTAAAGCGCAGACAGGTTCGCCACCAGCGCCTCTCCGGCAGGCCCTGCCGCATTCGCATCGAGGCTCGCCTTGAGGCCGTTGTCGACGATGCCGATGGCCTTGGAGATCGCAGTGCCCTTGGCGACGATTTCGCCGGCCACCATGTGGTGGCGCGCCATGCCGATCGCCGTCTTGGCGCCATCGAACAGCATGCAGATGAGCTGGTGCGGCGAAGCGCTCATCGCGCTCGTTTCCACGCCCAGGCGCGCATACGCGCCAGCGCCGGACCTGAATTGGTGTGATGTGTACATACGAGCCTCCGCGATCTGCTTACTTCTTGCTCACGTTGTTCATGGCGTTGAACTGCTGGGTCAGGTAGTTCATGGTGCTGTTCATGCTGCTGACCAGAACGTCGAGGGCCGTGAACTGCGTGCGGTAGCGGTCCATCGTGGCGTCGACCCGCGTCTGCATCGCGGCGTATTGCACATCGAGTTGCTTGATCGTGGCAGTCACGCCGTCGGTCGCCACCTTAAGGCTGCCGCCCGTCTTGTTGAGGTCGTCAACGATCGACGAGATCTGCTTGCCATAGCCAGCTGTGCTGGTGGCATCGCTTGCGAAGAGCTTCGAGACGCCCTCCAGGTTGGTGTCGAGTGCCTTCGAGAGCTTGGTCGAGTCCACCGCAAGCGTTCCATCCTTCTGGAACGACACACCGATCTCCGTCAGCACCTTCATGTCATTGGGGCCACCACTCTGGGGGGCGGTGAGCGCCTGGCGAATACGGGTCTGGAGATTGCGCAAGGTCGAGTCGCCGACGAGCGCGGCGGCGGTCTTGGTGTCCGCGTCGTAGCTGGTCAAACTGGTCGCGGTGCTTTGCAGGCTGTTGTAGGCCTTGACGAAGTCGTTGATTGCGGATGTCACCGATGTCGTGTTCGCCTTCATCGAAAGGCCTGTCGTACCGGTCTGCACCAGATTGATCGTGGTGCCTTGAATGGCTTCCTTGACGGAGTTGGTGGCGCTGGTGATTGCAATGCCATTGACGTTCAGCTTCGCGTTCTGTGCCGCGAGCGTCTGCTGCAGGTTCTGGGTGCCTGCCGGGTCGTTGTTCAGGAGGTTCTGGAGCGGAGCATCGCCGGCGACTGAAATCCGCATGCTCGAGGACTCTCCGGTCTGCGAGGAGACCAGCACCAGCCGAAAGGGTGTGCCGCTGCCGTCATTGATGATGCTGGCAGTGACGCCCGCATCGGCCGCGTTGATGGCGTCGCGGATGCCGCTCAACGTGTTGTTGCTCGAATCGATGGTGATCGACTTTGCGGGGCGCGTGGCATCCGCAGTGAAGCCGGCACCGCTGTACTTGCCAGTCGCCGCGTCCAGGGTGCCGCCGGTGATAGTGCCGAAATCGATCGTGATCTTGCCCTTGCCGATGGCCGTGGTGGTGCTCGACTGTCCCGCTGCAATTGCCGATTGGGCCTGCGCCAGTTGCGAGACCGTGATGTTGTAGTTGCCCGCCGAACTCGCGTCGGTGGACGAAGCGGACAGGATTCCGCTCACCGTGGGCGTACCGGTCACGGTCTGGAACAACGCCGGATCGGCCAGCTTCTTTGCCGCGGCTTGAAGCGTGCCGAGCGCGCTCTGCACCGTGCCGTAGGCCGACAGCTTGCTCGTATAGCTTTTTGCAGTCGCATCGAGCGCCACCAGCGGCTGGCTTTCAGCCGTCTGGAGTTGGGTGAGGAGGCTGCTCAGGTCAAGATTGGAGCCGACGCCGACGCTGCTGATGGTCATGTTGTTGTTCCTGGATTGCTATGAACAATTTCGCTTTCCTCTGGAGCCTCGCCACCGGTGTGGCCACAGAGGAAAGCGCAGGCCGAGGCCTGCGGCCACCAGGACCTTCCCTTGCGGGAAGGACCCGGGGCTTGCTCCTGTTCTCCCTTTCGCGATTAACGCAGGAGGGACAGCACGCCTTGCGTGGTCTGGTTGGCCTGCGCCAGGACCGAGGTACCGGCTTGTTGCAGGATCTGGGCGCGCGTCATGTTCGACACTTCCACCGCATAGTCCGCGTCTTCGATGCGCGAGCGCGACGACGACAGGTTGGTGATCGTGGTGCCGAGGTTGGCGATCGTCGAGTCGAAACGGTTCTGCACGGCACCCAGCGAAGAGCGCAGCTTGTCGACCTTCGACAGGGCGGCGTCGATGGCCTTGAGCGGATCGGCTGTCGACGTGTTGCCACTGCGAGCGTTCAGGGTGAACGCGCCAGCCTTGGCCGAGTCGTCGTAGACCGCATTGCCTGCGCCGTCCGTCACTGCGCCATTGGCGTGCTCGAAGTACGAGGTCGTGGTGGTCGTTGCGGTGGTCAAGGCACCCGCTGCATCGGTGAATGCCGCTGCGCCACCGACCGTGACAGCACCGTTGGCTGCCACGTCATAGGTGGTCGGGCCACCGGCGGCAACGGTGGCGGAATAGCCAGCCGCATTGCCGAGGTTCGTGAGCGCTGCGGCAGAAATCGTCGCGCCGGTCACGTCGAAGACGTCGCCAGTCGCCGAGTCAGCAGTCAAAGTCGTGCTGCCCACTTTGATCGTGCCACCCACACCGTCAGTACCGTTGGACAGGGCGGCCAGAAGGTCACCAGCAGCAGCTGCGGTGGCCAAGTCGGCACTGCCCGCGCCGTTGACGTTGGCTTGCGTCAGGGTACCGCCGCCGTTCTTGGTCAGATTGCCGGTTGTGTCCAGGTACAGTGCCGTGCCGTCGTCAGCCGCGGTGAGTTTGCCGGCGCTGTCGATCAAAACGTCCTGCGACGTGCCGCCGATGGTGATCGTGGCGGCCTTGCTCCCGCCTGCGGCGGGCGTCAGGAAGCTGCTGCTGTTGGCCGTAGAGACATCGGCAACATCGAAGGAGAACGAGCTGTTGGCCGCGCTGTAGGTGTAGCTCGCGGTAGCTGCCTTGCCGAAACCCGTGTCCGTACCGGTGTAGGCAACGGAATCGCCCGTAGCCAGCTTGGACATCACATTGGCCGAGGTCGCCGCCTTGTTGGGGGTAACCACATCCCACTGCTGAGTGCCGTTGACGAGAGAACCCTTGGTAGCGCCAGCCAACACCAGGTCGTCCTTGGTGGTCGCCTTGTTCACCGTCCCGATACCGTTGACGTTGAAGCTCTCCAGGCCCAGCGTCTTGGCGCTGATTTCTTGCAGGTCGATGTCGATGGTTTCGCCATCGTTCGCACCGACTTGCACGGTCAGCTTGCCGGCGTCGGCCGAGAGGACCTTCACGCCGTTGAACTGGGTCTGTTGCGAGACGCGGTTGATTTCGTCCAGGCGCTGCGTGATTTCACCCTGGATCGAATCCAGGTCGCTCTGCGAGTTCGTGCCGGTGGCGGCTTGCACCGACAGTTCGCGAACGCGTTGCAGGTTGTTGTTGACTTCGGTCAGCGCGCCTTCGGTCGTTTGAGCGATCGAGATGCCGTCGTTGGCGTTGCGCGATGCTTGCGTCAGGCCCTTGATGTTGGCCGTGAAGCGGTTTGCGATGGCCTGGCCGGCGGCGTCATCCTTGGCGCTGTTGATGCGCATGCCGGAAGACAGACGCTCGATGGCCGTGTTCAGCGACGACTGCGACTTGTTGAGATTGTTCTGCGTGAGCAGCGAGAGACTGTTGGTGTTGATGACTTGCGCCATGCTCGACTCCTGTTGACAAAGGTTGTGGACTACTTCCGGCCTCTGGCCGTAACGCTGGACCTGAACTCACCGTGAGACTCAAGCCATCGTTGGTGTTGTTATCGGCAGCAGTTTCCAAACCTTTAGGGACGTGTCGGAGAAAACCCTGGACGAGCCAACTACGCGGGGAGGTTCATGACCTCCTGATAGGCAGACACGAGGCGATTGCGCACTTGCAACCCAGTCTGGAACGCGACGTTCGCCTTCTGCAGGTCGACCATCACGTCATTGAGCGCGACGCCCGGCTTGCCAAGTTCGAAAGCTTCCGCCTGGCCGTAGGCCCGCGTCTGCGCACCGCTGATGTTGTCGAGCGAACGCTTGAGTTCGGCAGCAAAACCGCCCGCCTCCGCGGGAGCTGCGGGCGTGGTGGGCGCAAAGCCGGCTTGCAGCGCTGTGACCCGCATCTGTTGCAAGACGGATTCGATGGCGGAGATCGACATGGAAGGACTTTCTCTGGAGAGCTTTGAGCTGGATATGGAAGCGCCTTGGCGCTCCCCCGTCCTTTCAGCGTAACAAGGGAAGGTCCCTATGCAAGCGGTCAACAGACGGGAAAAACCACCGCTGTTCAGCCCATCGAATTTGTTACGCCTGCTGACAATCGATCGCGAAACGACAAGTCCGTTGACCCGATCAGCGACCTCCGGCATGAACCCTGAACAACCAATCTCCACCTTCAACATGAAGACGGACGGCGCCAGCGCCCCGGCCATGGCGAGGGCTCGCGCATGAGCGCCCTGGCCCCGGCGAGCAGCATGGTGCCTGCGGCGCCATCGCTCCCTCCGATCCTGGAAAGAATGCGAGCGCAACCAAAGCTGCCGATGATCCTCGCCGGAGCTGCGCTGGTGGCTGCCGCGGCAGCGTTCACGCTCTGGAATCGCGGGCCCGACTACAAGGTGCTCTACACCAACGTGTCGGACCGCGACGGCGGCGCGATCATCGCGTCGCTCCAGCAGATGAACGTGCCCTACAAGTTTGCCGAAGGCGGCGGCGCGATCCTGGTGGCCGGGGACAAGCTGCCCGAAGTGCGGCTTCGGCTCGCGGCGCAAGGCCTGCCCAAGGCGGGCGGCGTCGGCTTCGAGCTGATGGACAACCAGAAGTTCGGCACGAGCCAGTTCGCCGAACAGGTCAACTACCAGCGCGCGCTCGAAGGCGAACTTGCCCGGTCCATCGAATCGATCGGCACGGTCGATTCGGCGCGCGTGCATCTGGCGCTGCCCAAGCCGTCGCTCTTCGTGCGCGAACAGAAGAAGCCCTCGGCCTCGGTCGTGCTGACGCTCCACCGCGGACGCAGCATCGACGAAGGCCAGGTCAGCGCGATCGTGCACATGATCTCCAGCAGCGTGCCGGAACTGGACGCGAAAAGCGTCACGGTGGTCGACCAGCGCGGCAACCTGCTCTCGGCGGCCAACAGCGAGGCGCGCGGCCTGGACGTGAGCCAGCTCAAATATGTGCAGGAGATCGAGCAAGGCTACATCCGCCGCATCGAGGCGATCCTGCAGCCGATCGTCGGCGCGAGCAACGTTCGCGCGCAAGTCGCCGCGGACATCGATTTCTCGGTCGTCGAGCACACGGACGAGAAGTACCAGCCGAACCAGAACCCGACCTCCGCTGCGATTCGGAGCCAGCAGTCGAGCGAATCGAGCCAGCACGGCTCCCCTCCGCCAGGAGGCATACCCGGCGCGCTGACGAACCAGCCGCCGGTGAATCCGACAGCGCCGATCACGACGCCGAAGCCGCCGGCTCCCGCTGCGCCGGGCAAGCCGGGCGCACCCAATGCGACGGCCGCCGCCGCTTCCTCGGTCACGACTCCTGCGCCCACAGGACCCGGAAGTTCGCGCAAGGACGTCACGACCAACTACGAACTCGACCGCTCGATCCGCCACGTCCAGCAAGGCGCAGGCGCCATCAAGCGGCTGTCCGTCGCGGTGGTCGTGAACTACAAGGAAGCGGCGAATGGCGGCAAGACCGCGGCGCGCGCATTGACGCCGGTGGAGATCGACCAGATCAGGAATCTCACCAAGGAAGCCATGGGCTTCAGCCAGGATCGCGGCGATTCGCTGAACGTGGTCAACAGCGCATTCGCCGAAGACCGCGAGCCGCCGGCACCCGAACTTCCAGTCTGGCGCGACCCCGAGAACATCGAACTCGCCAAGACCGCCGGCCAGTACCTGCTGCTCGCAGCGCTCGCCCTCTTCGCCTGGTTCGCTGTGCTGCGGCCAATCCTGCGCAAGCATCTTGCGCCGCCGCCAGCGCCCCCGCTGCCATTGGTAACCACGGACGCGACCCAAGAACAGGCACTCGAACCGCTGGTCGAGCTCGAAGCGCCGATCTCGCAGGAAGACGCCCTTCGCGTGCGAGAAGCAGCGCGCCAGAAGGCCGACATGGACTACGCCCATCAGACCGCCGACCAGGATCCCAAGCTGGTGGCGACGCTGATCCAGCACTGGATGAACAGCAATGATCAGTGAAATCGGAACCCGCAAGAGCGCCATCCTCCTGATGGCACTGGGCGAAGACCGTGCGGCCGCCGCCCTGCACCATCTGCCCACGGCCGAAGTGCAGACGCTGGGCCTCGCCATGGCCAAGCTCGCGTCAGTCTCCAAGGATGAACTCAACACCGTGCTGGCCGAGTTCCGGCACGAGACCGAGCAGCTGTCGGCGCTGCACCTCGGATCAAGCAGCTACATCCGGGCGGTGCTCAGGAAGGCGCTCGGCGAAGACCGCGCCAGCAATTTGCTCGAAGACATCCTGCAGGCCGAAGAGCCGCACAGCGGCATCGAGCGCCTCAACCAACTCGAAGCCGGCGAAGTGGCCGAGCTCATCCGCGACGAGCATCCGCAGATCCTCGCAACGGTGCTCATCCACCTGGACCGCATGAAAGCATCGGAAGTGCTCGAGAAGCTGCCGACACGCCTGCGGCACGACGTCATCATGCGCATCGCCACCTTCGGCGGCGTGCAGCCGTCGGCGCTCAACGAGCTCACCGACGTGCTCACCGAGATGCTCTCGGGCCAAGGGCTCAAGCGCAGCAGGCTGGGCGGCGTGAGGACCGCGGCGGAGATCGTCAACCTCATGACGAGCGCGCAGGAAGAAGAGGCCATTGCCCACGTGCGGGAGGCCGACGAGGCCCTCGCCCAGCGCATCGTCGACGAGATGTTCGTGTTCGAGAACCTGCTCAGCCTGGAAGACCGGAGCATCCAGCGTCTGCTCAAGGACATCGAGTCCGACTCGCTCATCATCGCGCTCAAGGCTGCGCCGCAAGCGCTGCGCGACAAGTTCCTCAACAACATGTCGCAACGCGCAGCCGAAACGCTTCGCGAAGACATGGAGCTTCGCGGGCCAGTCCGTGTGTCGCAGGTCGAGACCGAACAGAAGGCCATCCTGCAAGTCGCACGACGCCTCGCAGAGATGGGCGAAATCGTGATTGCCGCGCCAGGTACCGATGACTTTGTCTAAGCACAACTTTGCCCCGGGCGCGCGCGGCCGGCTGGCGTCGGCCTATGCGGCGCCCGCCGCAGCGGCCAGTCCAACGCCCGCGCCGAAGCATCCCAAGCCCGTGTTGTCGGCTTGGCAACGATGGGAGATGGACACGCTCAACGATCCCGCGCCGCCCGCCTCGCCGGCGCGGCCGAGACTTGCGTCCGCCGAAGCGCCGCCCTCGCTGGCGCTGATTCATGCCGCCGAGCTTGCACGGCTTCGCCGTGAAGCGCGCACCGCGGGCGAGGCCGAAGGCCACCGCGAAGGCTTGGTGAAGGGCCGCGCCGAAGGCTTTGCCGAAGGGCGCACGGAGGGCATGGCCGCCGGGCTCGCCGCCGCCAGCGCGCACGCCGAACAGTTGCGTGCACTTGCCACGAGCCTGCCTGAAGCCATTCGCCGCGCCGAATCCGAGATGGCCGATGCGCTGCTGACGCTCGCCCTGGACGTGGCACGGCAGGTCGTGCACCGCACCTTCCGCGCCGAGCCCGAATGGGTGCTGCCCATGGTGCAAGACCTTCTGCATGCCGAACCTGCACTGCAAGGCGAGCCGCGCCTGCTGCTCCACGCTGACGACGTCGCACTGGTGAAGAACAGCCTCGGCAACGAGCTTCAGGCTGCGGGCTGGCAGGTGCGCGCCGACGAGACCATCACGCGCGGCGGCTGCCGTGTGCAATCAGCGAACGGCGAAGTCGACGCCAGCCTGGAGATGCGCTGGAAAAGCGTGACGGCCGCGCTGCAACGCGATGCCGATGCGCAGGGAGTCTGAGCCGATGACGACCGTCGCCAATCCGCACCTTCAGTCCTGGCTGGCGACGCTAGGCAAGGCGCGCTCCGACGTGAGCCGATGCGCCATGACCACCCAATCGGGCCGCCTGACGCGCGCCGTCGGCCTCGTGCTCGAAGCCGTGGGCCTGCAACTGCCGGTGGGCAGCGACTGCCTGATCGAATTGCCGCCGGGTCATCCGCAGCGCCATGCGGAGGCCGAAGTGGTCGGCTTCGCGGGCGATCGATTGTTCCTGATGCCGCAAAGCGAAGTCGCCGGACTGCTGCCAGGGGCGCGCGTCATTGCGCGACCTGGAACAGCCGGCTCTCCCCTCACCGGCGATGCCCATACCAAGCGCCTGCCCGTGGGCGAAGGCATGCTCGGCCGCGTGGTCGACGCTGCCGGCCGGCCGCTCGACGGCCTCGGGCCGCTGGACATCAGCCGCAAGGTGCCGCTCTCTTCGCCGCCGATGAACCCGCTGTCGCGCGCGCCGATCGACTCGGTGCTCGACGTCGGCGTGCGCGCCATCAATGCAATGCTCACCGTCGGCCGCGGCCAACGCATGGGCCTCTTCGCAGGCTCCGGCGTGGGCAAGAGCGTGCTGCTGGGAATGATGGCGCGCTACACCAGCGCCGACGTCATCGTGGTGGGCCTGATCGGGGAGCGCGGACGCGAAGTCAAGGACTTCATCGAGAACACGCTGGGCGAAGAAGGCCTCGCGCGCGCGGTGGTCGTTGCCGCGCCTGCGGACAACTCACCATTGCTGCGCCTGCAGGGCGCCGCCTATGCCACCTGTCTGGCGGAGTATTTCCGCGACCAGGGCAGGAACGTGCTGCTCATCATGGATTCGCTGACCCGCTACGCCATGGCGCAACGAGAGATCGCGCTGGCAGTGGGCGAGCCGCCGGCCACCAAGGGCTATCCGCCTTCGGTGTTCGCGAAACTGCCCGCGCTGGTGGAACGCGCCGGCAACGGCGCACGCGACGCCGAAGGACGCGGAGGATCGATCACCGCCTTCTACACGGTGCTCTCCGAGGGGGACGACCAGCAGGACCCCATCGCCGATTCGGCCCGCGCCATCCTCGATGGCCACGTCGTGCTGTCGCGCACCTTGGCGGAGGCGGGGCACTATCCCGCCATCGACATCGAGGCGTCCATCAGCCGTGCGATGACCGCGCTCATCCCGCCGTCCCAGTTCGAGGTGGTGCGGCGCTTCAAGCAGATGCTGTCGCGCTACCAGCGCAATCGCGACCTGATCAGCGTCGGCGCCTATGCGCCCGGCCATGACGCGCAACTGGATCAGGCGATCGCGATGTACCCGCGCATCGAAGCCTTCCTGCAGCAGGCCATGGAAGAGCGCACCGACTACACCGCATCGATCGAGCGCATGAGCAAGCTCTTCGAGACCGCCTGAACAGCCTTGAATCACCGCATCCAGTGCAATCACAGCAAGGAACACCATGCCCCAGCGACTCCCCCTCGAAACGCTGACCGATCTCGCACGCACACAGACTGACGACGCCGCGCGGCGGCTCGGCGCATTGCAGAGCGCCCAGCTCAGCGCGGCCCAGAAGCTGGACATGCTGGTGCAATACCGCAGGGACTACGACCTGCAGTTGCAGGCGCTGATGAGCCAGGGGCTGCCCACCGCGAAGTGGCGCAACTACCAGGCCTTCCTCGGCACGCTGGATGGCGCCATCGAACAGCAGCGCGCCATCGTCGTGCAGGCCGACAAGCGCCTCGACCACGGCCGCAGCGACTGGCAGCACCAGAAGCGCCGACTCAATTCCTTCGACACCCTTGCCGAGCGCGTGCGCCGCCAGGAACTGCTTGCGCAGGCCAAGCGCGAGCAGCGCGACAGCGATGAACGATCGGCCCGGAAGTACTTCGACCGCGCCGCCAATCCGACCCTTTGAAGCTCCCGGAGCCCGCCATGCCTACAGTCACACCGCCATCCATCAATTTGCCGGCCCCATCGGCATCCTCGGCATCTTCGGCGAGCGCTTCAGGCGCACGTGGACGCAGCACCGAGCAACCTGAGGGCCGGAGCTTCGGCGCGGTTCTCGATCGTTCGCGCGCGGCGAGCCGTCCTACCGCGGACGATGCAGCCAGCACCGCCTCAGCCACGCCCGGCGCGGGTCGCAAGCCAGGGCGCGCCGGCGAGAGAAAGAGCGAACTCAGCGCGGCGGACGTGATGGCGATGCTTGCGCCGCTGCCGGCACACATTGCACGCGCCGCAGCCGGTGCGAAGTCCGATGCCGTTGGAAGTGCGAGCGGCGCAACAGCCGCCGGCGCCGCCCACCGCGCAGCGCCGGCAGACGCTTCGATCGTTGGAGCAGCGGCAGAGAAAGCCGGCGCTGACTCCGCGTCGACCACACCGGCCGTCACTGAGGACGCCGACGCCAGCGACGATGCCGTGCCCGAAGGTGCTGTTGACGCGACGGCACGCACCGGCGCACAGGCCTCCACCGCCGACGCCAAGCTTCAAGCAACCGCGGCTTCGGCCACATCCACATCAGGAGCTGGTGCGCACGCCGATGCCGCCGTCTCGCAGACGGCTGACGCGCTGATGCCGCAGCAGCCGACCGCCATGGCGGCAGCGAGCGCCGCATCGCCGGCGAAGACAGCATCCACCAAGGATGCAGCGGCTGGGGCCGCCTCGAACAGCACGTCGTCCACGCCGGCGCCCATCGCGCTTGAAAGCACAAAGGCATCCACCACATCCGCGTCGCCCGCAACCACTGATTCCACCGACGGCAGCGTCCTCGACGTCGACACCGCCGCGCCGCAGCCGCTGCCGCAAATGCAGACGATCGCCGCCGCCAGCGACCGCGCCGCCGCGCCGGCAGGCTCGACGCCTGTACTGTCAGTGGCACCGCCCGTCGGCAGCGACCAATGGGGTCCGGCCATCGGCCAGCAGATGATCCGCATGAGCGCCAGCGGCCACCACGTCGCGGAGCTCAACCTCAATCCGACCGGCCTCGGCCCGCTCAAGGTCACGCTGACGATGGGTGACAACCAGGCGCAGGCGATGTTCATGTCCGCGCACGAAAGCGTCCGCAAGGCCGTGGAAGCGGCCCTGCCGCAGTTGCGCACGACGCTCGCCGAACAGGGCATCAGCCTCGGCCAGACCTCGGTCGGCGCCGAGACCCGCCAACCCTTCGGCCAGGGCAGCGCCTTCGCGGACCAGAACCCCTCCCGGCGCCAGCAGGGCTCGCCCGACTATTCGGGCGCCAGCCGCGCCGACAGCGCCGCCACGGCCACGCGCCTTGCGCCCGCACCGGCAACCGCCGTGCGCGCGGGTGCGGGCCTCGACACCTTCGCCTGAACGCGCCGTCCACGGCTTGCCGCACGTCCAGGCAATGGACGGATCTGAAGCGCTTTTCCACGCTTGATCAGCCGTTCGCCTCCCGGGCAGTTCGCAAAGAATAGACCGAACAAGAAATCCAGCTCCATATGGCTACCTCCACTCCTGCCGCAACCGCAATTCCCGCCGCGCCCCGTTCCTCGAAGCTGCTGATCGTGCTTCTGGTCGGCGTCGGCGTCCTCGCCGCCTGTGCGGCCGCCTACGTCTTCCTCGGCCACCGGGACGCACCCGCGGAATCCGCCAAGGTGGTCGTCGAAAAACCCATCTTCGTGCCCATGGAGCCACTGACCGTCAACCTCCAGAGCGAAGGCCGCGGCAAGTTCCTGCACGTGGGCATCGCTCTCAAGATGCGCGACGAACCGTCGAAGGCGCAAGTCACCGAGTTCATGCCCGAGCTGCGCAGCCGCGCGCTCTTGCTGCTGTCCAACCGGGCGCCGGATTCACTGATGACGACCGATGACAAGACCAAGCTCGCCGACGAGATCCGCACCGAGCTGAATCGCCCGCTGAACGACAAGTTGCCCGAGCAGGGCATCGCCGGCGTCTCGTTCAACACCTTCGTGGTGCAGTGACCTCCTCCAGGCAAGCGACACATGGCCTATGAACAAGTCCTCTCGCAGGACGAGGTCGATGCCCTGCTGCAAGGCGTCACTGGCGGCAGCGTCGACCAGACTGCATCGCCCCCTCCGCCGGCCGATGGCCTTCCGGCCTACGACCTCGGCGCGCCCGACCGCGTGGTGCGCAGCCGCATGCACACGCTGGAGGTCATCAACGACCGCTTTGCGCGTGGCCTGCGCGCCGCACTGCTGAACTTCATGCGCCGCAGCCCCGACATCAGCGTCGGCCCGGTGCAGATCCAGCAGTACGGCGAATTCGTGCGCCACCTTCCGGTGCCCGCGAACATCAACATGCTGCACATGAAGCCGTTACGCGGCACGGCGCTTTTCGTGTTCGACCCGAAGCTGGTGTTCCTCGTGGTGGACAACCTCTTCGGCAGCGACGGCCGCTATCACGTGCGCGTGGAAGGCCGCGACTTCACGCGCACCGAGCAGCGCATCATCAAGCGCCTTCTGGACCTTTCGCTGCAGTGCTACGGCGAGGCGTGGAAGCCGGTGTATCCGCTCGACTTCGACTACCAGCGCGCGGAAATGCACGGCAAGCTGGCCAACATCGTCGCTCCCAACGAGGTGGTGATCAACACCACCTTGCAGATCGAGTTCGGCCCCATCGGCGGCTTCCTGCACGTGTGCATTCCCTATTCGATGATCGAGCCGATCCGCGACCTTCTGTCGAATCCGATCCAGGACGAAGTCGAAGTCGACAAGCGCTGGGTCAAGCAGATGTCCCGGCAGATGCAGGAGGCCGACGTCGAACTCGTCGCCGACTTCGTGTCGATGTCGTCGACCATTGGCGAAGTCCTGAAGCTGCAGGTCGGCGACGTACTGCCCATCGAGCTGCCGACCACCGTCATGGCCAAGGTCGATGGCGTTCCGGTGATGGAGTGCGGCTACGGCATCGCGAACGACCGCTACGCACTGCGCGTGAAAAACATGATCACTCACCAAGACAGCGATTTGAAGAACGACCATGACTGACAACACTTCTTCCGTCAGCGACACCGACGACTGGGCCGCGGCGCTCGCCGAGCAGACCGCCTCCTCGCCACCCGCATCGGCATCGGCATCGGCATCGGCATCGGCATTCGAGCCCGCTCCGGCGCCCGCCACGATGCAGGTCTTCCAGCAGATCCAGGAAAAAGCCGCGGCCGCCGCCGACGCCTCGGGCGTCGATATCGCGCGCGTGATGGACGTGCCGGTGCAGCTCACGGCCGAGATCGGCCGCACGCGCATCACCATCAAGAGCCTGCTCCAGTTGTCGCAAGGATCGGTGGTCGAACTCGACGGCCTGGCCGGCCAGCCCCTGGACGTGCTGATCAACGGCTACCTGATTGCGCAGGGCGAAGTGGTGGTGGTGAACGAGAAGTACGGCATTCGCCTGACGGACATCATCACGCCCTCCGAGCGCATGCAGAAGCTAGCTCGGCAATGACTCACCCCCAGCCTCGCCCACTTCGTGTGGCTCGGACACCCCCTTTCAGGGGGCAATCCCGGCGGCCCGGCAAAGCCGGTTCCGCGGGATTTCTGGACTTCCTTGGGCTGAGCGCGCGGTTTCTGACCGCGGCGATGGCCTTTGCGGCGCTGCCGGTGCATGCGGTGCTGCCGACGGTGCCGTCGCACAGCGTCGAGGCCGCGCCGGCGGTCGGGGCGTCGGGGTTGATGCAGGCGGGCCTGGGGATGATGGTGGTGCTTGGGCTGATCTTTCTGTGCGCGTGGCTTGCGCGGCGGTTTGGTTTGCAACGCTTTGGCGGGGGCCATGTGGTGAAGGTCGTGTCGAGCTCCAGCATCGGGCAGCGCGAGCGGGTCGTCGTCGTCGACGTCAACGGCACATGGCTGGTGCTTGGCGTGACGTCCAGCCAGATCAATACCCTGCACACACTGCCCGCGCAGGCTGTGCCGCATGCATCCCAGGCATCTCATGCATCCACCAGCACCATGCGGGTGGCTGCGAAACCCCTTGACCTCTTCGCGCAGAAGCTGCGCGAATCCCTCACCGGCAAGACACATCCGGCTCCGTGATGCGCAACATTCTTCGTCGAAGCCTGAAGGGCGGCTTCGTGCTGCTCGCCGCCGTCCTGCCCATGGCGGCCTGGACGCAGGGCCTGCCCGGCCTCACCAGTACGCCCGGCCCCGGCGGCAGCCAGACCTGGTCACTCAGCGTGCAGACGCTGGTGATGCTGACCTCGCTGACCTTCCTGCCCGCGCTGCTGCTGAGCATGACCAGCTTCACGCGCATCCTCATCGTGCTCGGCCTGCTTCGCACCGCCATCGGTACGCAGTCGTCGCCGCCGAACCAGGTGCTCGTGGGGCTGTCGCTCTTCCTCACCTTCTTCGTCATGTCGCCGGTGCTCGACAAGGCCTACAACGACGCCTACAAGCCCTTCTCCGAGAACAAGATCAGCACCGACAAGGCCCTGGAGCGCGGCATCGAGCCCTTCAAGACCTTCATGCTGCGCCAGACCCGCGAGAACGACCTCGCCCTCTTCGCCAAGCTGGCGAAGGTGCCTGACATGCAGGGCCCGGAAGAAGTCCCCCTGCGCATCCTGCTGCCCTCCTTTGTCATCAGCGAACTGAAGACCGCCTTCCAGATCGGCTTCACGATCTTCATTCCCTTTCTCATCATCGACCTCGTGGTGGCGAGCGTGCTGATGTCGATGGGGATGATGATGGTGCCGCCCGCCGGCATCGCGTTGCCCTTCAAGCTGATGCTCTTTGTGCTCGCCGACGGCTGGCAGCTGCTGATCGGGGCGCTGGCGCAGAGCTTCTATACGTAGGGAGTTCGAAATGACACCCGAAACCATCATGACGATGGGCAACCAGGCGATCCAGGTATCGCTGGTGCTCGCAGCGCCACTCTTGTTGGTGGCGCTCATCGTCGGCCTGATCATCAGCGTCTTCCAGGCCGCGACGCAGATCAACGAACAGACTCTCTCGTTCATTCCAAAGCTGCTGGCGATTTTCGCGACGCTTGTCATCGTGGGGCCGTGGATGCTCGAGCAAATGCTGGACTACATCCGTGCGCTGTTCATGAGCATTCCCCAGCTCATCGGCTGATGCCGCAGGTCTTCTCCGTCACCTCGGCGCAACTCACCGCCTGGCTCGTCGCCTTTCTCTGGCCGTTCGTGCGCATGTTGGCGCTCGTGAGCACTGCCCCTGTGTTCGGCGAAACGTGGGTGCCCAAGCAGGTGAAGGTGGCCATCGCGGCGCTTCTGGCGTTGGTGCTGGCGCCTACGTTGGGGCCGATGCCCGATGTGCCCGTGGTGTCCGCGGGCGGCGTCTGGATCATCGTGCAGCAGGTGCTGATCGGCGTCGCCATGGGGTTCACGATGAAGCTCGTCTTTGCCGCCGTCATGGCCGCGGGGGAGTACATCGGGCTGCAGATGGGCCTTTCGTTCGCTTCCTTCTTCGATCCGATGAACGGCGGGGCGACGATGGTCGTGGCTCGGCTTCTGAATATGTTGGCGATGCTGATCTTCGTGGCGCTCGATGGGCATCTCTTGATGATCTCCGCGCTGGTGGAGAGCTTTCAGGTGTTGCCGGTCAGGGATGGGCCGATGTCGGGACAGGGGTGGATGGTGCTGGTGGCGGGTGGGGGGCAGATTTTTGCGAGCGGGTTGATGTTGTCTCTGCCGCTGGTGACTGCGCTGCTGACACTCAATCTGGCAATGGGGATTTTGAATCGGGCTTCGCCGCAGTTCAGTATTTTTGCTGTGGGGTTTCCGTTGACTTTGTTGGCGGGGATTTGGATGTTGCAGTTGTTGATGCCGCAGCTCAGGGGGTTTTTGGAGCCTCGGTTTGGGGAGGGGATCTCTGGGATGCTGGGGGTTGTGTCTGGGTTGATGAGGTGAGTCTTTTTGGGGGCTGTTGGGTATGGGAGGCTGTTGGCCGGGACTCGCCCCGGCGGGCGACTTCCTTTCTTTTGCTTCGCCAAAAGAAAGTAAGCAAAGAAAAGGCGACCCTGCTGTGGGCGTCCCTTCGCTGCGCTACGGGCAACCTGCGGTGCTCGCTTTTCGTGGGGTCCGCGC